>DATBBB010000338.1:0-35191 GCA_036271215.1 Kofleriaceae bacterium | reverse complement strand
TTACGGAACACGTAGCGATCGCCGCATGGCTGCACGATATCGGCAAGGCTGACCGGCGCTTCCAACTCATGCTCCGCGGCGGAAGCGAGATCGAGTTCTTCAAGGACGAGACGCCGTGGGCGAAGTCGGCGATGCCACCCGGCGCGCGTGTGGCACACCGGCTCGCGCAGCAGAAGAGCGGATATCCGCGCGGTGCACGTCACGAAGTGCAGTCGATCGCGATGCTCAAAGAACATCTGGTGGCGCTGAATGAGTGTCTGAAGAAGCTCGACGTCACGAAGGAGCCCGACCTCGACCTCGTGCTGCATCTAGTCGCGAGTCACCACGGCTACTGTCGCCCCTTCGCGCCCGTTGCCACCGACGAAGCGCCCGTCGATGTGTCGCTCCCCCACCACACGAGCAAGAGGTTCGGAGCGATCGACTTTGGCGCGACGACCTCGAAGAACGACCTGCACCGGCTCGATTCCCCACTCGCCGACCGCTTCTGGTCACTCATCGCGAAGTACGGCTGGCAGGAGCTGTGCTGGCTAGAGGCCGTCCTTCGTCTCGCGGATCACCGCGCCAGCGAGGAGGAGCAGACGAAGGAGGCATCACCATGAGCCGGATCCCACTCGTGGGCGTGGACGGCTCAAATCCGCTCGGCTTCCTCGCCGCGCTGGGGCTGCTTCGTGTCGCTCCCGGCGCGAAGCTCGCCTTCTCCGAGGACGGCTCGTTCCGAGCCTTTGTCGACGGGATCGACAAGAGCGCGTCCGACCTCGCGACACTCATCGCGGCCGACGCGAGTGACGCGGTGGATTCGAACGCCCCGTGGCGCTTCACGTACACGAAGGCCGCCACGAAGAAGCAGGGCCCGCAGCCGGTCGCCGACCTCAAACCGCCGCCAGACGACTTCAAGAAGTTCCTCGCGACCTGCATCAAGGCTTGGTTGACGGGCAGCGATGAAGCAGCCGCCTATGCAGCCGCCTATGGCACTGACATCGCGATCGATGGAAAGGGCAACACCAAACCCACCGCGTTCCACTTCACGGCAGCGCAGCAGACGTTCCTCGGTGCGGTGGAGGTCATTCGAGCTTCAGTGACCAAAGAGTGGGTCGAGACGTCGCTGTTCAAGGGCCACGGCGAGAAGCCGGGCAGCAACCTTCGATGGGACCCAGGCGCCGATCGCAACTGGGCCTTGATGGCGAACAACCCGACCAGCGACGGAACCCGTGTGGATGCACCATTGGAATGGCTCGCTTTTCGCGGCCTGCCGTTGCTTCCAAGCTTCCCGCGCGGCACGAGGATCATCACCACCGGAGTCGTTGGTCGTGGCGATGACATGACCTTCATGTGGCCGCTCTGGTCCATCCCGGCTTCGCTGTTGACAACGCGCTCGGCGCTTCAGATCGACTGGGGGAGCGCCAAGGAGCGCGCAGCGCGCGGCGTCTTCGCGATATGCAGCTCCGCGATCCGACGAACGAGCCAGGGATTCGGCAACTTTGGGCCTTCGTCCGTGACGAGCTGAGGTCAGTGCAACCGCCATGACGACGCTCCACTCGATCATCGCCCAGGCCGAGTCCGAAACCCTCTTCGCCTTCCCAATTGCCCCGACGAGGGGCCGATGACCGCTTCGAGCGACACATCGGAGCTTGTGCTCTACCAGACCGATGACGGAATCACGCGCATCCACGTCCGGCTCGTCGAGGATACGGTGTGGCTCACCCAGCGGCAGCTGGCAGACCTGTATCAGGTATCGGTGCCGACGGTCAGCGAGCACCTGCACAACATCTTTGAGGAGGAGGAACTGGCGCCCGAGGCAACTGTTCGGAAATTCCTAATAGTTCGAACCGAAGGAAATCGCTCGATTTCTCGGACGGTCGACCACTACTCGCTGCCGGTGGTGCTCGCGGTTGGCTACCGCGTGCGGTCGCCGCGCGGCACGCAGTTCCGGCAGTGGGCGACGACGCGGCTCGAAGAATACGTGGTCAAGGGGTTCACGCTGGACGACGAGCGCCTGAAGCGGCCGAGCGGCGCCGATTACTTCGACGAGCTGCTCGCGCGCATCCGCGAGATCCGCGCGAGCGAAGCGCGGGTCTACCAGCGCATCCGGGAGATCTTCGCGCTCGCGTCGGACTACGCCGAGGGCGAGCAGGAGACGCTGCGGTTCTTCGCGTTCATGCAGAACAAGATGCACTACGCCGCGACCGGGCTCACCGCCGCCGAGATCGTCCGGCGTCGCGCCGACGCCGACAAGCCGAACATGGGGCTCACGAGTTGGAGCGGCGGGCGCGTGCTGAAGCGCGACGTCGGCACCGCGAAGAACTACCTCGACGAGGGTGAGATCGACACGCTCAACAGGATCACGGTGATGTTCCTCGACCAGGCCGAGTTCCGCGCGCAGCGTCGCAAGGACATCAAGATGGCCGACTGGATCACGGTGCTCGACAAGTTCCTCGCCGACAACGAGCTGCCCGTGCTCGCTGGTGCGGGCGGCGTGTCGCACGAGGAGGCGCTCGACTGGGCTGAGGCGCAGTACACCGCGTTCGCCGACCAGCGGCGCGTCGAAGCCGAGGCGAAAGGGGCCGAGCGCTACCTCGATGACCTTGCTGCGAGCGCGAAGCTGCTTGAAGGCGAACGTCGTGACGTGCGGCCGAAATCCCGGGCGCCGCGCGCCTCTCCATCGAAGCGGAACAGGGGCCGTTGACCGAAGGTCAACGCGTTCCTGTGTAGATAGATGAAATAACTCGGCAATCTGGGACTGCCAGCGGCGGTCGAATATCGACTCACAACCGCCGGGTGCTGTCTCTATTCCTTGAGCGCCCCCCGCTCAGGGAATCCATGACGACCACCGCACAACGCCTCGCCGGGCTGTCGCCCGAGAAGCAAGCGCTGCTGCGCCGCAAGCTCGCCGAGCGGGCCGCGGCGCCGGTTGCGCCGGTCGCGCCGTCGCGGGCCACCTCGTCGGTGCTGTCGTTCGCGCAGCGCCGGCTGTGGTTCCTCGACCAGCTCGAGCCCGGATCGACGGCGTACAACATCGTCGAGGGGATCCGGCTGCACGGCCCGCAGCCGTTCCGGGTCGACGTGCTGCACGACTGCGTGCGCGCGCTGGTCCGCCGCCATGAGGTGCTGCGCACGACCTTTGTCGTCGCGGCGGGCGAGCCACGCCAGCAGGTCGCGGCCGAGCTCGACCCGCCGTTCGCGGTCAGCGACCTGCGCGACCTCGAGCCCGAGGCCCGCGAGGTCGAGGCGCTGCGGATCACGACCCGCGAGGCCGACACGGCGTTCGATCTCGCGCGCGGCCCGCTGCTGCGCGTGCAGGTCTTGGTGCTGCAGCCGCACGAGCTGGTGGTCGTGCTCGCCGTGCACCACATCGTGTTCGACGGCTGGTCGCGCGGCGTGGTGCTGGCCGAGCTGGCCGAGCTGTACCGCGCGCGGCTGACCGGCACGCCGGCGAGCCTGCCGCCGCTGGCGATGCAGTACGCCGACTACGCCCGCGCCCAGCGCGCGGAGCTGTCGGGGCCGCGCTACGCGGCGCTGCTCGACTACTGGCGCACCCAGCTGACCGCGGTTCCTACCCTCGAGCTGCCGACCGACCCCGGCGCCGCCGGCGGTGCCAGCGCGTGCTTCCGGCTGCCCGATGCGCTGAGCGCCGAGCTGGTCGGGTTCGCGCGCCGCCGCAACGTGACCATGTTCATGCTGCTGCTGGCGGGGTTCCAGGCGCTGCTCGCGCGCTACGCCGGGCAGGACCGGTTCGCCGTCGGTACGCCGATCGCCGGCCGCACCGAGCCCGAGCTCGAGCCGCTGATCGGGTTCTTCGTCAACACGCTCGTGATCGGCGCCGACCTCGGCGACGATCCTACGTTCGCGTCGCACCTGGCGCGGGTGCGCGAGACCACGCTCGGCGCGTTCGCGCATCAGGCGATGCCGTTCGAGCAGCTGGTCGAGGAGCTCAAGCCCGCGCGCCAGCTCGGCCGCGCGCCGCTGTTCCAGGTGATGTTCAGTGTCAAGAACTTCCAGGCGGTGCGCGGTGGTGCGGCCAGCGCTGCGACCGAGGGCATCACCCGCGGCCTCGAGGTCCACGCCGAGCGCAAGGCCGCGCAGTTCGAGCTCAGCCTGGGCATGGAAGATGACCACGGCTGGTGCGGTTCGTTCGAGTACGACACGTCGCGGTTCGCGCCCGAGACCATCGCGCGGATGATCCGCCACTTCGAGGCGGTGCTGCGCGCGGCGATCGCGGCGCCCGACCGCAAGCTGTCGGAGCTGGTGCTCGATCACGACGTCCAGGTGATCCGCCGGCCGGGCGTGATCGCGCCCTCGACCGCGCCCTCGGTCGCTCCCTCGATCGCTCCCTCGATCGCTCCCTCGGTCACGCGCTGCGCCCACGTCGCGATCGCCGAGCATGCCGCGCGGACGCCGGACGCGACGGCGATCGTCACGCCCGATGGCGCTACCCTGAGCTATCGCGAGCTCGATCTGCGGGCGCGCCGGCTCGCGCGCGTGCTGCGCGATCACGGCGTCGGCCCCGACGCGATCGTCGGCGTGTGCCTCGAGCGCTCGCCCGAGCTGATCGTCGCGCTGGTCGCCGTGCTCTACGCCGGCGGTGCCTACCTGCCGCTCGATCCGGCGCACCCCGCCGAGCGCCTGCGGTTCATGCTCGACGACGCCGGCGCGCGGGTCGCGATCACCCGCGAGGCGATCGCGCCCGTGCTCGGTGACCGCACGATCGTATCGCCCGGCGCCGATGGCGAGCCGATCGAGCTGCTCGCCGACGTCCAGCCCGCGCACCTCGCCTACGTCATCTACACGTCGGGCTCGACCGGCGCGCCCAAGGGCGTGCAGATCGAGCACCGCGCGCTCGCCGGCTACCTCGCGACCGTGCGCGACGACTTCGCGCTCACCGCCGCCGACCGCGTGCTGCAGTTCACCGCGCCGACCTTCGACGTCGCCACCGAGGAGATCTTCGGCGCCCTGACGTCCGGCGCCGCGCTCGTGCTGCGCGATCCCGAGCTCCACACCTCGCTCGACGCCGTGCTCGACGCCTGCGCGCGCCACCGGCTCACCGTGCTCGACCTGCCGGTCGCGTTCTGGGCGTACCTGACCTCGCAGCTGACCGCGCGCGGCCAGGCGTTCCCGGCCGGCATCCGGCTGGTCATCGTCGGTGGCGAAGCCGTGCCGCTCGAGGCGCTGACCGCGTGGTGCGCGCTGCCCGGCCGCCCGACCTTGATCAACGCCTACGGCCCGACCGAGACCACGATCTCGGCGACGTTCTGGGTCGTGCGGCCCGATGACGCCGCGCCGATCCATCGCGTGCCGATCGGCCTGCCGCTGCCCGGCATCGACGCGTACGTGCTCGACGCCCATCGCCGCCCGGTGCCGGCCGGCCTGCCCGGCGAGCTCTACCTCGGCGGCGCGTGCCTGGCGCGCGGCTACCTCCATCGCCCCGCGCTGACCGCCGAGCGGTTCGTCGCCAACCCGTTCGGCGCCGGCCGGCTGTACCGCACCGGCGACCTGGTGCGGCTCGGCCACGACGGCAACCTCGCGTTCCTCGGCCGCACCGATCACCAGGTCAAGCTGCGCGGCTATCGCATCGAGCTCGGCGAGATCGAGGCCGCGCTCGCCGCCCACCCCGGCGTGCGCGACGCCGTCGTGCTGTGCCTCGCGCCGGCCCACGCGCCACGCGATCTGGCGCTCGTCGGCTTCGTCGTGGCGCAGCCCGGATCGACCGTCGACCCCACCGCGCTGCGCGGCTACCTCACCCAGCGCCTGCCCGGGCCGATGGTCCCGGCGCGGATCGCCGCGCTCGCCGCCTGGCCGATCACGTCGCACGGCAAGATCGACCGCCGCGCGCTCGCCGCCCTCGATCTCGCACCTGGCGATCCCGCCGCGCGGGTCGCGCCGCGCGACGAGCTCGAGCTCGCGCTCGCCCGGCTGTGGCAGACCATCCTCGGCCTCGGCTGCCCGGCCGGCGCGACCGACAACTTCTTCGCGCTCGGCGGCCACTCGTTCCACGCGATCGCGCTGATCTCGGCGATCGAAGCCGAGCTCGGCCGCAAGCTGCCGGTGGTCGCGCTGTTCCAGCACCAGACGCTCGAGGCGCTGGCCGCCGCGCTGCGCGACGTCGCGCCCGACCGCGCGCCGTCGTGCCTGGTGCCGATCGCGACGTCCGGATCGCAGCCCGCGATCTTCATGATCCACCCGATCGGCGGCGACGTGCTGTGCTACGCCGAGCTCGCCCGCCAGCTCGGCCAGCCGGTCTACGGCCTGCGCGCCCACGGCTTCACCGCCGACCCCGATCGCTCCGTACCGGCGATGGCCGCGCGCTACCTCGCCGCGATCCGCGCGATCGCGCCGCGCGGCCCCTACCTGCTCGCCGGCTGGTCGTTCGGTGGCGCGGTCGCGTTCGAGCTCGCCCGCCAGCTCGAGGCCGCCGGCGACACCGTCGCGCACGTCCTGGCGTTCGACAGCTGGGCCGACTGGGGCACCGACGCCGCGCCGAGCGACGCGCAGTGCCTGCGCTGGTTCCTCGACGATCTCGCCGGCAACCGCCACGACCTGCTCGCCGGGGTCGATCCCGGCGCAGCGCTCGCGGCCGCGCTCGGCCACGCCCTTACCGCCGCGCGCGCCGCGCAGCTCGTGCCGCCGACCACCGATCTGGTCGCGCTGACCCGCCGGTTCGCCGTGTTCCAGGCCAACCTCGACGCGCTCCGCGACCACACGCCGGGCGCGATCCGCGCGCCGATCACGCTGTTCAAGGCCCGCGACAACCCACGCGGCGCCGGCGACCCCGACCACGGCTGGGCCGGCCGCACGCCCGCGCTCGCCGTGTGCGACGTGCCCGGCGACCACTACAGCCTGCTCCAGCTCCACGCGCCCGAGCTCGCGGACGCGATCCGCTCGACCCTGTCCATTGCCATCCGGTCCTGAGGCCCACCATGTCGAACCCACCCTCCCTGATCCATGACCCGCGCATGCGCACGTTCCTCACCCTGTGGATCGGCCAGCTGCAATCGATGGTGTGCTCGGCGCTGACCGGCTTCGGGCTCAGCGTCTGGATCTACCAGCGCACCGGCTCGGCGACCCAGTTCGCGATGAACTCGCTGTTCATGGTCGTCACCGGCCTGGTGATCGGCCAGGTCTCGGGCGCGATCGCCGACCGCTGGGATCGCAAGCGCATGCTGTTCGCCGCCGACTTCGGCATGGCGCTCAACACCATCGCGCTCGCGACCTTGCTGCTGCTCGGCCGGCTCGAGGTCTGGCACATCTACCTGATCACCGTCAGCGGCGCGGTGTTCAACTCGTTCCGCTGGCCGGCGATGAACGGCATCATCGTCCAGATCACGCCACCCGACCGGCTGTCGCGCGCCAACGGCCTGATGTTCACCGGCGAGACCGCGAGCAGCGTGCTCGCGCCGCTGCTCGCCGGCACCCTGATGGTCGCGATCGGCCTGCCCGGCATCCTGATCGTCGACGCGGTCAGCTTCTTCGTGTTCCTCGCGATCCTGCTGATCATCCGGATCCCGCGGATCATGCCGCCGGCGCGCGACCGCAAGCCGTCGCTGACCGGCGACATCGCCGAGGGCTGGGCGTTCGTCTATCGCCGCCCCGGGCTGGTCGGCCTGCTCGGGTTCAGCGCGCTGTCCAACTTCCTGTTCGGCATCGTCGAGGTCCTGTTCACGCCGCTCGTGCTCGGCGCCGGCTCGGTCGCGCTGCTCGGCTGGTCGTCGACGATCGCCGCGTCGGGCATGCTCGCCGGCGGCCTATTGATGAGCGCGTGGGCCGGGCCCAAGCGCCGCGTCCGGTTCTTCTTCGCGATGGTCGCGGTCCAAGGCGTGCTCGCGATCGCCGTCGGGATCTCGCCGATCATCCCGCTGATCATGGCCGGCGCCGCCGGCTACATGTTCGTGTTCCCGCTGCTCGGCAGCACGCAGCAGGCGCTGTGGCAGACCCGCGTGCCGCACCACATGCAGGGCCGGATCAGCGCGGTGCGCAATACCGTGAGCACCGCGGCGACCCCGCTCGCGTTCGCGCTCGCCGGCCCGCTCGCCGACCGCGTGTTCCGGCCGCTGCTGGTCGCCGGCGGCGGGCTCGACGGCACGCTGGTCGGCCGCGTGCTCGGCACCGGCCCGGATCGCGGCATCGGCCTTCTGTTCGTGGTCATGGGTCTGCTCAGCATCACCGCCGCCGCGCTGGCCTACCTCCACCCGCGGATCCGCCACGTCGAGCAGGAGCTCGCGGTGGTGATCGACGACAAGCAACCCTCGGCACCGGCAGAGGCACTGGCATGACCCGCCTTGCGTTGATCTCCGTCCTGTTGATCGGCAGCACCGCGCTCGCCAAGACCGTCGACCCGCCGGCCGAGGCGCCGTCGGCCGGCGACCTGCTGCCGCTGGCCAACTCGGTGCCGGCCGCGGCCGCCGCGGGCGCCGCCGCACCGCTGATCCCGCCGCGCGCCGTGCTCGCCGCGCACCGCGCGACCGGCGCGATCCAGCTCGACGGCAAGCTCGACGAGGCCAGCTGGAACGACGCGGCCCCGACCGGCGCGTTCACGCAAGAGGCGCCGCGCTACGGCCAGCCCGCGACCCTGGCGACCCAGGTCCGCGTGCTGTACGACGATCAGTACCTCTACGTCGGCGCGCGCATGCTGCACCCCGCCGCCGCCGGCCGGGTCACCGGCCTGGTCCACCGCCGCGATCAGGACAGCGCCAGCGACTGGTTCGGCGTCGCGCTCGACTCGCTGCACGACCGCCGCACCGCCCACGAGTTCCGGGTCAACGCCGCCGGCGTCCAGCGCGACGTGCTGATGTACGCCGACACCAACACCGACGACACCTGGGACGCGCTGTGGGACTCGAGCGTCGCGGTCGACGCCGACGGCTGGACCGCCGAGCTGCGGATCCCGATGGCGCTGTTGCGCATCCAGTCGGTCGACGGCGAGCAGCAGTGGGGCGTCAACTTCGTGCGCGTCGATCAGGAGCCGCAGGAGACCTCGCGCTGGCACGTGGTCGCGCGCAGCGAGAACGCGTTCGTCAGCAGCTTCCCGTCGCTGACCGGGCTGTCCGAGCTCAAGCCCCAGGCCCGGCGCGAGATCACGCCGTACGTCACGCTCGGCAGCAAGCTCGCGACCTCGCAGAGCTTCGACGACCGCGGCTTCAACTACCGCGCCGGGATCGACGCTCACCTCGGGCTCGGCTCGTCGACCCTGCTCGACGTCAGCTTCCTGCCCGACTTCGGCCAGACCGAGGTCGACCAGGTGATCCTCAACCTGTCGACGGTCGAGACCTTCCTGCCCGAGAAGCGCACGTTCTTCCTCGAGGGCAGCGAGCTGTTCGCGGTCAACGGCCCGCAGCTGTTCTACAGCCGGCGGATCGGCACCACCGCGCCGTCGCCCACCCTGGCCGCCGGCGAATCGATCGTCGAGCGCCCGCTCGCGCTCGACATCCTCGGCGCTGGCAAGCTGACCGGCAAGTACGACGGCGGGCTCAACGTCGGCCTGCTCGCCGCCGAGACCGAGGCCGCGTACGCCCAGGTCCGGCAGGCGGACGGCAGCGTCGTGACCCGGCCGCTGGCCGCGACCACCGACAGCGCGGTCGCCCGCGTGCTGCAGCAGATCGGCGACCACGGCAGCTACCTCGGCGCGTTCTCGAGCATGTACGCCGAGCGCGGCACCGATCGGGGGGACGATGGCGCGAACCGCCGGGCCTATGTCGGCGCGGTCGACGGCACGTGGAAGTCGAACGATGGCAGCGCGCAGGCCGACGGCCTGTCGTCGCTCAGCGCGATCAACGACGCGGCCGAAGGCACCGGCCTGTACGCCACCGCCAAGGCGATCAAGCGCTGGGACGCGGGCTGGTACGTCAGCGGCAGCGGGACCGACGCCGGCCGGACCTACGACCCCAACGACCTGGGCTACCTCGATCGCGCCGACCAGCGCACCGGCCGGATCGAGACCGGCCGGCAGTGGGACCAGACGTTCGGCGCGCTGCGCAACTGGAGCTTCTATACCAGCGGCACCTATGCCCAGGACCAGGCCGGGCGCGCGTTCAACAAGAACGTCGACAGCCGGATCTCGACCGGGTTCACCAACGACTGGACCGCGTACGTCGGCGGCGGCAACACCTTGCCGTACTACGACGACCGCGAGCTGCGGACCTACTACGATCCGGTGAAGAAGTACCTGCACCACGGCAACGAGCCGTACATCACGGCCGGGTTCGCCAGCTCGCGCGCCGGGGCGTGGACCGGGTCGCTCGATCTGTCGGCCAGCCACTACGCCGGCGGCCCGACCTACACCGCGACGGTGTCGCAGACCGTGCGGCCGTCGCCGCAGCTCCAGCTCGACCTGGTCACCGACCTGCTCGACGCCGAGGGCGAGCAGCACTGGCTCGAGACCCAGGGCGACATGCCGATCGTCGGCATCCGCAAGCTGCGCCAGCTCAGCCAGATCGTGCGCGCGTCGTACGCGTTCACGCCGAAGCTGACGTTGCAGGCCTACACCCAGCTGCTGCTCGCGAGCTGGAGCTATCGCGACCTCGAGCACTACGTCAACGACGACACCCTGGCGCCGGGCGCGATGGCGACCACGACCAGCTTCGCCGACAACGACTGGAACGTGAACGGCGTGCTGCGCTGGGAGGTGCTGCCCGGGTCGACGCTGTACTTCGTGTACACCCACGGCGCGTTCGACAATCAGGTGTTCTACCGCGACGCGACGCTCAGCCGTCAGTCCCTGCCCGCGCTGCTGCACGCGCCGGCCGATGATGTCGTGCAGCTCAAGCTGAGCTGGATGTTCCGATGACCAACGTCATGACGGGTTCAAGAATGTTGCGACTGATCGCGCTGGTCTGCGTGTGCGTGCTGCCGGTGCTGGCGCTCGGCCAGCTCGCGCCGCCCGCGCCGCGGCCCGACGCGCCGATGACCGAGTTCTCCGCCGGCCGCGCGCTGGCGCATGTCCGCCAGGTCGCGCGCGCGCCGCACGCGGTGGGCTCGGCCGAGCACGCCGCCGTGCGCGACTACATCGTCGGCCAGCTCGAGGCGCTGGGCGTGGCGCCGGTGATCCAGCGCGCCAGCGTCGCCGATCACGACACCGACGCGCAGCTCGGCATGACCGACGTCGAGAACATCGTGGCGCGGCTGCCCGGGCGCGATCGCCGCGCGGTGCTGTTGATCGGCCACTACGACTCGGTGCCGACCGGCCCGGGCGCGAGCGACGACGGCCATGCGGTCGGCGTGCTGCTCGAGAGCACGCGCGCGCTCGTGGCCGGTCCGCCGCTGGCGCACGACGTGATCGTGGTGTTCTCCGACGGCGAGGAGCTCGGCCTGCTCGGCGCGCGGGCGTTTGCCGGCAGCGCCGACGCCAAGGACGTCGCGATCGCCCTCAACTTCGAGGCCCGCGGCACCGGCGGTCCGGCGTTCATGTTCCAGGCCACCAGCCCCGGATTGGCGCGCGAGCTGGGCGAGGCCGCGCCGTGGCCGATGGCGAGCTCGGTGTTCGACGAGCTGTATCGCCGGCTGCCCAACGACACCGATCTGACCGCGCTGATGCACGCCGGGATCCCCGGGATGAACTTCGCGTACTTCGATCACTATGCCGGGTACCACTCGCAGCGCGACACGGTCGACGCGCTCGATCCGGCGAGCCTGCAGCAGCAGGGCGACAACGCGCTGGCGCTGGCGCGGCACTTCGCGGGCGGCGCGCTGGAGCTTCGCGACACGTCGGATGCGACGTGGTTCCACGTCGCGCGGGGTCACATGATCTGGTATCCGCGGATCGCCGATCCGATCGCGCTGGCGGTGATCGCGCTCGCCGCGCTCGTGGTCGTGGCGCGCGGTCGCAGGCGCGGCCGGCTGCGGCTGCGCGGCCTGGCGCTCGGCGGGCTGGCCATGGTGGTGGCGATGTTCGCCGGGCCGCTGATCGCGCGCGGCGTGTGGGCGCAGATCGGGCCGAGCGTGATGCCGGCGTTGCCGACCGGCGGCCTGGTCGGCGACCACTGGATCGCGCTGGGCGTGATCGGCCTGGCGCTGGCCGGGACGTTGACCGGGTTGCGCATCGCGGCGCGCTGGGCGCGGGTCGCCGAGCTGGCGCTGGGCGCGCTGGGTGTGATGATCGCGCTGGCCGCGGTGATCCTCGCGATCGCGCCGGGCGCGGCGTACCTCGTGGTGTGGCCCGCCGCCGGCGCGCTGATCGGCGGCGCCGTGCTGGCGACCACGCAGCCCAACACCGCTTTGTCCGGCGTCCGGACCGCCTGGCTGATCGCCGGCGCGGCGATCCCGCTGTGGCTGATCGCGCCGTGGCTGCGGCTGGTGTTCGCGTTGCTCGGGCTCGGCCAGATCGCCGTACTGGTCGGCGTCGCGCTCGTCCTGATCGGCTGCGCGCTGCCCGTGGTGCTCGCGATCACCGACGGCTGGGGCTGGCGCGCACCGCTCGCCGTGCTCGGCGTCGCTGGGGTCATGCTCGGGCTCGGCCTGCGCACGACCGGCGCGACGCCGGCCCAGCCGTCGAGCGACAGCATCGCCTACGCGCTCGACGCCGATAGCCAGCGCGCGGCGTGGATCACCGATCAGCAGCCCGGCGACGCCTGGACCGCGCAGCTGATCGGCGACGCCGCGCATCGCACCGCGCACGACGGGTTCTTCCCGTTCACCAACTGGACGTTCTACCAGGCGCCCGCGGGCTCGGTCGATCTGGCCGCGCCGAGCGTCACCGTGGTCGGCAACATGGTCGAGCGCGACGTCCGCCACCTCGTGGTGCGGGTCCGCGGCCTGGCCGAGACCACGCTGGTGTACCTGGCGTCGGCGGCGCAGGTCCGCGCCGCGACCGTCGCCGGCCAGCGGTTCGAGCATCAGCAGGTGTCGGCGACCGCGCGCTGGGCGGTGCGCTACACCGGCGCGCCGCACACGGGCTTCGAGCTCGCGCTCGACGTCGACGCCAGCGCGGCGATCAGCCTGCGGGTCGTCGACCAGTACCACGGCCTCGCCGGAGCGCCGGCCCCGCCGCGCCCCGCCGCGCTGATCGAGACCCCGTTTGGCTTCGGTCCGTCGGACCAGACCCTCGTCGGCAAGACCTTCCGCGACCTGCAGCTGCAGGCGCTCGCCCCAGCTCCCGCCCCAGCGCTCGCCCCAGCGCTCGCTCCAGCTCTCGCTCCAGCGCTCGCCCCAGCGCTCGCTCCAACTCTCGCTCCAACTCTCCAGGACACCCCATGAACCCGCTGTCATTGTTGTTCCCTCTGTTCGCCGCCTCGGCCCCCACGCCGTTCTCACCGCCCACGCCGCCGACCCCCGGTGCGCCCGCCGCCGACGGCTCGCACTGGAGCTACAAGAACGGCGCGAGCGAGATCGAGATCTCGACCACCGGCAACGTCACGCTCGACGCCGGCACCGATGCGCTGTACGACCTGCACGGCGACGGCACGCTGCGCGTGACCGAGCACACCGGCAAGGAGCAGCGCGAGCTGACCGCGCAGCGCGACGCCGTGGTGTGGAAGGTCAACGGCTCGGTCCGTCCGTTCGACGCCGCCGGCAAGCAGTGGCTGCGCGGCGTGATCAAGGCCCGGCCCGTGACCCCGACGCCGCCCCCGCCCCCTCACAAGTAGTCATCGCGAACCACCGCGGACCCTCGCCGCAGTTCCACGCAAGGAGCCTGCATGTTCCTCCCACCTCGCCCACCGACCCCACCCGCGCCGCCTCCGACGCGGTGGCCGATGCCTGTACCACCGACGCCACCGACGCCGCCGACGCCACCCGTGCCGCCGATCGCCGACGTCACGGCCGAGCTGTTGCTCGACGACGCCACGCTCGCCGCCGAGCACGTCCCGCACCCGGTGACGGCGCGCGGCCGCGACGTGTTCCTGACCGGCGCCAGCGGCTTCGTCGGCACCGAGCTGCTGCGCCGGATCCTCGAGCACACGGCCGCGCGGGTCTACTGCCACGTCCGGGCGCGCAGCACGGTCGACGCCCACCGCCGCTTGCTCGACGGCCTGCGCGCGATCGGCGAGCTGCCGCCGGCGTGGGCCGCGCGGGTCGTGCCCGTGCTCGGCGATCTGTCCCGGCCGCGGCTCGGCATCGCCACCCGGCAGTGGGACGAGCTCGCCGCCGATATCGGCGAGATCTTCCACGTCGCCGCGCTGGTCAACCACGTCGCGCCGTACCGGCTGTTCCGCCGGCCCAACGTCCACGCGATCGACGAGGTGCTGCGGCTGTCCGCGACCACCGCGCAGAAGCGCATCCACCACATCTCGTCGATGGGCTACTGGTCGGGCTACCACGGCCCGGCCGATGCTGGCGCGCGCCACCTCGCGGGCCCCGGCCCGGACGCGCCCGGCTACACGCTCTCCAAGTGGGCGTCGGATCGGCTGATGGAGCAAGCCGCCGACCGCGGCTTCCCCGTCGCGATCTACCGCCTGGGCTACGTCGGCGGCGGCTGGCACGGCGCCAGCAACCTGCGCGGCTGGCTCGAGCTCCACCTGCGCGGCTTCGCGCGGCTGCGCAAGATGCCGGTCGGCGAGACCCGGATCGCGGTCACGCCGGTCGATCTGCTCGCCAGCGATGTGTGGGCGCTCGCGACCCGGCCCGACGCGTTCGGCCGCGCCTACAACCTCGCGCACCGCGAGCAGGTGATCTCGATGACCGACATCGAGGCCGCGTTCGCCGCGATCGGCTGGCCGGTGCGCCGCACGTCGGGCGCGGCGTGGATGGCCGCGTTCCAGGCCGCGCCGCGCGACCCGTACATGGAGCTGTTGCACGTGTTCCTCGAGGACGAGCCGCCGCGCTGGGACGCCGAGCGCCACGCGTTCGACCTGCGCGTCGCCGCCGCGACCCACGCGCGGCTCGGCTCGCCCCCGGCGTTTTCCAAACCCCAGTCCCTGCAGGCGATGTTGAGCGGCCTGATCCGCTCGGAGCACACGCTCCGCGTCGCGTAACGAACCACGAAGAAAGAGGACCTGATGAAGCTACTATCCCTGCTGTTCACCGCGACCGCGATGGTCGTTCCCGCCGCGACCGCGATGGCGTCGCCCGACGCCAGCACCGAGTCGAGCGCCGACCAGATCTCGGTCCAGACCACGGGCAACGTGACCTTCGATCTCGACTCCGATCAGATCTTCGATCTGCACGGCACCGGCACGCTGTTCGTCAGCGACAAGTCGCACACGACGACCAAGACCCTGCAGGCCCAGGGCAGCTCGGTGGTCTACGCGGTCAACGGCGTCGCCAAGCCCTACGACGCCGCGGCCAAGGACTGGCTGCGCGGCGTGCTGGCGAGCCAGCCGCCGCCGCCGCCCCCGCCGCCGGCTCCGTGATCGCAGATCGGCCTCGCAGGCTCGGGCCGGGTCACGCGGCCAGCGCGCCGTGGCGGGCGTGCTGGATCTCGGCGGCGAGATCACGGGTGAACGCCGCGAGCCCGGCTTCGAGCAAGAAGAAGTGGCCGCCGGGATACAACCGCGTGTGGCAGCGGCCCGAGGTCTCGTCGGCCCATGGCGCCATCGCCGCGGGCGCGGCCCAGGGGTCGCTGGTGCCGGCGAACAGCGTGACCGGGCTGGCGATCGGCGCGCGATCGGCCGCCGGGGCGTAGGTCTCGAGCAGCGCGATGTCGGCGCGGACGACGCGCAACAGGCGGGCGCGGAGCTCGGGGTTGTCGAGCGCGCGCACCGGCGTGCCGCCGAGCTGTGCCAGCTGTGCCAGCAGCGAGCTGTCGTCCATCGCGCTGAGCCGCGGGAACGGCTGGCTCGGCGCGACCCGGCCGGAGATCCCGACCCACACCGGAGCAATGCCGCGCTGCTCGAGCGCACGCGCGACCTCGGCGGCGAGGATCGCGCCGAGGCTGTGGCCGAACACCGCGAACGGCACATCGGTCACCGGCAACACGTCGGCGACGACGCGCGGCAGCAAGCCGGGCAACTCGTCGACCAGCGGCTCGCCGCTGCGCTTGCCGCGGCCCGGTAGATCGAGCACGAGCAGCTCCCAGTCGGCGGGCAGCGCGGCGGCCATGCCGTGGTACATCGCGGCGGCGCCGCCGGCGTGGTGGAACACGATCACGCGCAGCGCGGGCCGCGCGACCGGGCGCGGCCGGACGAAGCGGTCGATGGCCGGCGGCATGACTACGCGGCCTCCGCGGTGAACTGCAGGCTGATCGGCGCCGGGCGCGGGCGCAGCTGGGTGATGGGGGCGAGGCCACCGACGATGGCGGCCGCGGCCTCGATCGCCGCGCGGTCGCTGGTGCCGCGCTTGAGCGACGGCGCGCCGCCGCCCGGCGGCATCCGGCCCGCGGTCGCGGCGAGCTTGAGTAGCGCGGCGCCGGGGCCGAGCTCGAGGTAGGCGTCGCAGCCGAGGCCGGCGAGCGCGGCCAGGCCGTCGGTGAACCGCACGGGCTCGACCAGGTGGCGGCACCAGTAGTCGGCGTCGTGCGTGCGGCCGGCGAGGTTGCCGGCGAGGTTGGCGGCGAGGTTGCCGGCGAGGTTGCCGGCGAGGTTGGCGGCGAGATTGCCTGCGAGGTTGGCGGCGAGATTGCCAATGATCGGCATGCGGGGCGCCGTGTAGCTGAAGCCGGCGATCGCCGCGCGAAAGTCGTCGGCGATCGGCGCCATCAGCCGCGAGTGCGACGCGATGGTGACCGCCACCGCGCGGGCCTGGATGCCGAGCGCGGCGAGCCGAGCGGCCAGGGCGTCGACCTCGGCGCGGTCGCCGCTGACGACGATCGCCGCCGGGCCGTTGATCGCGGCGACATCGAGCGCCGTGCCGGCGAGCTGCGCGGTGACCTCGGCGAGCGTCGCCGACACCGCCAGCATCGCGCCCGGCGCGGTCGACTGCATCAGCCGCGCGCGATGCGCGACCAGGGTCAGGCCGGCGTCGAGCTCGAGCACGCCGGCGTAGATCGCGGCGGCGACCTCGCCCAGGCTGTGGCCGATCACCGCCGCGGCCTCGACGCCGCGCGCGCGCCACAGCTCGGCGAGCGCGAGCTCGAGCGCGACCAGCGCCGGCTGGGTGACGCGGGTCTCGTGGATCGCGTCGGGGTCATCGCCGCGCAACATGACATCGACCAGCGAGCCGCCGAGCAGCGGCGCGAGGATGCGGTCGCAGCGGTCGAGGTAGTCGCGGAACACCGGCTCGGTGTCGTACAGCTCGCGGCCCATGCCGAAGTGCTGGCCGCCCTGGCACGAGAACAGGAACCCGACCCGGCGCGCGGCCGGGACCGATGCCAGGCGCGGCGTGATGTCCACGACCGGCGCCTCGACGATCGACGCGATCTCGGCGGACGCGATCTCGGCGGGCGCGATCTCGGCGGGGTCATCGTCGACCAGCGCGGTCAGCGCGCGGACCGACGCGTGCTCGAACACGCGGTCGAGCGAGATCTGCTTGCCGAACGCCACCGACAGCGCGTGCGCCAGGTCGACCGCCATCAGCGAGTCCATGCCGAGATCGAACAGGCTGGCGTCGTCATCGACGCCGGCCGCGCTGGCGTAGCCCAGCATCGCGGCGACGTGGCCGCGGACCCGGGTCATCGCATCATCGGCCGCGATGATCGCGGCGGGGTTCGCCACCGCGGCCTCCGCGATCGGCGACGCCACCGCGGCCTCGGGCGCATGGCGCTCGCGCTCCCACGGATAGCTCGGCACGCCGATCACCTGGCGCGGCATCGCCGGCGCCTCGTCCGCCCGCACCGGCGCACACACCGGCGCCTGCACCGGCGCACCGTCCGCGATCCGCCGCAGCGCCGCGATCGCCGATCCGCGATCCGCCGCCGCGACCCACGCCCGCACCGCATGCCGGGCGCGGCCGTAGGTCGCGGTATACGCGTACGCCGCGTACGCATCATCCGTCGCGCCCGCGAGCCACGCGGCGTCGCGCGCCGCCATCGCCCGCAGCGCCGACGGCGTCCGAGCCGCCAGCTCGAACCCGGCCACCTCCACTCGGTCCACCGGCCGGTCCACCGGCCGGGGCTCGCCGGGGCCGACGATGACGTGCGCGTTGGTCCCGCTGATCCCGAACGCGCTGACCCCCGCGAGCTTGCCCATCGCCGGCTGCCACGCGGTCAGCGCCGTCGGCATCGCGATCGCGGTGCCCGACAGATCGATCCGCGGGTTCAAGGTCTCGAAGTGCACCAGCGCCGGGATCGCGCCGTGCGCGCAGCACGCGATCGCCTTGATCAACCCGGCGAGCCCGGCCGCGGCCTCGAGGTGCCCCAGGTTGGTCTTGGCCGATCCGACATACAGCGGCGCGCCGCCATTCTTGCGGCCGAGCGCACACGCGATCGCCTCGATCTCGATCGGATCGCCGAGCGAGGTGCCCGTGCCATGCGCCTCGACCAGGCCGATATCCGCCGGGGTCGCGCTGGCATCGGCGAGCGCCGCCTCGATCAGCGAGATCTGCGCCAGCACGTTGGGCGCGGTGAACCCCGACGACCGGCCGTCCTGGTTGATCGCCGAGCCGTGGATCACCGCGAGCACCCGGTCGCCGTCGCGCCGGGCGGCGTCGAGCTTCTTGAGCACGACCACGCCGCAGCCCTCGCCGCGGGTATAGCCATTGGCCCGCGCGTCGAACGTCCGGCACAGGCCGTCGGGCGACAGCGCGCGGGTCTCCTGCATCAGCCGGGTCGAGCGCGGCGACAGGATCAGGTTGACGCCACCGGCGATCGCGACCTCGCACTCGCCGCGGCGCAGCGCCTGGGCCGCGAGGTGGACCGCGACCAACCCCGACGAGCACGCGGTGTCGACCGCGATCGCCGGGCCGTGGAACCCCATGGCATACGCCAGCCGGCCGGCGGCGAAGCAGTGGCCGTTGCCGGTCGCCCAGTACGCGTCGGGCTCGCCCGGCTGCCAGTCGCGATAGTCCGACTGACCGGTGATGCCGATGTACAACCCGGTGCGCGTGCCGCGCAGCTGATCGGGCGGCAGCGCGGCGTGCTCGAGCGCTTCCCACGCGACCTCGAGCAGCAGGCGGTGCTGCGGGTCCATCGCGCGGGCCTCGCGCGGCGAGATCCCGAAGAACCCGGCGTCGAACCCGGTGATCTCGTCGAGGAAGCCGGCCTTGTGCGGCACCGCGTCCCACGCCGCGCCGAACGGCGCGCGCCGCGCTGGCGGCAGCTCGCGGACCAGATCGCGGCGCTCGGCGAGCGCTTGCCAGTACGCGTCGATCGTGTCGATGCCGCCGGGGAACCGCAGGCCGACGCCGACCACGGCGACCGGCGCGTCGGTGCGCTGCGCCGCGAGCTGGGCCTTGAGCCGGTTGATCGTGTCGAGCGCGCGGCTGAGTGGCGACGGGGTGGCTGCGATCGATTCCATAAAACTTCCTGGAAAAGGCCAGGGGCAACCACGCACGAGCGCGGCCGCATCCCCCACGACCATTATGATCTCGGGGGGTTCATGGAATAGAGAACCGACGCCGGGTTTGTGAGCGAGTTTTTCGCGCGGGCGCTGGATGCCCCAGATTCGCCAGGTTCGGGCGGCGGTCAGCGCGCGGCGCCGGCGACGCGGTCGCACAGCGCGCCGGCGAGCGCGCGCGACGTCCCGTAGGTCCACAGCAGCGTCGGCGACAGGGTCAGGCCGAACGCGGTCTCGAGCCGGTTGCGTAGCTCGAGGCCCATCAGCGAGTCGAGGCCGAGCGCCTTGAACGGGGTCTCGCGATCGATACCGTCGGCCGGCATCCGCAGCACGCGGCTCGCGAGCTCGCGGATCTTGGCCTCGGCCAGCGCCGGGCGCGCCGACTCGGCGCTGGCGGCCAGCTCGCTGCGGAACGCGTCGCCGGCGGTCGTCGCCGGCGCATCGGCCGCCGCGCGGCGCAGGTTGTGCCACGTCGGCTGGGCGGCGGTCTCGGGGTAGGCGTCGAGCCAGCGGCGGACGTCGAGCGCCACGTAGCCGACGACGGCGTCGTCGCCGGCGAGCATCGCCTCGAGCGCGCGCCAGGCCTGCGCGGTGGTGAACCCGGCCATGCCGCGCTCGGCGAGCCGGTCGCCGCGGCGGGCGTCCTGGGCCGCGAGGCCGACGTCGGCGAACGGGCCCCACTGCACGCTGAGCGCGGCGCGGCCGTTGCGGCGCCGGGTCACCGCGAGCGCATCCATGTAGGCGTTGGCGGCGGCGTAGGCGGCCTGACCGGCGTTGCCGACCAGCGCGGCCGCCGACGAGAACATCACGAACAGGTCGAGCGCGTCGCCGCGGGTCGCGGCGTCGAGGTGGCGCGAGCCGTCGACCTTGGGCGCGAGCACGCGGGTCAGCTGCGCCGGGGTCAGCTGCGCGAGCGTCGCGTCGTCGAGCACGCCCGCGGCGTGGACCACGCCGCGCAGCGCCGGCATCGCGCGCCGCACCGTCGCGAGCATGCGCTCGACCGCGGCGCCGTCGGCGACGTCGACCGCGAACAGCTCGATCCGCATGCCGGCGGCGCGCAGCGCGTCGATCCGGCGGCACGCGTCGGCGTTCGGCACCGACCGGCCGACCAGGGCGAGCGCGCCGGCGCCGCGCGCCGCGAACTGCTCGGCGAGCGACAGGCCGAGCGCGCCCAGGCCGCCGGTGATCAGGTAGGTCGCGTCGCCGCGCAGCTGGCCGTCGATCATCGCCTCGGGGGCGACGCCGCGCACCGCCGCCGGCTGGGTCATCACCAGCTTGCCGATGTGCTGGCCGCGCGCCATCGTGCGCAGCGCCTCGCCGAGCGCCGGGAACGCGAAGCTGCGGGTCGGCAGCGGCCGGATCGCACCCGAGCACACCTGCGCCCAGGCCGCGGCCAGGGTCCTGGCGAACTTCGCCGGCCGGCGCTCGATCGTGCCGGCGAGGTCGACCGCGGCGATCGTGATCCGCTTCTGGAACGCGGCCATCGCCAGGGCGCGGCCGCCGTAGATGTCTTGCTTGCCGAGCTCGATGAACCGGCCATCCTCGGCGAGCAGATCGAGGCCGCGGCTGATCGCGGCGCCGGTCAGCGAGTTGAGCACGACGTCGACGCCCGCGCCGCCGGTCGCCGCGCGCACGCCGTCGACCCAGGCCAGGTCGCGCGAGTCGAACACGTCGGCGATGCCGCGGGCGCGCAGGTAGGCGCGCTTGGCCTCGCTGCCGGCGGTGGCGATCACCCGGGCGCCGAGCCGGCGCGCGACCTGGATCGCGGCGAGGCCGAGGCCCCCCGCGGCCGAGTGGATCAGCACGGTCTCGCCGGCCTGCAGCCGCGCGAGCTCGACCAGCGCGTGCCACGCCGTGGCCAGCACCAGCGGCAGCCCGGCCGCGGCCTCGTCGGACACGTCGCTCGGGATGGGCTGCGCGTGGTCGGCACGGACGGTGACGTGCGACGCGAAGCTGCCGGGCGCGCAGGCGATGACCCGGTCGCCGACCCGCATGGTCCGGACGTTGCCGCCGACCGCGACGACCCGGCCGGCGCACTCGCCGCCGAGCGCCGGCGCGCCGTGGCTGCCGGGATACGTGCCCATCGCCTTCATCACGTCGAAGAAGTTGAGCGCCGCGGCGGTGACCTCGATCTCGATCTCGCCGGCGCCGGGCGCGCGTCGGCGCAGCGGGCGGAACCCGAGCGCGTCGAGCTGGCCGGGGGTCGCCAGGTGAGCGCGGAACGGCTGGGCCGGGCCGGTCCAGGCCGGCGCGGTCTCGGCCTCGGGCTCGGTCGACTCGCCGCGCTCGAGCCGGGCGACGAACCGGCGGCCGGCGCGCAGCGCGACGTGGTCCTCGCGGGTGTCGGCGGCGAGCTCGGCGGCGCAGGCGGTGGCCCAGCTGGCGTCGTCGACGTCGATGTCGACGACCAGCGGGCGGAGCGCGGCGTGCTCGCGGGCGGCGACGCGCATCACGCCCGCGAACATCGCGGCGCCGGGATCGGGGCGGTCGCTGGCGAGCGCGGCCGACGCGCCGGCGGCGACGACGACCAGGCGCGGCGGGGTGGTGAGCGTCGCGCACGCCTGGATCAGCGCGATCAGCGAGCCGAGCTGGCGGCGCTGGCTGTCGAGGTCGCGGCCGACGACGAACGCGATGCCGGCGGGCGCGCGACCGGCGCGCAGGCTCGCCCGCCACGCGGCGGCGGTGTCCGGGTCGCGGACCAGCGCGGCGCCGAGCACCGCCGCCAGCTGCGGCGCACCATCGCCGCCGCACACCAGCCAGCCATCGACCGCGCGCACGGCGGGCTCGGCCGCGGCTTCGATCATCCGCAGCCGGTGGAGCAGCGCGGGATCGCCATCACGCTTGACCTCGGAGGCCAGCGCGGTCAGGGTCAGGCCCTCGATCGCCATGACGACGTTGCGGTCCGCGTCGAACAGCGTGACGTCGAACCGGCCGGCGCGGCGCACCGCGTGCGACCAGCGCGGCGCCGCGTCGCTCGCGATCGCGATCCGGCCGATCGCGGTCGGCACCACCGTCGCGTCGTCGTCGCACAGCGCCAGGCACACCTGCAGCGCCGCGTCCCACAGCGCCGGGTGCGGACCCGGCAGGCCGACCGCGCGATGCGCACCGGTCAGCTCGCCGAGCGCCTGGTCGCCATCGACGACCAGCCTGGCCACGCCGCGGAACGCCGCGCCGTAGTCGAGGCCGCGCGCCGCGCACCGCGGATAGAACTCGCCGAGCTCGCGACCGGCGATCGCCGGGAACGCGCGCTCGATCGGTGCGCCGTCCGTTGCGCCGTCCGTTGCACCGTCGGCCTGGACATAGGCGGTGACATGCTCGGTCCACGCCGCCGCGCCGGCCGCGAGCGAGCGCAGCACCACGCTGCCGCTGCCCCGGACCTCGTCGCGCCACGCCGCGCTGAGCTGCACGGCCGCGTCGCCCAGCGCGAGCGCGCGGTCGATCCGGATGTCGCGGATCGCCGCCGGCCGCGCACCGGTCCGCGCCCGCGCCGCCTCGAGCACCAGCGCGAGCAGCGCGGTCGCCGGCACGACGACCTCGCCGTGGACGCGGTGATCGCCGAGCCAGGCCTGCGCGTCGACCGCGAGCTCGGTCGCGCCGGTCCACACGTCGGCCTCGCCGGGCGCCGGCGCCATGGTCAGCGCCAGCCCGCGCGGCGCCGCCGACGTGCGGCCGCCGATCCAGCACGCCTGGCGCTGCCAGGGATACGCCGGCAGCGCGACCTGCGCGCCGCGCGCGATGCCGCCGAACGGCGCCAGGCCCGATACGTAGGCCCGGGCCAGCGCCTGCGCGAAGTCGCGCGCCGTGCCGGCGTCGCGGCGCAAGGTGGTCAGCACCGCGGCGCGACCGGCCGCGAGCTGCTCGATCGCCATCGCCAGCACCGGGTGCGGGCTGACCTCGATGACGTGGGTGACGCCGTCGGCGAGCAGCGCGGTCATCGCCTCGGCAAACCGCACCGGCGCGCGCAGGTTGCGCACCCAGTACGCCGCGTCCAGCTCGGTCACGAGCTGGGCATCGACGGTCGACATCATCGCGGTCATCGCGGTCATCGCGGTCATCGCGGTCCGGCCCGGCTGCGCGCCGACGCCGTCGAGCGCGGCCCGCAGCGCCGGCGCCAGCGCGTCCATGTGCGGGCTGTGCGACGCGTAGTCGACCTTGACCAGCCGGCAGAACACGCCGTCGGCCTCGAGCACGGCGTGCAGCAGGCTGACCGCCTCGGCGTCGCCCGACAGCACGCACGACGTCGGGCCATTGTTGACCGCGAGCGCCACGCGGTCCTCGAAGCCCGCGAGCGCGGCCTGGGCCGCGGCGACGTCGAGCTCGACCGCGAGCATCAGGCCCTGGCCGGTGTGGCCGCGCAGGATCTGGCTGCGGCGCGCGACGATCCGCGCCGCGTCGTCATGGCTGAGGAGGCCGGCGACGGTCGCCGCGGCGACCTCGCCCTGGCTGTGGCCGATCACGACGTCGGCCGCGACGCCCGCGTCGCGCCACATCGCCGCGAGCGCGACCGCCATCGCCCACAGCACCGGCTGCAGGCGGTCGATCGCGGTCCACTCGGCGTCACCGGCGATGCACGCCATCAGGTCCCACGTCACGTACGGCGCGAGCGCGTCGGCGCAGCGCCGGATCTCGCGGGCGAACACCGGGTTGTCGAGCAGCGCGCGGCCCATGCCGAGCCACTGCGCGCCCTGGCCCGGGAACACCAGGGCGGTCCGGCCGACCGGCCGCGCGACCCCGATCTCGAGGCTCGCCAGCCCGGCCACCAGCTCGTCGCGCGACCCGGCCACCACGGCCGCGCGGCAGCGCAGGTGATCGACCCGGTGCGCCAGCGTGCCGGCCAGATCGGCCAGGTCGGCGCGACCGGCGAAGTCACCCGCCACCGCCGCGATGTCCGCCGCGCGCTGGCGCAGCGCCGGCTCGCTGTGCGCCGACACCGGCACGACCACCGGGCCCGCGAGCTCCGCCCGCAGCTGATCGCCGATCGGCGCCGAGCCCAGGATCACGTGCGCGTTGGTCCCGCCCCAGCCGAACGAGTTCACGCCCGCGTACAGCTGACCGGCCGGCAGCGCCATCGCCTCGCGCACCACGCGCAGGCCCAGCGCATCGAACGCGATCGCCGGGTTGAGCTCGTCGGCGTGCAGGCTCGCCGGCACCACGCGATGCTCGAGCGCCAGCACCGTCTTGACCAGCCCGGCCAGGCCGGCCGCGGCCTCGAGGTGGCCGATGTTGGTCTTGACCGAGCCGATCGCCAGCGGCGCCGCGCGATGCATACCGATCTCCCGGCCCAGCGCGCCGGCCTCGATCGGATCGCCGACCGCGGTGCCGGTGCCATGGGCCTCGACGTACACCACGTCGTCCAGCGAGATCCCGGCGGCGCCATACGCCTGCGCGAGCAACGCGCGCTGGCCATCCGCGCTCGGCGTCACCAGGCTCGCGCCGCCGCCGTCGTTGTTGACCGCGGTCCCGACGATCACGCCGCGGATCCGATCGCCGTCGGCCAGCGCGCGCGCCAGCGGCTTGACGTAGATCGCGATCGCGCCCTCGCCGCGCACGAAGCCATTGGCCGACGCCGCGAACGCCTTGCACTTGCCGTCCGGCGACAGCCCGCCGAACCGGGTCAGCTCGATCGACACGTCCGGCGTCAGCATCAGGTTGACGCCGCCGACCACCGCGCCGTCGATCTCGCCGGCGCGCAGCGCCTGGCACGCGAGGTGGAGCGCGACCAGCGACGACGAGCAGCCGGTCTCGACCGCCAGGCTCGGGCCGCGCAGCGCCAGGAAGTACGACACCCGCGCGGCGATCACGTCGAGCGCGTGGCCGACCGCGGTGTGCGACGTCGCCGGCGCGTGGCGCTGCTTGCGCAGCAGCTCGTAGTCGTGCCACGACGCGCCGACGTAGACGCCGGTGCGCGAGCCGCGCAGCTGCGACGCCGGCCGGCCCGCGTCCTCGAGCGCCTGCCAGCTCAGCTCGAGCAGCAACCGCTGCTGCGGGTCGAGGTCCTCGGCCTCGCGCGGCGAGATCCCGAAGAACGTCGGGTCGAACCGGTCGAGCCCATCGAGGAAGCCGCCGACGCGCGGCACGCCATCGCTCGCCGCCAGCGCCGCCGCGTCCCACCGGCCGGCCGGCACCGGGCCGATCGCGTCGCCGCCCGCGATCAGCAGCCGCCACAGCTCATCGACATCCGCCGCGCCCGGAAACCGGCCGGCCATGCCGACGATGGCGATCAGCTGCGTCGGGTCGGTCGAACGAGATGTGGACATGAGCGGTTCCAATCGCGTGGCGGCATGGACCGTCGCGAGCCCGCACGGCCAGCGACGATCGACACGCCAGGGCTACCGCGCGAGGACGCGGCCGCGCTGGGCCACGACCGCGAGCGTCGTGGGGTGCGCAAGGAATAGAGAACCCACCCCCAGTTTGTGAGCGAGTTTTTGCGATCGCACCGTTAGATCGGCGTATCTTCGTCGGAAGTCCTGGCTGCCAGGGCTCTGGGTGAATGCCACTTGGAGGTTCCCATGGACGTCGAAGCCGAGCTGTCCCAGTTGCGGGCCGAGGGGCGACTGAAGGACACCGCGAGCCTGGTGATCGAGAGTTACGGCCCGGAAGTGCTGAATTTTCTTGAGGCGATGCTGCGCGACCACGCCGACGCCGGCGACGCGTTTGCCCAGGCCTGCGAAGATCTCTGGAAGGGCCTGGCCAAGTTCGAGGGCCGGTCGTCGCTCAAGACCTGGTTCTACACGCTGGCCCGCCACGCCGCGTCACGGCTGCGGCGCTCGGCCCACCACCGGCGGTTGACCTCGCTGAGCGAGATCTCCGATGTGGCGGACCGGGTGCGCAGCCGCACCCGTCCCCACCTGCAGACCGAGGTCAAGACCGGGCTCGCCGCGATCCGCGAGGCGCTCGACGAGGTCGACCGCATGCTGCTCGTGCTGCGCGTCGATCGCCAGATGAGCTGGAACGACGTCGCGCGGGTCATGGCACATGAAAATGACGGCGCGTCCGACGCCGCGCTCGCCCGGGTCGCCGCCCGGCTGCGCAAGCGGTTCCAGACCGTCAAGGCGACGATCCGCGAGCGCGCCAAGGCGACCGGCCTGCTCGCGAGCATCGATCCCGATTCAGCCGGCTAGCCAGCTAACTATCGACCGCGAGCCGCCGGCACTCCTGCAGGATCAGCGCGAGCTCGGGCACGGCACGATAGCCCTCGATCGCTTGGGCGTACGCCGAGCCGGGCGCGAGCAGCGCCGGCAGCGCGCGGCCGAGCTCGGCGATCCCGGCGCCGTGATGGCGCGCGACGCACAGGCAATACAGGTAGTGCACGCCGGAGATCGGCCGGAATGGATCGCCGGCGACCACCTGCTGGACCTCGAGCAGCGCGGTCTGCACCGAGCGATGCTCGGCGCGGAACCGCGGCCCGCCGTCGTCGGTCGAGCACATCATCGCCAGCGCGTCGCGCTCGGCGCCATCGTCGAGCCCCGGGAGCCCCGGCCACGGATCCGCGACCGCCGCGCTCGAGAACCGCTGGGCGTAGGCCTTGCGATAGCACCACGCCACGCTGCGCATCACGCCGTGATCGTCGCCCGCGTCGCGATAGCCGCGGAACACCCGCGCCAGGTAGTAGCGCAGGTCCGGCGCCGACGCGTCGTCGCCGCGCAGCGCGCGATAGCCCAGGCCGATCAGCGTGATCAGCCGGGCGACCGGCGCCATGGTGTGGATCGCCGACAGGAACGCGTCGATCGCCGGGCCTTCGATCAGGACCTTCGAGTTGGTGATCAGCGCGGCGAAGTTCGGCGCGGTCAGCTCGGCGGCCTGGGCCAGCAAGGTCCGGACGAACGCCTCGTCGATGTGGACGCCGGCCTGATCGAGGATGTCGCCGGCGATCCGCGCGATCCGCGCGGTGTTGCCGACGTGCTTGAGCTCGTCGACCTTGCGATACATCACGACCTGCGCCAGGTAGCGCGCCGCCAGGAAGTCCTGCCACTCGCGGTGGATGAACCGGACCTCGCCGCGCCCCGTCGGGTACAGCACCGTGCGCTGCAGCAGCGCGTCGAACGCCCGGCCCTCGCGCAGCAGGTGCAAGCCGGCGAGCAGCCGCTCGCCCTCGGCCTGCTGGCCGGTGGCTTCGAGGTGCGCGGCCCACGCGCGATGCAGCTCGGCGCCGTCGAGCCGGAGCGCCGCGATCGAGATCTCGCCGCGCAGCCGGCGATACAGGCACCACGCCACGGCCATCAGCGCGTCGATCCAGCACTGCGCGTCGATCGGCCGGCCGCGCGCGTCGAGCTTGCCGCTGAGATCACTCTGCTCGATGATCGTGGTCAGCGCCAGCATCACCACGTCGCCCGGCGTCGTCGCCTTGAGGCTCGACGGCGCGCGCCGGATGTTGAGCTGGGCGAGGATCAGCGGGGTCGATAGCAGCTGCTTGATCGAGGCATCGCTCGCCGAGCCCAGCCACGCCTCGGTCGCCGGGAACTGGCGCGCGGCCTGCGCCGCGGTCAGCCGCAGCACCTCGCGGACGTTGCTCGACGCCAGCAGCGGGATGCCGGGCTGGGTGCTGCGCACGCCGATCACGCTGGCCAGCCAGCTGTTGTGGCGATACTCGGTGGCGATGAACGCCAGCATCTGCTGGAAGTCGCTGATGCTGATCGTCGGGTGGTTGGTGATGAACTCGTCGACACCGTCGAAGATCATCACGATCGCGTCGGTGCGCAGCCGCGCGGTCAGCCAGTCGACGGCCATCGCGTCGGCGTAGGTCACGTCGTTCATCCACCGGCACCACCAGTCGAGCACGACGTCGTGCAGCACGCGGCCGCGCTTGTCCTGCGCGGTCTCGGCGTCGAGCGCGGCCAGCCGCTCGGCCGACAGGCTGGCGAAGTACAGCGGCACCAGGATCGGCAGCACCGCGTCGCCGTCGCCGGCGCTGGCCAGCTCGAGGCACAGCCGGCGCGCCGCCATGCGCAGCACCGTCGACTTGCCGACGCCGGCGTCGCCCGCCACCACCATCACCGCCGGCCGCGCGTGCTGCGCCCGGGCGAACGCGAGCACGTCGTCGAAGATCTCGCGCTGGGTCCCGCCGTCGGCGCCCGGCACCGTGTTGGCGATCTGGTCTCGGGCGTCATCCGCGCCGTCGACCGGCGCGACCAGCGACAAGGTCCGGGCCGCGCAGTCGAGCTCGAAGGTCTGGGCGATGGTCTCCTGCGCCAGCACCAGCTCGGGCCGGACCAGCGCGGCGGTCAGCTGCTTGAGCGCCGGCGACTGGCCGTGCAGCTCGTCGGCATCGAGGTAGCGGATCACCGGCACCGGCAGGTTGAGCTCGGCGAACACGCTGGCCTCGGCGGCGAGCTCGGCCGCGAGCACCGCGGTGTCGCCCGCCGGGCCGAGGATCGCGATGTGGCGCGTGCGATAGAACGGCGAGCGCGCGTCGAGGCCGATGCCGCCGCTGCGGTGCAGCCGGCGGGCGTCGTCGAGCAGCATGCGCAGCACGACCCGGGCGCCGTGGCCGTGCGCGACGAAGAACATGTGGCGCAGCCGCTTGAATCGCTCGAGCAGCGACGCGCGCAGCTTGGCGACCGCCTCGTCGTCGGTGCCTTGCGTCGGCGCGCAGCGCACCACCTCAAACCCGACCTGCGCGCCGTGCATCAGCCACGCCGGCAGCCGCTCGGGGAACGCCGGCGAGTCCTCGCCCGGCACCAGCGCGACCAGCACCTTGTCCCAGTAGCGCGTCGGGCTCTCCGGCCCCGAGCCCTGCGCGAACATCGGCTCTCCGGCCGCGCGCCGCGGCGTCAGCGCGCCGCCGGCGTGGCCCAGCTCGAGCGTGCGCAGCGCGCCGTCCAGCACGTCGATGACCTCGCCGACGTTGCTCGGCCGCTCGTCGCGCTCGAACCTGAGCAGGCGATCGACCAGCTCGCACACCTCGCGCGGCGCGCTCGGACACAGCTGGGCCAGCGGCGTCGCCGGCTCGCCCGACAACACGCGCGCCGACAGCGCGGTCAGCGACGCGGCGTCGAACGGCGACACGTTGGCCAGCAGGCGATACAGGATCGCGCCGATCGCCCACAGATCGGTCCCGGTATCGGCCTCGCCGCCGCGCCACTGCTCGGGCGCCATGTACGCCGGCGTGCCCGCGCTGGCCAGCGCCGGCACCGCGTGGGTCGCGACGAACGCCGGCTTGGTCGTCGACGATTCGAACAGGTGATTGCGGATCCGCGCCAGGCCGAAGTCGAGCAGCTTCACCCGCCCCGACTTGAGCACGAAGATGTTGCTCGGCTTGAGGTCGCGGTGGAACACGCCCTTGGCGTGGGCCTCGCGCAACCCGCTCGCCGCCGCGGCCGTGACCCGCAGCGCGGTCGCGACGTCGATCGGCCCGGCGCGCAGCAAGCGCTCGAGCGACTGGCCGTCGAGGTGCTCCATCACGATGAACGGCGGGTAGCTCGAGCAATCGACGTCGAAGATCCGCACGATGTTATCGTGGTGATCCAGCCGGGCGATGATGTGCGCCTCCTGCCAGAACAACGCCATGAAGTCATCGTGGTTCATGCCGTCGGGGCGCAGGATGAACTTGATCGCGACGTCGCGGAGCAGGTAGCGATCGACCGCGCGATACACCCGGCCCATCGCGCCGCTGCCGATCTCCTGCTGCAACACGAACTTGCCGTCGGGCCCGACCTCGGTCTCGATCCGCACGCTCGGCGCGGGCGCCGCGACCGCTAGCAACAGCGAGTCGTACAGGCTCACCGATTCGAGGTCGCCGAGCACGGACGGCGTCAGATCGTCCGCGCCGTCCTCTTGTTGCTCGTGTTCTGCCATCGCTGCGTGTTACGGGTCTCTCACCGTATCAGCTGCGACACCACCGGTCGATAGCTCCGAAGCCGCAGGTGTCGCACCATGGTGCGGGCGCCCACGCAATCTGCTTGCTTCTCTCATCTGCCGCAATTTGCGGCACCGCATATCTCGGTGATTTTCGTGATGTAGCGTCGGTTGCTACGCGACGGGATCAGCGTGGCTCAATCGTCGGCGACCGGACCATCGGCGCGGTCGGTGTCGATATTGAAGGTCACTCCGCCCCAGGTCTCGTTATGCGCGCCCTGGAACTGGTGAATGCGCTGGTGGTTGGCCCACAGCGAATCGGACAGACCAGACAGGCCGAACACGCCGTCGACGTTGTTCCACTGCGCGATCCACACCGCCTGGGGCGGATCGGCGATCGAGGCCCAGTCGCTGGCCGCGTTGACGCCGGCGCCGTACACGCCGGCCTGATGCCCGCGCGCGCGTAGCTGCGCGACCCAGCCGTCGATGAACGCCTTCACCGCCGCGCTGGTCGTGGGATCGTACCGCTCCATGTCGTAGTAGACGATCGAGGGCGCGGGGAACCCGAGCGCCGCGAGCTCGTCGGCCGCCGCGTTGGCCTCGTTGACTCCCTGCTGGCGCGCGGTCGTGGTGTTGGTGCTCATCTGGCTGCACCCGGTGCACGAGCTGCCCGGCGCCTGCGGGCCGACCCACGTCGGGACCAGGCGCCAGCCCTGCGTGAACACCGAATGGACCCAGCTCGACGTCAGGCCCGACTGACCACAGCCGCGATTCACGCCACCGATGTAGACGTTGGCCCAGCTCCACGGCGTGCTGGTCCACCAGGATTGCATCTGGCTGACCGTCCCGATCGCGCACTTGTCGAAGCCCTTGCCGGTGCTCAGAAACACGACGTTCGGGCTGACTCCAGATGACGGCGCGGTCACCATGGGCGTGATGTCGTGCATCGTGCGGCCGCCGTCGGTCGTGGTGAACAGCTTGGCCTCCTGACGACATTGCGATTTTCCAGCCGCGCATTGTCCGTTGGCCAGCGTCAACCAGCCACGGTCCGCCGCCTGGAAGTCGATGTCCACGATCGCTTGCTGCGGCGACAGGTTGCCCGACCGGCGGAGGCTGCGCTGCGCACCATCGGCCATCGCGATCACCTCGGTGCTCTGACCGGGGGCCACGATCACGGTGTCGGCGTTGATCACGGAGGCCGCGAGGTGGCCATCGCCGTCCGAGGCCGCGGGCAGGGCGACGAGCGTCTTGCTGCGCCAGGTCGCGCCGGCGTCCGCCGTCACATAGGTCGCGAGCAGCGAGGCGCTGGGGCCCGCGAACAGGATCGGTAACACGCCGTCGGTTTCGGTGCGGAACCTGGGCAGCTGATAGATCGCGCCGCTGCCGCGGTCCACGCTCGACGGTGGGCTGACGATCTGGCGCGCCCAGTGCTGTCCGCCGTCGCGGGTGACATACAGCTGATCGCCCGCCGGCCCCCCCGCGAGCCAGCCGCTGGTGCGCGAGGTGAAGTGGATCGCGCCGCCGATCGGCGGGGTCGCCAGCGGCTTCCAGCTCTGCCCACCATCGCGGGTGGCGAGCAACAGGCCGGGGCTGAAGTTGGCGCTCGACGGCAACTGCACCATCACCCAGCCGTTCGCGGCGTCGGCGAAGTCGATCGCGACCGGCGAGCCACCATCGGGCAGGCTCGCCGCCGCGTGCTTCGTCCAGCTCGCGCCACCGTCCTGCGTGCGCCAGACCGCGAGCTCGCTGCCGGTCTCGGACAGCGCGAGGATCCAGCCTTCGCGCTGCGTGCGGAACACCACGCGCTGGATCCGGTCGGTGCCCAGCGCGGGCGGGGTGAGATCCGTCCATTGCTGACCGTTGTCGCGGGTCCACAGGACATGGCTCTGGTCCGCGGCCCAGCCGACGCCGTCGGCGATCAGCTGCATCGACCGCACCTCGAGTGGGCGGGCCTGGAGCCCCGGGGCCTGGGCGTACGCCGTCGGGGCGCCGGGTCCGGCGAGGCCGGTGACCCCCGCGGCGAGCGCCAGCCCGATCGCCGCGCTCCGGACCGATCTAGATCTCCAATCCTTGATTCCCAATGTACTGCTCAAGAGATATTGCTCCACGTTGAGGGGATGACAGCGACCACAGCGCGCTCGATGTCTGCGCGCATGGTTGCGTATGCATGCACCACACGGCACGCATGTGATGCGATCCTCACCAAGCTGCGGTGTCGTCGAACACGAACAGCAGCCACGGGAGAGCAGTGACCTACATGCTGGGCGATGGGATCGCGCGGAGCCTCGCGGCTACGGGCAGCCTGCCAGCGGGCCGGCGGTCTCGTCGAGTACACCGATGTGTGTGTGGCTCCGGTAGGTCAGGCCGTAGCCGAACGCGAACTGCGGATCGTAGATGGCATCGCCGACGTTGAGGGACGTCTGGCAGGCCGAACGCGGCCACGACACCGACAGCTTGCCGGTGAAGTCGTAGGCGGCCGCGCCGTTGTGCTTGCGGAACAGCACGTCGGCCACGCCGCCGCCCTCGGTGCCGGGCAGCCATGCCGCGACGAAGGCGCTCGACAGGTTGAGCTCGGCGTTGGCGTAGAGCGCGCGCCCCGACACGAGCACGGTCACGACCGGAACGCCCTGGCCGCTCACCGCCTGGAGCACCGCGCGGTCCTCGGGCAGGCGCATGCCCAGCTCGAGCGTCCGCAGCGCGGTGTTGTCGGAGTTCTGGTTGCCGAGGGCGGTCGCCACGTCGCCGAAGTTCTCCGCGTAGGGCGTCTCGCCGAGCACGGCGATGACCGCGTCGAAGTCGCGCACGTTGACACCGGCGGCGTCGACGCTGAAGGTGACGTTGCCGGCCCCCACCTTGTCCCGGATCCCCGCCAGGATGCTCTCGCCGTTCGGGAAGTCGCTGTTCAAGTTGGCGTCGGTGGCCCCGAACAACCACGGGCCGCCCTGCCAGGTCAGCGACCAGCCGCCGGTCTGGTTCTGGATGCTATCGGCGGTCTTGCCGACCACCAGGATCTTGCGGTCGGTCCGCAGCGGGAGCACCGCGCCATCGTTCTTGAGCAGGACCAGCGACTCGCGCACCGCCCGCCGGGCCAGCGCGCGGTCGGTCAGGTTCTCTGGATCGTTGGCGAGGTCGCGCTCCGAGGGCCGGGGCGCTTCGAACAGCCCGGCGCGCAGCTTGACGCGGAGGATGCGCGTGACCGCGTCATCGATGCGCGACATCGGGATCAGCCCCGCGCGCACGTCGGCGACCGTGTTCGGGATGAAGGTCCGCCAGTCCTGCGGCACCATGAAGAGGTCGACGCCCGCGTTGACGGCCTGCGGGCAGTGATCGTTGACGCAGCCGTCGATCTGACCGATCGCGTTCCAGTCGGAGAGGACCAGCCCGTCGAAGCCGATCTTCTGCTTGAGGATCTCGTTGACGAGGTGCGCGTTTCCGGCGTCCTTGCCCTGGTCCTGCCAGCTGAAGAATCCGACCATGACGGTCTGCACGCCGCTCGCGAGCGCGCCGTAGTAGCCCTGCGCGTGAATGTTCATGAGCTCGGCCTCGGAGGCGAGCACGTTGCCCTGATCGATGCCCTGGGTCGAGCCACCGTCGGCGATGTAGTGCTTGGCCGTGCTGATGATGCCGCGGAACGACCTGCCGCTGCGATCGACCGACATCAGGCCGTCATTCATCGCGCCGGCGAACGCGCGCACGACGCCCGGATCCTCGGACCACGACTCGTAGCTGCGACCCCAGCGATCGTCGCGCACGACCGCCAGGCAGGGGCCGAACGCCCAGTCCTGCCCGGTGGCGCGGACCGCGCGTTGCGTCGCCTCTCCGATCTCGCGCATGAGGCACGTGTCGCGCGTGGCGCCGAGCCCGATGTTGTGCGGGAACAGCGTCGCGCCGAACACGTTGCTGTTGCCATGGACCGCGTCGATCCCCCAGAACGCAGGGATCTTGACCTGGGTCGGCCCGCGCTTGCCGGGGACGGTCACCACCGGTGACGCATCCCAGATCGCGTCGGCGAGGTGGATCCAGTCGCTGACGGCAGCGTGCTTGTTGGCCTCGGGCCAGGATCCGCCGCCGTTCAGCACCGAGCCGACCGCCATGTGGGTGAGATCGGCGAGCTGGTAAGACGCGGTCGGTGCATCCCACAGACTGCCGATCTCGGCCTGCGTCATCTGCCCGACTTTCTGTTCGAGCGACATCGCCTGGACGACCCGCTGGATCCAGGCCTCGTCGCGTTCATCGGGCTGGATCGCGCTGCGGATCCGGGGCCAGTTGTTGTAGTGGGGGGCAGGCGCGATGTTCGTGCAGGACCCGCCATGGAGCGCGAAGTCCAGTGTATCTGGCGTATCTGACGTATCCAGTGTGTCCGGTGTCGCGGCCGATTCCTGTTCGGCCCCGGTTGTCGAGCGGGTGGCCGGCTCGGACGTCCCACAGGCGACGATCGTGGTCGGGAGCAGGGAGGCGCAGAGCGCCAGCCAGGGAGCCTTCGTGATGAACATATTCTCTCCGTGAGGATGACAGTCAAGAGCGCGCACAGCGCCGTTCGTCTCGCGTGGTCGTGAGTATGTTGTCGGGCTCCTGGAGGTGAATGACGACTCTTCCGATGACGTGATGTTTCTTATGAGGTTCTCTATCGACCAGGCAGCCCACATCGCATTGACCTGTCGGCGCACAGCCTCCATACGACGGCGAGCGGGGCCTCACGGTACGAGGGCGGCGGCGACGGCAACCCGCTGTTGCTCACGTTCGACCGCTCGGGCGTGGATCGTATGACTCAGCGCTCCGCGAGCAGCTCGGCGACCGCGACGCAGGTGGTCGCGCGTACGATCCAGCGTTCGAGTCGTGATGCGTCGTGTTCGTCGAGGATTCGCTGGCGGCTCGTATCATCGGGGGCCAGGCCCCGCGCGGTAAGGACCATGATCACCGCTTTGGCCATGCCTTCGGCGCGTCCCTCGGCCATGCCTTCGGCCAGCTTCTGAACGAGCACGGGGTTGCCCTTGGCGAGCAGCGCGCGTGCGACCGCGTCGTCGACCTTGGCGGCGTGGATCATGGCCTCGACGGGCAAGGGGACCTCGAGGGCGGGATCGTCGATGCGGCCGGCGGCGTCGAGCAGG
>DATBBB010000337.1:0-13427 GCA_036271215.1 Kofleriaceae bacterium | reverse complement strand
GAGCCCGACGTCAAGGCCTCGGTCCGGCTCAAGCGCAACGACGACAAGGCCGACCGCGACAAGGCCGACCGCGACAAGGCCGACCGCGACAAGGCCGACCGCAAAGACGACGAGCCGCGGTCCCGGCTCCGGTTCTGGCAGCGCGGCGACGGCGATCCGAGCGACGGCGACGGTTCCGACAAGTAACTGTGACTCGCGCGACAGCCGGGCCCCTCGCAGCCCGGGAAGTCCGGGGGAAAACGGAGGGAATGGTAGGATGCCGCCGATGATCCGGGCTCTTGCTGCAGGTGTGATCCTCTCGAGTGCGGGCTGCGCACAGCTCGCCGGCATTGACAGCACGAGCGGCACCGGCCGGGCCGCGGACACGCTCGCGCTGCAGCGGGTGTCGATCGGGGCCACGGTGTCGTCGGCCGACCTCGACCTGACCGGGCTGACCGCGAGCTACCTGGTCGCCGGCGACGGCGGCACCCAGATCGTCGCGGCGGACTCGCCGGCCCCCGGGATGTGGCACGCCGATCTGGCGGATCCGGCGCCGGTGGAGTTCACCTTGCCGGACGTCCCGACGCCGATCCCGCGGATCTTCGCGTTCCCGGATCGCGCGATGGCCGCGGCGTACGTCTCGCTCGAGCACCCGGGCCGCACGCCGGTGCCGGCCGCGTCGATGATCACGCTGAACGTGCCGCTCGACGTGCCGACCACCGCGACCGACGGGTTCGAGATCCTCACCGCCGGGTCGTGGACGGTGCGCGGGTTCGCCGCCACCGAGCTGCCGCCGATCGGCACCGCCGCGATCGGCCCGGTGACCTACGACTTCACCACGTCGCTGAGCCTGTCGGGCCGGCCGCTCGACAAGCTGACCTCGCAGGACGCGTTCTTCGTGCTGCGCTACGCCGGTGCCCTGCTGACCGGTGTGGCCACCGCGACGCCGTTCGAGCAGACCGGCGCCGACATGGTGACGACCGCGACCATGGCGCCGGTCACCGCCAACCAGATGCTCAACCTCAAGGTCGACCCGCCGTCGATCATGACGCGCTACCAGGCGGTGCGGCCGGCGGTCGCCGGGCTGGCGATGAGCTGGAGCGCGTCCGCGGCGCCGGGGTACGCCTACGCGTCGAACACCGGTCCTGCGCTGCAGAGCGGCACCGTGGCGATGACCGACGTCGGGATCACGTCGATGTACGGCAACCCGTTCACGGGCCGGATGTGGAACACGATCGTCACGTTCGTGACGTCCGAGACCCGGACGTACACCCCGGCCGGCACGACCACGCCGGCGACCCTGGTCGCCGGGATGAACCAGTTCATCGAGCCGTCCGTCGGCGCGATGCTCGACCTGCCGGCCGGGCTGCCGCTCTCGATCACGCTCGGCGGCATGCCGCTGGTCACCGACGGCACGCCGGTCGCGAAGCCGACCGACTTCGTCCAGGTCACGTTCCAGACCGACAAGCAGATGGCCACGCTCTACAACCTGCAGGTGTTCGACCTGCTGCCGAACGCGATGACCCCGCCCACCGCGCTCGAGGGTCACCTGGTGCTGTCGGCGGCCGGCAGCGAGCCGATGTTCTCGGTGCCGCCCGAGATCTTCCAGGTCGGCCACTCCTACACACTGCGCGCGTTCGCCACGACCGGCGGCTACCCGGCGATGGCATCTGGCAACTTCCAGATGCGCGCGCTGCCGCTGGCGCAATCGTACTTCGACAGCGCGGTGATCGTGGTGACCCCGTGACCGTGCGCACTGTCGGCTGGGCGCTCGGTGCCGCGCTGGCCGTGCTGTGCGGGATCGCGCACGCCGATCGCGCCGATCAGCTGTTCAAGAAGGGCAAGCGGCTGCTCGCCGAGAAGCACTACGCCGAGGCGTGCACTGCGTTCCAGGACAGCGACCGGCTCGACCCCGGCATCGGCGCCAAGCTCAACGTCGCGCGGTGCTACCAGGAGTGGGGCAAGCTCGCGACCGCCTATCGCTGGTTCAGCGAGGCCGAGCAGCTCGCCAAGGAGCTCAAGGACGATCGCGCGAAGAAGATCCGCTCGCTGATCGACGAGCTCGAGCCCAGCATCCCGCGCCTGACGGTCAAGGCGCCGGCCGACGCGATCACGACCAACCTCGTGCTCTCGCTCGACGGCAAGCCGCTCGATCCCGCGCAGCTCGGCATCAGCCAGCGGGTCGATCCGGGGCCGCACCAGATCGATTACACGGTCGACGGCCGGAACCAGGAGAAGGTCATCCCGATCGAGCGCGGCGGCAGCTCCGAGCTCGTGCTCGACCTCCCGGTCAAGCACCGCAAGGTTGCCAAGCAGGCCGCGGCGCACGACGACGACAGCGGCGGCGGTGGCGGCTTGCCGGTCGGCACGCGCAAGCTGATCGGCCTCGGTGTGACCGGCGCCGGCGTGGTCGCGCTCGGCGTCGCCGGCATCGTGACCCTGCACGCTCGCACCGACTATCACCACGCGATCGACGCGCACTGCCGCGGCGTGACGGACATGTGCGACGCCGTCGGGCAGGCCGCGGCGGCCAGCGCGAAGCACCGGGCGAACATCGCCACCGGGGTCTCGATCGGCGGATTGGTCGCGGTGGCAGGTGGTCTCATCGTTTTTCTCACCGCACCGAGGGGCGCTACACCGATCGAGCGCTCCGACGAAAATGCGATGTACCTTGCACCTTTGGTTAGCAGAGATGGTGGCAGCCTCGTGCTCGGCGGAGCGTTCTAGAATCTTCCCTAGGAAACCTACCTAGGTAAATTTTTGCTGAGATGTGCTGGGGATCAGCCTGGAATCCACGTCATCCGTGCCCTGCTACGGATCGCTGCATGGGCCGGTCCTACGGGTAAAAACAGCCTTGAGATCGCTCAGGTAGGGGCATGTTAGGGAGCTGGTGACTGTGATCCAACCTACTGAATTAAAAGCATGTATCAGCGGTGTAATAGCATCACCATTGAAATATATGGGGTGTCCTAGAATTTCCTGCTTGAAACCCGGACATCGCGTACATGAGATTACATATATGCAGCGAGCCGATCATCTCCGCCTGATCGAAGACCTCCGGACGGCGTTGCGGGTGGCACCTGAGAAACGGTGTGTTGCCCGGCCGGCGTTCCGCGTCCCTGCCGAGCGCTACACGAACGACGCTCACTGCGCGCGCGAGCGCGACATGCTATTCGGTTCGATGCGGAACGGCCGGTGGAGCGGGACGCCGCGCATGATCGCCGCGTCGAGCTCGGTGGCGCCCGGTCAGTGCGTGCCGCTCGAGGTCGCCGGGACCTCGCTGATCCTGACGCGCGATATCAACGGCGAGCTTCGCGCGCTCGCCAACGCGTGCCGCCACCGCGGCAGCCGGCTGATCGATGCGCCGTGCGCCGCCAAGGCGATGGTCTGCCCGTATCACGGCTGGACCTATGACCTCGCGGGCAAGCTGATGCACGTGCCGCACGGCGAGTCGTTCATCGCCGAGGATCGCCGCGACCTGATCACGCTGCCGGTCACCGAGCGCCACGGCATGATCTGGCTCGGCACCGACATCGCGCGCCACCTCGGTGCGCTCGACGCCGACTTCTCGGTGATGGGGCTCGATCAGAGCCGGCTGTGGCGGTCGCGCCGCGCGACCCTGAACTGCAACTGGAAGCTGGTCGTCGAGGCCTTCCTCGACGGCTATCACTTCCGCATGCTGCACCGGGACACGATCTACAAGTTCTTCCTCGATGCGACCGCGCTCGCCGAGCCGGTCGATCAGCATGTCCGCGCGTTGACCGCGCGCCGCGGGGTCCGCGAGGCGCCGGCCGATCTGTCCGGCGTGGCCGATCTGCGCTCGCTCGGCACGCCGAGCTACATCGTGTCGCCGGGCACGATCGTCGTCGAGCATCCCGACTTCGTCTCGATCGTCGTGCTGAACCCGCTGTCCGCGGACAAGACCGACTACGAGCACTTCATGATGATCCCGTCGAACCGCTACGACGAGACCGAGCACTGGACCAAGAGCTGGACGCTGATCGAAGAGGTGCTGTTCCAGCGCGAGGATCTGTGGGCCTGCGAGCAGGTCCAGCGCGGCCTCGCCGCCGGCACGACCGACGCGCTGCTGTTCGGCGAGCTCGAGTGCGCGGTCCGGCTGTTCCACGCGGTGATCGACGAGCGGATGTCGCAGACCGCGAGCATCGCGAACTTGCGCGCGATTTAGCCGCGGCGCCCTACGTCCGAGATTCGGACAGCAGGCGCACGATCGCGTCGAGTCGCTCGAGGATCGCCTGGTTGGTCCGCGCCTGGGCGTCGGCCTGTTCGCGGGCCTCGCGGGCAGAGGCTTCGGCCTGGGCGCGCGTCTCGGCACCTGGCGCGTCGAACGCCATGCCGGACAGCGCGGGCCCGAACGTCTGGACCAGCGTCGCGAGCGCGTGGCCGGTCGGCGTGACCGGGAACAGGTTGTCGTAGCCGACCGACAGGCAGGTCGCCATGTACAGGATGCCGTCCCACGGCGTCACGCAGCTCGGGTTGTAGTCGCGCTCTGCGAGATAGAACGCCAGGCCGCCGCCGAGCACCGCCGCGACCAGCGCGTCGATCGGGTCGTCCTTGGCCCAGCGCCGGAGATCGTGCTTGAGCGACGCGTACTCGCCGCCCTCGGAGGCGAGCAGGCCGAGCGCGATCGGTAACAGGCTGACCAGCTCGCCGGACCCAAGCCTCAGCTCACCCGCGGATTCGGCCATCTACCGAAACCGTAGGCATTCGGCGCCCGCAAGGCAAGTTGCAACGAAACGTGCAGCGCGTGCACCCAAACGTCATCGTCATCGCGATCGGGCATTGCAAACCGAGCCGGGGCGGTCGATCGTCTCTTCCCTTGTGCGTCGAGGCGACCTACATGAAGAGCATCGGTAGGCACGGGAGGTCCGCGTGAACGAGCTACTCGACGCCTCACTACAATTTCCGACGGTGGTGTTCACGATCGTCCTGGGAATTGTCCTGCTCTACTGGGCGTTCGTCTTGATCGGCGCGCTCGACGTCGACCTGTTCGGGGGCGACGTCCACGTCGATGTCTCGGGCGCGGCCAAGGGCATCGGCGACGTGCTGACCGGCGGCGCGAAGGGCGGCGCCGAGGCGATCCACGCCCACGGTGACGCCGGCGGCGATGCGGGGGATGTCGATGGCCACGGCGGGCTGTGGCACGGCCTGGGGCTCGGCGACGTGCCGATCACGATCTCGGGCTCGCTGATCATCGTGATCGCGTGGTGCGGCTCGCTGCTCGGCGCGCACTACATCGCCGGCCCGGCCGGCTGGCAGCGGCTGATCGTCCTGGTCGTGGCGATCGTCGTCGCGCTGCCGATCGCCGCGCTGCTGGTGCGGCCGCTCGCGCCGATCTTCTCGGTCAAAGAGGGCAAGTCGAACACCGACTACGTTGGCCACACCTGCACGATCACGACCGGCACGGTCGGCGACAACTTCGGCCAGGCGACGATCGAAGACGGCGGCACGGTGCTCGTGATCCAGGTCCGCAGCGATCGGCCGGGCAAGCTCGGGCGCGGCGACCGCGCGCTCGTGATCGACTTCGATCGCACGCGGCAGGCGTACGTCGTCGAGCCGGGCGGCGACATGCTGGGAGCTCCGGACGGTGCGGGCGGGGCTGCGTCGAACTAGATTCTCTTGCTTACAACGCGATGCGTAGCTGGCCGGTCGGTGGACTGGCCCGAGGAGCTTTCATGGGACAGCAACTGGCAGTCGTTCTCGTCGGCGTGGGTGGCGTTCTGGTGCTCGGGATCCTCGTGCTCATCGCGCGGACATGGCGGCAGGTCGATCAGGGCCGCGCGATGATCGTGAACAAGATGGGGACCGAGCCCAAGGTCACGTTCACCGGTGCGATCGTGCTGCCGATCGTCAACCGAGCCGAGATCATGGACCTCTCGGTCAAGACGATCCACGTCGCGCGGCGCGGCAAGGATGGCCTGATCTGCATGGACAACATCCGCGCCGACATCAACGTCACGTTCTTCGTGCGCGTCAACAAGACCGCCGATGACGTGCTGCGCGTGGCCCAGCAGATCGGCTGCATCCGCGCGTCGCAGCAGTCCACGCTCGAGGAGCTGTTCTCGGCGAAGTTCTCCGAGGCGCTCAAGACCGTCGGCAAGCAGATGGAGTTCGAGCAGCTGTACACCCAGCGCAACGTGTTCAAGGACCGGATCATCGAGGTGATCGGGACCGACCTCCACGGCTACGTGCTCAACGACACCGCGATCGACTACCTCGAGCAGACCCCGATCGAGATCCTCGATCCGAGCAACGTGCTCGACTCGCTCGGCATCAAGAAGATCACCGAGATCACGACGAGCGCCAACATCGACACGAATTTCTTGAAGCAGCGCGAGCGCATGGAGCTCGGCAAGCAAAACCTGACCGGCGACGAGGCGGTGTTCCGGTTCGAGCAGCAGCGCGCCGAGGCCGAGGCGAAGAAGAACAAGGAGATCGCGATCGCGACGGCGCGCGAGGACAACGAGGCCCAGCGGTTCCGGCTCGAGGAGGAGAAGCGCACCCACGTCGAGCGCCAGCGCGCCGACGAGACGATCCAGATGGCCGAGCAGGCCAAGCTGCGCTCGGTGCAGGTCTCCGAGCAGGGCCGGATCCGCGAGGTCGAGGTCGAGAAGGTCCGGGTCGCCAAGGCGCACGATCTCGAGGAGGTCGGCCGCCGGCGCGACGTCGAGCTCGGCGCGATCGACATGAACAAGGCGGTCGAGACCGAGAAGCGCTCGATCGCCGACATCATCCGCGCCCGGATCGCGGTCGACAAGACCGTCGCGGTCGAGGAAGAAGCGATCAAGGATCTGCGGACCGACGCCGAGGCCAAGCGCCACAAGTCGGTGACGATCACCGCGGCCGAGGCGGCGGCGCAGGAGATCTTCATCAAGGACATCAAGAAGGCCGAGGCCGAGCAGCAGGTCGCCCAGGCCACGGCGAAGAAGCAGCTGATCCTCGCCGAGGCCTCGATGGAGGCGAGCGACAAGGACGCGCGCGCCGCGATCCGGCGCTCCGAGGGCACGCAGGCCGAGGCGGCGGCGGCGGGCCTCGCCCAGGTCCGGGTCAAGGAGGCCGACGCGCTCGCGATCGAGAAGGTCGGGCTCGCCCAGGCGCGGGTCCGCGATGCCCAGATCCAGGTCACCGACCGCGAGGGCACGATCCTCGCCGAGAACGTGCGGCGCAAGGCGATGGCCGAGGCGGCCGGGCGCGAGGCCGAGGCGGTCGCGATCGAGAAGACCGGGATCGCCACCGCGGTCGGCGTGCGCGAGATGCTGCTCGCCGAGGCGGCCGGGCGCGAGGCCGAGGCGGCCGCGATCGAGAAGACCGGGATCGCCACCGCGGTCGGCGTGCGCGAGCGGCTGCTCGCCGAGGTCGCGGCCAAGGAGGCCGAGGCGGGCGCGATCGAGAAGCGGATGCTCGCCGAGGCCCGCGGCCTGGCCGAGAAGGCTGCCGCGATGCGGTCGCTCGAGGGCATGCCGCGCGAGCACGAGGAGTTCCGGCTCCGGCTCGAGGCCGATCGCCAGATCGCGATCGAGCAGATCAAGGCGCGGATCCTGATGGCCGAGCAGCAGGCCAAGGTGATGGGCGAGGCGATGGGCAAGGCCGACATCAAGATCGTCGGCGGCGACGGCCAGTTCTTCGATCGGTTCGTCAAGGCGGTGTCGCTCGGCAGCTCGATCGACGGCGTGTTCGAGAATTCGAGCGTCGTCAAGCAGGTGGTCGGCGACAGGCTGCCGGCCGGCAAGTCGCCCGAGGCCACGCTCGCCGCCGTGCTCGGTAACCTGATGATCAAGGCCGATGACACCACGCGCGGCAAGCTCAAGGCGCTGCTCGATCAGGCGCGCCAGCTCGGGGTCCACGACGACAAGGTGAGCTGAGCGTCCGGCCATGGCGACCGACGAGCAACGCGGGCCGGGGCCCGCTGGCCACGATATCGACGCGGCCCTGACCGGTGGCAACTACGAAGTCCTGCGCACGCGGCTCGCCGCCGGCGGCCAGGACCTGGCGCGCCGCGCCGACGCGCTCAACGCGACCCGCAAGGCGCTGTTCGGCACCACCGAGCCGCAGCTGATCGCGACCGAGCGGGTCCGCACCGAGCACAACTGCGCGCCGGTCGACATCGCCGGCGTCGGCGATCACCTGCTGCTCGGCTACAACGTGTTCCTCGGGCTCAAGTCCGAGACCAAGATCAGCGACGTGCTCGCGCTGCACCGGTTCGATCCGCAGGCCGGCGGTGGGTTCGATACCTCGGCGCTGCCGATCGGCGGCTCGGCCGGCGATGGCCCCACCGGGTTTCTCGCCGGGGCCGAGCTCGCGCGCGACTTCTCCAACCTGTATCGCTACTACCGCGATGCGCGGCTGATCCAGCTCGACAAGCGCGATACCCAGTTGCTCGCGGTGTTCCAGGCCGGCGCGACCTGGCGCGACCGCAAGGTCCTGCGCTGGCGGATCGAGCCCGACGGCAAGATCGTCTACGTCGACGATCGCGGCGAGCGCGACCACGCGGCGCTGTTCCCGCCGGCCTACGACTTCGAGTGGATCGAGGTCACCCGCGATCATCAGGTCTCGGGCAAGCACCCGCACTACAACCTGCTCGACACCCTGTTTGTCGAGTGCGTGCACGGCGATCTGACGATCAAGGTCGAGAACAACACCGAGACCGGCCAGGGCATCTACGCCGAGCCGGTCGACGACGCCAACCAGTCGCTCGACGACGCCAAGATCTACTACGCGCCGATCGGGTCGGCGTTTGCATCGACCTCCGGGCGCGGCGGCGGCCTGGTGCTGCTCAAGATCCTGCCGTTCCGCGAGACCGCGTGGCGCTACCTGGTGTTCGACACCCGGTCGCAGAAGGTCGTGCGCGCCGATGGCATCGCGCGCGGCTGCCGCAGCCTGCCCGAGGATCACGGCGTGGTGTTCCCGGGCGGCTACGTGCTGGTCGGCGGGGCCTCGAAGATGTTCGACGGCGACGCGAGCGACTACGTGCTCGAGCGCGAGCTGCGGTCGCCCAACGGCGAAGATGTCCTCTACGTCTACTTCCGCGGCAGCGACGGGATGTACCTGCTGTACTCGTACAACCTGATCGACAAGGCGATCGCCGCGCCGATCACGTGCGATGGCTACTCGCTGTTTACCGATGGCCGCATGGTCGTGCTGCGCGCGGCGGCCGAGCCGACCCGGGTCCACCCGATGCAGGTCTGGCGCACGCCGTTCACCTCGGCGGAGCACGCGGCGAGCACGCCGACCGATGGCAGCTACCTGGCCAAGGTCGGCAACGCCGATCTGGTGCGCGGGCTGTCCGATGCGCTGTCGGTGGCGCGGCTGGCGGGGACGGATGCGCCGGTGCGCACCACGTTCGACGACATCCTGGCGCTCTCGACCCGCGCGATCGATCAGTACTACTGGCTCGGCCACGCGGATGCCGGCGACCTCAAGACCGCGCTCAGCGATGTCCGGTCGACCGCGCGGCTGATCCTCGACGAGTACGACAAGGTCGTGGCGCTCGAGGCCGAGGCCAGGCGGGTGCTCGCCGAGGCCGAGCGGGCGGTCGCCGAGCGGCTGCGCGGCACGCGATCCGAGGGCTTCGATCGGGTCGAGCTGTTCCTCGACGCGCTGACCGGGCTGCGCGCGCTGCGCGGCGAGCTGATCACCAAGCAGGAGGTCCGGTTCATTGCCAGGCCGCGGCTCGCGGCGCTCGAGGCCGAGGTCGCGGCGGCGTTCGATCGGGTCACGCTGGATTGCGTGGCGTTCCTCGGCAAGGGCAACGCGTTCGCCGACCTGGTGGCGCGCGGCGATGCGCTGGCGGCCAAGGTCGGCGGGCTCGGCACCGCGCTCGAGGTCAAGGCGATCCGCGAGGACATCGACCAGGTCGCGTCCGGCGTCGATCTGCTCGGCAACGTGATCGGTGCGCTCCGGATCGACGACACCACGCGGCGCACCGCGATCCTCGAGAACATCACCGACGCGTTTGGCCAGGTCAACCGCGCGCGCGCGACGATCGAGGGCCGCTACCGCGAGCTGGCGACCAAGGAGGGCCGCGCCGAGTTCGGTGCCCAGGTCAAGCTGCTGACCCAGAGCGTGGCGTCGTCGCTCGCGCAGTGCGACACGCCGGAGCGCTGCGATCAGGAGCTGCCCCGGCTCCTGGTCCAGCTCGAGGAGCTCGAGGGTCGGTTCGCCGACATCGACGAGCTGACGGTCGAGCTGGCGGCCAAGCGCGACGACATTGTCGAGGCGGTCGGCGCGCGCAAGCAGCTGCTTGCCGCCGAGCGCCAGCGCCGCGCGGCCAACCTCGGCAAGGCGGCGCAGCGGATCCTCGAGGGGGTGGCCCGGCGCGCGGCCCAGCTCGGGTCGGCCGACGAGATCAACGCGTACTTCGCGGCCGACGCGATGGTCGGCAAGCTGCGCGACATCGCCAAGGAGCTCGGCCAGCTCGGCGACGGGGTCAAGGCCGACGAGCTCGAGGCCCGGCTCAAGGCGGCGCGCCAGGAGGCGCTGCGCGGTCAGCGCGACCGCGCCGACCTGTTCGAGGGCGGCGGCGAGCTGATCCGGTTCGGCGACCACCGGTTTGCGGTCAACGCGCAGGCGCTCGAGCTGATGATCGTGCCGCACGACGACGGCCTGGCGATCCACCTGACCGGCACGGACTTCTACGAGCCGATCGACGACGAGCGGCTGGTCGCGGCGCGCCGGCTGTGGGGCCAGGATCTGCCGAGCGAGTCGGCCGAGGTCTATCGCGGTGAGTACCTGGCGGCGAGCCTGCTCGCGGATGCCGAGGCTGGGACCGCGCCGGGGCTCACGCTGGCTCAGCTGCAGGACGCTGCGCGTGCCGGCACGCTCGAGGCGGTGGTCCGCGCGGCGGCCCAGGAGCGCTACGACGAGGGCTACGAGCGCGGCGTGCACGACGCGGATGCCGCCAAGCTGCTCGAGCGCCTGCTCGCGATGCGCGAGGGTGCGGGCCTGCTGGCCTATCCGGCGGCGGCGCGCGCGCTCGCGGTGCTGTACTGGGGCAGCGAGCCGGCGGACGCGGCCGAGGCCGAGGCCCGCAAGCGCTGGCAGCGCGCGGCGCGGAGCCTGGCGCGGCTGGCTGATGTCCTGGGCGATCGCGGGGCGCGGCGCCAGCTGGCCGACGATGTGGCCCGGGTCATCGCGCGGTTTGTCGAGCGCGCGGCGCTGCCCGGGCTCGCGGCGGGTGATGCCGGGCTCGCGGCGGCGTACCTGGTGCACGAGCTCGCGGTGGCGGATCCGCGGTTCGTGATCAGCGGCGCGGCGGTGGCGATCGTGGCGGCGCTGCACGACGAGCTCGATGCGCGATCGGCGCGGGTCGCGTTCGAGGACGATCTCGCGGCGCTCGCGGCGGCGCCGGGGGCGGCGTTTGCGCTGGCCTGCGCGTGGGTCGACGGGGTGGTCGCGCGCAAGCCGCAGCTGGCGTCGGCGGCGCTCGAGGCGGCGGCCCGGCTCGCGGTGCCCCGGCTGGCGCGCGCGACGTCGAGCGCGGTGGTCGAGGCCCAGGTCGCGGGGCTGCTCGGCCGCCACCCGCGGATCACCGATGGTGCGCTCGCGGTGCGCTACGACGAGCTGACCGCGCGGCTCGAGCGGTTCCGCACCACCGAGGTGCCGGCGTTCCGCGCCCATCGCGCGCTGCGCAACGAGATCGCCTCCCGCGAGCGCAAGCGGCTGCGGCTCGACGAGCTCAGGCCCCACGTGATCTCGTCGTTCGTGCGCAACCGGCTGATCGATCAGGTCTACCTGCCGCTGATCGGCGCCAACCTCGCCAAGCAGATCGGCGCGGCGGGGGCGGCCAAGCGCACCGACCAGATGGGCATGCTGCTGCTGATCTCGCCGCCGGGCTACGGCAAGACCACGCTGATGGAGTACGTCGCGGCGCGGCTCGGCCTGGCGTTCGTCAAGGTCAACGGTCCGGCGCTCGGACACAAGGTCACGTCGCTCGATCCGGCGGACGCGCCCAACGCGACCGCGCGCCAGGAGATCGAGAAGGTCAGCCTCGCGCTCGAGATGGCCACCAACGTGATGCTCTACCTCGACGACATCCAGCACACCTCGCCCGAGCTGCTGCAGAAGTTCATCTCGCTGTGCGATGCGCAGCGCAAGATCGAGGGCGTGTGGCGCGGCCGGGCCCGGACCTATGACCTGCGCGGCAAGAAGCTGTGCGTGGTGATGGCCGGCAACCCGTACACCGAGAGCGGTGAGCAGTTCCGGATCCCGGACATGCTTGCCAACCGCGCTGATGTCTACAACCTCGGCGATGTGCTGACCGGCAAGGCTGATGCGTTTGCGCTGTCGTTCCTCGAGAACGCGCTGACCTCGAACCCGACCCTGGCGCCGCTCGCGACCCGCGAGCTCGACGACGTCTACAAGATCATCCGGATCGCGCGCGGCGAGCCGGTGCCGACCACCGAGCTGTCGTACGGCTACTCGGGGGCCGAGCTCGGCGAGATCACGGCGGTGATCCGGCACCTGTTCACGGCCCAGGACACGCTGCTGCGGGTCAACCGCGAGTACATCCGGTCGGCCGCGCAGGCCGATGCGTTCCGCACCGAGCCGCCGTTCAAGCTGCAGGGCAGCTACCGCAACATGAACAAGATCGCCGAGAAAGTGGTCTCGGCGATGACCCCGGCCGAGCTCGACGCGGTGGTCGACGACCACTACCAGAGCGAGTCGCAGACCCTGACCACGGCGGCCGAGCAGAATCTCTTGAAGCTCGGCGAGCTGCGCGGCCGGCTGACGCCGGCGCAGGCGCAGCGCTGGGCCGATATCAAGGCCGAGCATGTCCGCCAGCGCCGGATGGGCGGGGCGGCCGATGACCCGGTGAGCCGGATGGTCGGCACGCTGTCGGGGCTCGGGGCCGAGCTCGGCGGGATCCGGGATGCGCTCGGGGCGGTGCAGCCCGGGGTCGAGCTGACCGGCGAGCTGCGCGGGATCCGGGATGCGCTCGGGAGGGTGCAACCCGGGGCCGGGCTCACCGAGGAGCTGCGCGCGCTGCGCGACGCGGTGCTGCGCGTCATGACGCGGACCCAGGCCGACGCGGCGGCCAAGGACCCCGAGCGCTGGCTCGGCCCGCGGCTCGAGGCGCTGGCCGAGAGCCTGCGCAGCTCGGCGGCGAGCACGGCGCAGGCCGCGGCGGCGAGCGCGGCTCATGCGGCGGCGGCGCGGCCGCCGGGCCATAGCACCCATGGCGGCGGGACCGGCGTGCTGGCCGGCAGCGGGGGTGGGATGCTCGGGGCCAACGGCGGCGGGGGGGCAGGCGTCGTGATCGACGCTCAGCAGTTGCTGGCGCAGATCCGCCGGATCGAGCAGTCGCTGGTGCCGGTGGTCGGCGCCGCGGTCGATCAGCGCGCGGGTGACACCCTGCTCGCCAACAAGATGGTCCAGATCATCGAGTTGCTCGAACAGCTCGATGCCCGGCTGAGCCCGCGCTGAGCCGGCCT
>DATBBB010000336.1:0-4216 GCA_036271215.1 Kofleriaceae bacterium | reverse complement strand
TAGCTCGCGGCGATCTGGGCCAGGCCGCCGTGCTCGGCGACCGCGCGGTAGCGCTGGACCACATCCTCGGTCGCGTCTTCCTTGACCCGGATCGAGGTCGACAGCGCCTCGAGCACCGGCCGCGGCCGCAGCTTGTGGACCTGGGCGAGCGCGCGCTCGGCGGCGGCGAACGCCTCGGCGACCCCGGGCGCCACGCCGGGCAGCGGGATGCCCAGCCGCGGGCCGCGCAGGTCGCCGGCGCCGGCCGCCGCGACGACGTCGGCTTGCAGCTCGGCCACGCCCTCGGCGATCGCGACGTCGCTCGGGGCCAGCGCCGAGGCGCGCGCGACCAGATCGAGCGCCCGCCGGCTCTTGCCGGTCCGCGACTCGAGCTGCGCCAGGTGGAGCGCGGCCCGCGCAGCCCGCGCCGGTGGCGTGTCGGGCGCGGCGAGCCCGCGTTCGAACCCGGCGCGCGGCGACGTCGGCACCGATGGCCTCATCGAGTTACTCATTCGCACATATGCGCACATCTCCTCTGCGCATTTCTGGGGAAGGTCACCCTAATCACCGCGTAAGATACGGTGCAAAGTCGGGAGGGATCGGGATGTTCACGAGTGCTGCGGCATCAGCGGACAAGGCGAGTGGGTCGGCGTCGGCGTCGGCGTCGCCAGCGGTGGGCAAATCGCCGCTGGTCCAGGACGCGCAAACCCCAGGGGCGCCGAGCTACGACGGAGTAACTGGGAGTCGTGATCTCGGCAAGCTGACGATCGATGTGGTGCCCGACTTCGTAGCGAGCACGCTGACCGCGCCGCGCAAGGTGAGCGCGCACCCCAACGCTCCGACGATCAAGCACCTGACCTGGATGCTCTACGATCCGAGCGGCCAGATGCAGGCCGGGTTCAGCACGCTGCCCGGCCAGCCGAATTCGATCAACGAGCCGTTCACGCTCGAGCCGGCCCAGTTCTCGCGGCCGGGCTTCGTCGCCGGCAAGTACCTTCTGCGCTGCTCGGGGCTCAACGAGCATCACCAGCCGGTCACATACGCCGACCGCGACTTCAATGTGATCGCGGCCGACCAGACCACCGGCACCGGCGCCGCCACCGGTCACGGCACGATCACGTTCACCCAGTACGACAAGACCGACGCGACGCCCGCCGATCCGAGCTACCACGTCAACGCCGCGATCAGCTTCACGCCCGACGCAGCGGCCGGCATCACCGACGCGGCATTTATGCAGTCGATCCAGACCATCGACGCGAAGGGCAATAGCCAGCAGAACACGGTCAACGCCGATCAGAACGCGCGCCAGACCCCGCTGGCGTGGTCGATCGATCGCGTGGCTGGCGCGCCGGGGCCGTTCTATATCGAAGGCAACGTGACCCGGCGCCGCGGTGCGACCAACGTGACCACGGCCGAGGACATCCCCGGCTGGGGCCAGGCCGGCAAGTCCAACGGCGCCGGCCACGCGTCGACGCCGGCGACGCTGATCGATCGTCCGGCGTGGAACCACGAGAACTTCTTCAAGGCGGAGTCGGTCGTGATCTGCCGCAGCGGCCCCAATCGCGGCAAGATCTATGGCGCCTGCACGTGGGGCTACTCGGCGACGTCGGCCGGCGTGGTCACGCTGATGCCGCGCTCGGTGCACCCCGAGCCGTCGGATCAATTCACCGAGGCCAAGACCGCGTGGAACGACTGGCAATCGCGTCAGCCGGCCGCCACCGCTCCGGCGAAGGCGCCGTAGCCATGCGGTGGTTGCACGCGAGCATCGCGGCCGCCGCGCTCCTGGGCCATGGTATGGGCTGCCATGGATCGTCAGGCCATGGCTCGTCAGGCCATGGATCGTCAGGCAACGAATCGTCCGGGAGAGGCATGCCAATGACCACCACGTCCCCCGAGCTCGCCACCCTGGCGACGAGCCTGCAGCAGGACGCCGCGCGCGACGTCCCGCCGTTCGCTGCCGAGAGCGTCCTGCAGGCGCGCAAGCTCGGCGCGCAGTCGAGCCCGCTGCTCGTCCAGCACGTCCAGGCGCGCGGCCACGATGCGCTACTCGCGCTCGAGGCGCTGCGCGGGGCGGACCCGGCCGGCTACGCCGCGCTATCCGCGGCCGATCGCGCCGAGGTGTACGCTGCGGCGCTGCAGCACAACACGTTCTTCAATAGCTGGGGCCAGCCCGGCAGCAAGCTCAGCGAGACCGCGCATGCGTTCGCCGCGCTCGGCGATGCCGCGGTGGCGGCGCTCGTGCCGCTGCTCGATGATAAGCGGCCGGCGCCGTCGTCGGGGAGCCAGGACGCGACGCTGAGCCAGATGAACGGCAACCGGGTGTGCGACTACGCCTGGGTGCTGATCAGCGAGGCGCGGCACACCGAGTACGCGTACCTGACGGCGCCCGCGGACCGCGATCAGGACATCGCGGAGCTGCGCGCGGCACTGCACAAGCCGTGAACGTCAGCGAGATCCGAGCCGCTCTCGCACTCGGAGATCCGGCGTTCGCGCTCGCCGAGCTGCGCGCCTCGCTCGACGCGGTGGAGCAGCGCGGTCGCGCCGAGCTGGCCGAGTGGCTGGCGCTCCTGGCCCGCGCCGGTCGCATGCTCGGCGGACCGAGCTTCATCGAGGCGGTGCGCGGCGCACTCGGCGATCCGGACGATCCAGCGGCGCTCGCCGTGCTCGCCGCCCGTCTGCATCACGAGCATCTGCCGCGGATGGCGGTCACGCTGCTGTTGCGCGCACACCGGCTCGCGCCGACCGACGAAGCGATCCTCGCCCAGCTGGCCGCCGCGCTCGCCGCCGACGGTCAGCACGCGCGGGCGTCCACGGTGCTGCGCGACGCGCCGGCGCCGGGCGGTGTGAGCCTCGGCCGCCGCGGTGCGCAGGCGTGCCACGCGCTGCTCGCCGGCAACCTCGACGAGCCGCGCGCGTGCTGGCCGGAGCTCGCACGCAGCGACGAGCCGGCGCATCGCGCGCTGGCGGCGGTGATCGGCGGCATGCTCGTGCGCGCCGATGCGATCGCGCCGGTCGCGCCGCTCGATGGTGGCGATCTGCGCGGCTGGCACTTCGTGATCACTGGTGGCTTCCTGCTCCGGCTCGCCACGCACGGCCGCGGCGCGGGGATGAACGGCCGCTACGCGTTCGTCCACGACGCCTACGCGGATTGCCTGGCCGGTGTGCGCCGCGCGGCCCGCGTGCTGGCGACGATCGGTCAGCCGGTCGAGCGCGTGCTCGTGATCGACGACCGCGCGAGCGCGATCCTCGGCCGAGCGGCGGCGCAGGCGATCGGCTGCCCGGCAGTGGCGTGGTCGCTGGCGAAGCGCGGGCTCGTCGTGGTCTACGATCTCGCCGATCTGGCGCCGGCGCTACGCGACGCGCTGCGCGATCACCGGCCCGGCCAGGCCGTGCTCGGCCACGCCGCGTCGTGGACCGAGGAGCCGCCGTTCGCTGCTGATCTGGTGACGCGGCTGCATCAGTACAGCCGCGCGCCGTGGGACAGCCACACCGGTGTCGATCCGGTGACCGGCGCGCCGTGCGAGATCGCGGCCGACGACGCCGATGTCGCCACGCTCGCCGCGCGGATCGCTGGAGCGCACGTCGCCGACGACGAGGCCGCGGACCTCGCAGCGCTGCTCGCGATCGCCGAGGTCAGCCGCGAGATCGTCGGAGACGCCGCCGGCGGTGCACTGCGATCGGCGGGGCCGCGCCGGCGCGCGTGGTGCGGATCCCCGGTGCAAAGCTTGCGTTTCCGCTGAGCGACGAGCTCGCAGCGCCGATCCCGACGCGCATGACGCGAGCGGTCGCGGCGTGGCAGGCAAGCGGGAAGACCGCGGCGGTGTTCGCCGACGACAAAGGCTACTTTTCGCCGGCCTCGCCGAGGACGTCGAGGGCGCCGTGGAGGTCGGTCTCGGCGGCGAGCCGCCACAGCTCGTCGTCGGGGACCTTGGGGGCCGCGAGCGAGGCGCGGTACTCGGTCACCGCCTTCTTGAGGTACGCAACGGCGCGGCCGCGCAACGTGCGGCGCAGGCCGGCGGCGACCGCCGGATCGAGCTCGGGCGGCAGCTCGAACAACAGGCCGAGCGCGAGGTCGTGGTAGAGGCTGCCGGCGCGGTAGCTCGCGGCGATCTGGGCCAGGCCGCCGTGCTCGGCGACCGCGCGGTAGCGCTGGACCACATCCTCGGTCGCGTCTTCCTTGACCCGGATCGAGGTCGACAGCGCCTCGAGCACCGGCCGCGGCCGCAGCTTGTGGACC
>DATBBB010000335.1:0-26252 GCA_036271215.1 Kofleriaceae bacterium | reverse complement strand
CGACATTCGGGATGCTGGTGCGGACGATGTCCTCCCAGATCTCGCTCAGGTGTGCGAGCCACCCGGCTTCGGTCTGAACATCGAGCTGTCCAGCTTCGAGCAGCGACCGGTTTGGATCGACGAAGCGATACCAGTAGCGGAGAAACGGATCGCCGATCTTGTAGCGGGTACGCTTGCTGGTGCGTGGATGCTCGCCGAAGGGTAGGTCGCGCTTGACGAGCCCGATGTCGACGAGCAACGCGAGAGGGCGCGTCAGGCTGGTCGCCGGTCGGCCGAGCCGGCCTGCGATCTCCGAGCTGCGATGACAACCCTGGCCGATCAGGGCAAGGATCGAGTGCGCCTGGGTCGTCTCTCTGAGCTCGTCGAGCAGCAAGCGCTGGGGTTCGGCGTGCAGCACTCCCAGCGGGTCGAGTACGAGGTCGCGCTGCGCGGCGGCCAGCGATACCGCACCGTCGGCGAGTTCCCAGTACCGAGGGATGCCACCCCACATTCCAAACGCCGCGACCGCATCCTCGGGGCGGCGAATCCGCAATGCCTCCGAGAGATAGGGGAACGGGAGCGGTTCGACCTTCACGATCTCGCGAGCGCGTCCATAGAGTGGTGCCGTCGCATCGAGAACGATGCCGTGCATCATGCGCTGCGACGAGCCGCAAACGACCCAGTGCTGGCGTCCGATGCCGCGGTCGATCCGGCGCTGGAGGATGCTGGGGAGCGCTGGTGCGGCGCCGACGAGGTACGGCAGTTCGTCGATCGCGAGCACCGCACCGGCAGGGGCCGCCTCGGCCCAGCGATCGAGCAACGCATCCCAGTCGGGATAATCGACACGCGCGAAGCCGGGCACGAGCCGCTCGATCTCGCGAGCCAGCGACTGGCGCTGCAAGCGCTCGTCGCGCTCGTCGGCCAGGTAATAGACCGCGGTGAGCCCGTCGAGCGCCGTCGTGACGAGCCGCGACTTTCCCACCCTGCGTCGTCCGTACACGCACACGAGCGAGCTCGCCTTCGCCGTCAACGCGCGGCGCAGTCGAGCGAGCTCGGCATGGCGGTCAACGAACGGTAGCGTCACGAAGCTATGCTACTGCAACATTATGTTGCTGCAACATATATCGAGACGTGGTCGCGGGGAGCTGTACGAAGGCGTAGTTGTGCTTCGATAAATCTAAGCGTGACAGCCGCGCTTGAGTCCTTCCGGGCGCGCGGTCACACCGCGCGGAGCGTGACCTTCTTCGCGATCCGCTCGGGCTCCGCGGCCCAGTCGGGGTTGCGCAGGTACTGCAACAGGCCCGCGGCGAACCCGACGCCGTGCGAGGCGTGGAGCACCGGGAACATCGCCCACACCGAGGGGATCGCGGCGGCGCCGGCGGTGCGGCCGACGCGGACGGCCTCGGCGCCGGTGGCGAGGGCGTAGGTCGCAAACGCGAGCGGCGCGATCGGCCACAGCGGGGGCAGGGCGATCAGCGCGGCGGCGCCGGCGACCATCGCGAACGGCGCGACCGGCCGCAGGTTGGGGAACCGGCCGAGCTTGAGCAGGGTGCGGGCGCGGCCGCGCCCGTACTTGTAGTACTGCGTCGCGAGGGTCTTGAACGAATCGCGCGGGAAGTAGTGCACGATGATGTCGCGCGACAGGTAGATCTGGCCGCCGGAGTCGAGGATGCGCTGGTTGAGCTCGGCGTCCTCGTTGGTGATCGCGCCGGGGTCCCACAGGCCGACGGCCTCGAACACCCGGCGGCGGAACGCGCCGAGGAACACGGTGTCGACGTAGCCCTCGGCGTCGGCCGAGCGGTACTTGGCGCCGCCGACGCCGAGCGGGCTGGTCAGCGCGGCGCACAGGGCGCGCTGGAACGCGGTCTTGGCCTTGGCACGCTGCGCGCCGCCGACGTTATCGGCCCCGGTGCGCTCGAGGGTCTCGACGCACTTGCGGACGTAATCGGGGGCGTACTCGCAGTGGACGTCCATGCGCACGAAGATGTCGCCGGTGGCCTGCTTGACGAGCAGGCCGAGGCCGGCGGCCTGGAGCCGCGCGGGGTTGTCGATCATGCGGATCCGCGGGTCGGCGGCGGTCAACCGCGCGAGGATCTCGCGGGTCTTGTCCGTGGAGCGGCCGTCGGCGACGAGGATCTCGATCTGATCGTGCGGGTAGTCCTGGGCCTGGACGCTGGCGATGCAGGCTTCGATGTAGCGCTCTTCGTTGTACGCGGGCATCGCGATCGTGACGCGCGGGTGCATGGAGTGCATGTTACCGCGCCTTGCGTGCAACCTCGAGACCGGCGCCCAGGACGAGCACGGCGCCGAGCAGGGCGATCGGATGGAGGGGCTCGTCCCACACGAGAACACCAACCGCGACCGCGACGATCGGCTCCAGAAAGGTGAGGACGGCCGCACGGGCGCTGCCGATGCGAAGCAGGCCGAGCGCGAACACGATGCCCGAGGCGGCGCCGATCGTCACGCCGCCGGCGATCAGGAGCGCCAGGTGGTGCGGGGTGAGCTCGGCGGTGTGGCCGGCGAGCAGCGGGGCGAGGCCGAGCGCGGCGAGCGCGCAGTGGTACGCCAGCGCTCGGCTGGCGCCGATCCGGGCGGCGAGCCGCCGGACCACGAACACGTTGCCGGCGTAGCACACCGCGGACGCGGCCCCGAGCAACGCGCCGAGCGCGGCGCCCTGGGCGAGATCGTGCCACGGCTCGAGGATGATGACCAGGCCGGCGAGCGCGACCGCGGCGGCGGGCCGGGCGCCGCGGGTGGTGACGCCGTCGATCCGCGGCGCGGCGAGCGCGATCAGGATCGGCGCCAGGTAGTGGGTCAGGACGGCGATCGCGATCGTGGTGTGCTCGATCGCGGCGAAGAACGCGACGATGTTGAGCGCGTCGAACAGGGTGTTGGCGACGATCAGGCCGACGATCGTCCGGTCCCACCGGATCCGCGGGCCGCGCAGCGCGACCGGCAGCGCCGCGAGGGTCATGACGATGAACACGACCGGCGTGGTGACGGTGGCCGGCAGGTGGGTTGGCCGCAGGAACAGGCTCCAGGTGCCCCACGACGCGGCGGCGACGGCGACCATCGCGAGCCCGGCAGCGCGCCCGGCTACGTGCCCGGCAGGGCTGGGGCGCGGATCCTCGCGCGGTGGCTGCGTCGACACGGCCCGGCAAGGTAGCGTGGCTGCGTGAACGAGCGCGAGGCGTTCCTGCGACGGTTCCACGCGGCGCGCCCCGGGATCACATCCACGGCGCTCGCGGGCCGCGCGGTGCTCGCGGGGCGTGAGGCTGCGGCCGAAGGTGGTGGTACCGGCGGCGCGGCCGATGGTGGCAGCGGCGACAGCTACGACCGGCTGGCGGCTGCCGTACCACGCGGCAGCCGGGTGCTCGATCTCGGATGCGGCGATACGCACCTGCTGGGGCTACTGGGCCCGCACGCGATCGGGGTCGACCTGGCGCCGTCGCGGGGTTCCATCGACGGGACGAGCGGCGGGGCAGGCGGCGCGATGGTCGTCGCCGGCCGCGCCCAGGCGCTGCCGTTCGCGGATCGCGCGTTCGACGCCTGCGTCTGCCACCTCGGGTTCATGCTGTTCGACGAGCTCGACGCGGTGGTCGGCGAGCTTGGCCGCGTGGTCGTGCCCGGCGGGGTGTTCGCCGCGGTGCTCGGCGGTGGGCCAACCGCCGCTGACGACGGCGACGACGCGTTCCACCGCTTCCTGGCGCTCGCCACGCCGCGCGGTCCGAGCTTCGGCGACGCCCGGGCGCGCAGCGAGGCCGGCTGGCACGCGCTGTTCGGCAGCGCACCCAGCTTCGCGCGGTTCGAGCTCGCGCTCGACGGCGCGTTCGACGACGTGTGGCGGTTCCTCGGTGCGAGCTACCAGCTATCCGGCGACGACGCCCCGGCCGTCCGCGCCCGGCTCGCGGCGAGCTACGCCGGGCGCGCCGTCGTGCCGTGCCGGGTCGTGCTGTGGCTGGCGACGGTCCGGCTTTCGCCGCCCGCCGCGCGCGGCCAGTGCGCTATCCTCGCAGGCCGCCACCCGGGGAACGCCATGTCAGACACCACCGCGACCACCGTCACCGCCCATGCCACCGCCGCCGCGACCACGCTGCGCACCCTCGCGATCGACATCGGTGGCACCGGGCTCAAGGCGCTGATCCTCGGCCCCGACGGTACGGCGCTGACCGAGCGCGCGCGGGTCCCGACGCCGCGACCGGCGACCCCCGACGCGCTGCTCCCCGAGCTGTGGAAGCTGATCGAGCCGCTCGGCGCGTTTGATCGGGTCAGCATCGGGTTCCCCGGCGTCGTCGTCGACGGCGTGACGCTCACCGCGCCCAACCTGCACAAGCAATGGCAGGGCTTCGACCTCGCCAAGGCGATGACGGCGCACCTCGGCCGCCCGGTCCGCGTGCTCAACGACGCCGGCGTGCAGGGCTACGGCGTGATCGAGGGCCACGGCGTCGAGCTGGTGCTGACGCTCGGCACGGGCCTGGGCTGCGCGCTCTACTACGACGGGATCTACGTGCCCAACCTCGAGCTGGCGCACCACCCGTTCGGCAACGGCAAGACCTACGAGGACTACGTCGGCGCCAAGGCGCTCAAGCGGGTCGGCAAGAAGAAGTGGAACCGCCGGGTCGCCAAGATGATCGCGCAGGTCCAGCCGGTGTGGAACCCGCGCCGGCTCTACCTCGGCGGCGGCAACGCCAAGCACCTCAAGATCGAGCTCCCCAGCCACGTCACGATCACGCCCAACGTCGCCGGCCTGCTCGGCGGCATCGTGCTCTGGCGCGATCATGTGCCGCCGGCCCGTGCTACCAGATAGATCGAACTCGTGGCCGCGGTCGATCAGCGCGGCGCCGACCAGCGCGCGACGCGACGCGCGGTGGGGTGAATGGCGTGGCTCTGCCACGCCAGAGGGGACGGGAACGTCCCCTATACATTGAACAGGAAGTGCATGATGTCGCCGTCCTGGACGACGTACTCCTTGCCTTCCATGCGCATCTTGCCCGCGGCCTTGATGCCGGACTCGGTGCCGAACTGCTCGAGGTCGGGCAGGCCGTAGACCTGGGCCCGGATGAAGCCCTTCTCGAAGTCGGTGTGGATGACGCCGGCGGCCTCGGGCGCGAGCGCGCCCTTCTTGATCGTCCACGCCCGGATCTCTTTCTCGCCCGCGGTGAAGTACGACTGCAGGCCGAGCAGGCGGTAGCACTCGCGCGCCAAAGTCGCGAGCGCCGGCTCGGTCAGCCCGTACGACGCGAGCAGCTCGCCGCGGTCGGCGTCGCCCAGCTCCGCGAGCTCGGCCTCGACCTTGCCGCACAGGATCACCACGCCGGCGCCCTCGGCGACGGCGCGGTTGCGGACCGCGTCGCTCCACTGGTTGCCGGCCGGCAGGTCGGTCTCGCCGACGTTGCAGCAGTACAGGACCGGCTTGGTGGTCAACAGGCCGAACGTCGCGACCTGCTTCTTCTCGTCGTCGGTCAGCGCCAGCGAGCGCGCGGCCTTGCCGGCGGTGAGGTGGGCGTGGACCCTCTCGATCAGGGCGAGCTCGGACTTGCCCTCCTTGTTGCCGGTCTTGGCGGCGCCCTGGGCCTTCTTGAGCCGCTTCTCGGCGGACTCGAGGTCGGCGAGCGCGAGCTCGAGGTCGATGATGTCGATGTCGCGCATCGGATCGACCGAGCCCGAGACGTGGATGACGTTCGGATCGTCGAAGCACCGCACCATCATGAGGATCGCGTGGGTCTCGCGGATGTTGGCGAGGAACTTGTTGCCGAGGCCCTCGCCCTGCGACGCGCCGGCGACCAGCCCGGCGATGTCGACGATCTCGACGATCGCGGGGATGACCTTCTGGGTCTTGATGTGGTTCTCGATCCGCTTCATGCGCGCGTCGGGGACGGGCACGACGCCGACGTTGGGATCGATGGTGCAGAATGGATAGTTCGCTGCCTCGGCCTTACCGGCGGTGAGAGCGTTGAACACAGTGCTCTTGCCCACGTTGGGGAGGCCGACGATCCCGACGGACAGTGCCATAGGCGGCATGCCTACCCCGGAACTTGCCGGCGTGGCAAGGCGCGCTGAAACCGACGCGAAGTTGGCATTTACTAGCGTTGGCGGACCGCGTTATATGGCAAGGTTTTGCCCACATGGGCCGGGTGCTCGGGATGGTCCTCGCGGTGACGGCCGCCGCCGGGTATGCCGGCTGCGCCGACGCGCCTGCGCGCCAGGGCCTGACCGACGACGAGCTGGTCGCCCAGCTGCGCGCGATCCCGGGGGTGACGGTCGACGAGGCGACGACGCTGACCCCCGACTACCGCTACTACGTCCTGCACGTCACCCAGCCGATCGACCACGACGATCCGGGGCGCGGCACGTTCCAGCAGGAGGTCTCGCTGCTCCACCGCGACACGCTCGAGGATGTCCCGGTCGTGATCCAGACCTCGGGTTACGCCGACGACAACCTCGACACCCCGGTCGAGCTGACCGAGCTGCTCGCCGCGAACCAGGTCTCGATCGAGCACCGCTACTACGGGGCGTCGATGCCGGAGCCGTGCGACTGGACCCGGCTGACGATCTGGCAGATGGCCGAGGACGAGCACGCGATCATCGCGGCGCTGCGCGCGATCTACGGCGGCGCGTTCGTCTCGACCGGCGGCTCCAAGGGCGGGATGACGGCGATCTTCCATCGCCGGTTTCACCCCGACGACGTCGCCGGCACGGTGGCGTACGTCGCGCCGCTGTCGTTCGGCGCGCCCGATCCGCGCTACGCGGCGTTCATCGCCGACGTCGGCGAGGTCGGCTGCCACACCCTGGTGCGCGACGCGGCGACCGAGATGCTGGCCCACCGGCGCCCGCAGATGGAGCTGCGCGCCGCCCACCAGCCGGGCTACGCGTACAGCCAGATCGAGCTCGGCGCCGCGGTCGAGGCCGCGATCCTGGGGCTCGAGTGGTCGTTCTGGCAGTTCCACGGCATCGCCGAGTGCCCGACCGTGCCGCTGACGAGCGCGTCCGACGACGAGCTGTTCGCGTTCCTCGACGCGGTGTCGCCGATCCACGACAACGACGACGACCACGTCGCCCACGCGCAGCCGTACTACTACCAGTCGTACTCGCAGCTCGGCTACCCCGACCGCGGAACGACCTACCTCGCGCCGTTCGTGCAGTACGGCGACGACGACTACATCAACCAGCTGCCGACCCAGGCGCCGAGCTACGACCCGACGGCGATGCACGACATCGACGACTACGTCGAGCACCACGGCGACCACCTGCTGTTCATCTACGGCCAGTGGGATCCGTGGACCGCCGGCGGGTTCCGCCCGGGCAGCGCGGCCGACACCGCGGTGCTCGTGCAGGCCCAGGGCACGCACTCGTCGTGGATCACCACGCTCGAGCGCTCGGCGCGCGACGCGGCGTTCGCCAAGCTCGCCGCGTGGACCGGCGTGACGCCGATGGCGTCGCGGGTCCGGCGCGGCATCGACCACGCGGACCGAAAATAATCTATCTTCGCCGGATGACGGATCGCCGCGTAGTGCTCGTCACCGGCTCCACCGATGGCATCGGTCGCGCGACGGCGCGGGCGCTCGCCGCGGGCGGGATGAAGGTCATCCTGCACGGCCGGACCAAGCCCAAGGTCGACGCCGCGCTCGCCGCGCTCACCGCGGAGCTGCCGGGGGCCGAGCTCGAGGGCGTGTCGTTCGATCTCGGCTCGCAGCCGGCGGTGCGGCGCGGCGCCGAGCAGATCCTCGCCCGCGTGCCGGCGCTCCACGTGGTGATCAACAACGCCGGGATCTTCGCCGGCGAGCGGGTGATCGCCGACGGCGCCGAGCTGACGTTCGCGGTCAACTACCTCGGGCCGTTCCTGCTCACCGAGCTGCTCGCGCCGCGGCTCGAGGCGAGCGCGGCGGCCGCGCCGTCGCGGGTGATCAACGTCGCGTCGATCGCGCACACCCGCGGCCGGATCCACATCGACGATCTGACCCTGGCCAACGGCTGGACCGGCTATGCGGCGTACGCGATGTCCAAGCTCGCCAACGTGATGCACGCGATGTCGCTCGCCGAGCGCCACGCGCCGGACAAGCTCGTCGCCTACGCGCTGCACCCCGGCGTGATCGGCACCAAGCTGCTGCGCCAGGGCTTCGGGCCGATCGCCGGCGCGGCGCCCGACACCGGCGCGCGGACCCAGATCCGGCTCGCCGGCGAGGACGCGGTCAGCGCGCCGTCGGGCAGCTACTTCAGCGAGGGCGTGCAGACCCCGCCGGCGACCAACGCGCGCGACGCGACGATGCGGGCGGCGCTGTGGGATGCGGCGGTCCGGCTGACCACCCGGGACGCCGATCGGGCATGACCGATCCGGCGGCGATCGCGGCGCTGATCGCGGCGGGCGACGACCGCACCGCGTTCGAGCAGCTGCGCGCCGGGCTGGGCTGGCCGGCCGGCAAGGCGATCCCCGCGGGCGAGCTGGCGCGCTGGCTCGCGCTGCTGGTCGAGCTGGCGACCCGGCGCGGCGCCGAGCAGCTCGCCGAGCTGGCGGACGCCACGGTCCGGGATCCGGACAGCCCGGACCGGCTGTACGACCTCGGCTACGCGCTGATCGACGCCGGCGCGCCGGCGATCGCGGCGGCGGTGCTGTGGCACTGCCTCGCGCTGGTCGGCGACAGCGAGGAGGTCGTGTGCGAGCTGATCTCGGCGCTCGAGAGCGCGCTGGCCTACGCCGACGCGGTCCGCGTGCTCGAGGACCACACGGCGCTGCGCGGGCGCAGCTTTCTGTGCCGCTACCTCTACGCGTTCAACGCGGCGATGGCCGGCCGGCTCGACGTCACCCGCGCCCAGCTGCCGCAGCTCGCGCCGGACTCGCCGGAGACCACCGCGCTCGCCGAGACGATCCGCGGCATCGTCGCGCGCGCCGATCAGGTCGCCGGGGTGTGCCCGCTCGACGCGCGCGACCTGCGCGGCTGGCACTACGTGCTGACCGGGGGCCTGTTGCTCCACCAGTCGCCGTACGGGTTCGACGATCCGATGCACGGCCGCTACGCCTGGCTCGCCGACTCGGCGCCGCGGATCGCGACCGGGCTCGATCGGCTCGCGGCGCTGATCGCGCCGCTCGGGCTGCCATGCGTCTATGCGCCGCCGGGCCGCGATCACGAGATCCTCGCATACGCGGCCGGCCAGCGGCTCGGGCTGCCGGTCGCACCGTGGCCGGCGATCGGCGTGCCGGCGCCCGGGCTGATCGTGATGTACGACCTCGCGGATCTGTCGAGCAGCGACGTCGCGCGGCTGGTCCAGCGCCGCCCGGGCCAGATCGTGTTCGCGCACGCCTCGCCGTGGACCGCGGACAGCCCGCTCGCTCCCGACGTGACCACCTTGCTCTACCAGACGCTGGTCCCGCCGTGGGGCGCCCACGCGATCGTCGAGCCCGGCACCCAGAAGGTCAGCGAGTCAGATCCCGACGACCGGCCGATCGAGGCGATCGGTGGCGAGCTCGCCACCGGCCCGGGGCTCGACGACACCGAGCTTGCCGCTGATGAACCTACCCGGTGGGAGGCGCTGGTGGCGCGGGTCTGGCCGCCGGATCCCGGGGCTCGCACGCGGCTGTGGGCTGGTGGCCCGGTGTCGTCGAGCCGGTTCGTGTAGACGTGCTACCCTCACGCCCAGGTGAAGAAGATCCTGGTCGTCGAAGATGATCCGGTGAACCAGATGATCCTGCTGGATTTCCTGGCGGCCAACGGCTACGACACCGTCGGGGCGTCATCGGGGCCCGAGGGCATCGAGCGGTTCGAGCGTGACGCGCCGGACCTGTTGCTCGTCGATATCCAGCTGCCTCGCAAGAACGGCTTCGAGCTCTTGCACGACATCAAGAGCCGGCCCGATGGCAAGTCAACGCCGATCCTGCTGATGAGCGCGGTCTACAACGACCACGATCAATCGAGCCGCACGGTCCAGCTCGGGACCCTGGCCGACGGTTACCTGAGCAAGCCCTTCGATCTGGTGCAGCTGCTCGCGCAGGTCCGCCAGCTCCTGGGCGAAGTCGCATAGGCGCCGTCATGACGGGCCGGCCTTCCACGCGCCCCGTGCTCTCCGTGCTGCCGGCGCGTCCGCTGCTGCCGCAGCTGGTCGCGTCGGTCGCCGAGATCGCGGGCCCGGCGTACCGCCCGCGGCTGGTCTACGGGATCTGGTCGGGCTATCTGATCTCGCTCGGGTTCTTCCTGCTCGCGCTGGTGCTCGCGGCGACCCACGTCATGGCGTGGCGCTGGGCGTATCCGGCGCTGCTCGCCGGCAAGCTGGCGACCAACACGATCGCGTGGTTCGCGCTGGTCCGCGAGCGCGCCGTGCTGCCGACCCAGGCGCTCAACACGATGGCCGACGTCGTGGTGCTGACCGCGGCGATCTACCTGACCGGCGGGCCGTCGAGCCCGGCGCTCGCGACCTACGTGATCGTGGTGTCGGTGCTGTCGCTGCTCGCCAACCTCGGGGTCACGATCCTGATGGTGATGTTCATCCTGGTGTGCTTCGCGACGATGATGCTGCTGATGGCGACGGGCGTGCTGCCGCCGCAGCCGGTGATCGGCATGCCGGGGCAGGTGCCGACGATCGGCTACGCGCTGAGCTCGATCGTGCTGTGCGCGCTGATCGTCGGCGTGCCGGCGTTCTTCTCGGCGGCGACCCTGCGCGTGCTGCGGGCCCGCGAGGCCTCGCTCGAGAAGCGCACCGCGCAGCTGATCCAGACCGCGACCCAGCGCAGCCAGTTCGTCGCGTCGATGACCCACGAGCTGCGCACCCCGATCCACGGCGTCCAGGGGCTGTCCGACGTGATCGCCGCCGGGGTCTACGGCCCGGTCACCGACAAGCAGCGCGACGCGTGCGCGTCGATCAAGCGCAGCGCGCAGAGCCTGTTGTCGCTGATCGACGACCTGCTCGCGCTGACCCGCGCCGAGGCCGGCAAGATCGACGCGCGGCCGGCGCAGGTCGACATCCCGGCGCTGGTCGAGCGGGTCACCGCGTCGGTGTCGTGGATGGTCGGCACCAAGCACCTCGCGCTCCACGCCGACATCGCGCCCGACCTGCCGGAGGTCGAATCCGACGAGCGCTGGCTCGCCCACGTGCTGGTCAACCTGGTGTCCAACGCCGTGAAGTTCACGCCGGAGGGCGGCCAGGTCACCGTGCGCGCGAGCCGGCGCAGCGCCGCGGTGGCGCTCGACGTGATCGACACCGGCATCGGCATCCCGCCCGAGGATCGCGCGGCGATCTTCGAGCCGTTTCGCCAGGGCGAGCGCGGCGACGCCAAGGGCTACGGCGGGGTCGGCCTCGGCCTCGCGCTGGTCGCGCGGCTGACCGATCTGCTCGGCGCCGAGGTCGAGCTCGAGTCGACGGTCGGCAAGGGCTCGACGTTCCGGATCCTCGTCCCGATCGGCTGGCGCGGCCGGCCGACCACGCAGCTGATCCGGCCGCCCCGGCCGCCGTCGCTCGGCGACACGACCCTGACCGGCGCCTGATCGGCGCCTGATCGGCCGGCGCCTAGTGCGCTTCGAGCTGGAACACGTTGCCGCCGGTGTCGGTCAGGAACAGCTCGCCGCGTGAGTCGGCGTGCAGGCTCGACGGGCTGGTGGGGAACGTGCCCGGCAGGTCGACGATCTCGAGCTTGCCGGTGTCGAGCCGCCGCGCCTTGGTCAGGCCGCCGTGGCCGTTGTCGGTGTAGAAGTACCAGCCGGTGAGGTCGGGGTAGCAGCCGCCGCGGTAGACCTGGCCGCCGATGATCGCGTTCCAGCCGTCCTTGACGTGATCGCGGTAGTCGAGCGCGAAGGTCTTGCCGGCCAGGCTGCACGCCTGGAACGGCGCGACCTGATCGCACTGGTTGGTCGCGTTGATGCAGCAGTTGGGGCCCTCGTAGGCGCTCCAGCCGAGGTTCTGGCCGACCTGCTGGCCGGCCAAAAGGACGTCGAGCTCCTCGGTCTGATCCTGGCCGACGTCGCCGATCCACAGGTCGCCGGTGCCGCGGTCGAACGACCACCGCCACGGGTTGCGCAGGCCGAGCATGAAGACCTCGGGGGCGCCGCCGCCCTGGGCGAACGGGTTATTGGCCGGGATGCCGTACGGCTTGCCGGTCACCGGGTGGTCGACGTCGATCCGCAGGAACTTGCCGAGCAGCGCATTGGGGTTCTGCGCGTTGCGGTTGGGGTCGCCGGCGCTGCCGCCGTCGCCGGTGCCGATGTAGAGGTAGCCGTCGGCGCCGAACTCGATCATCCCGCCGTTGTGGTTGGAGAACGGATCGGAGATCGAGATCAGGACCGTGCCGCTCGCCGGATCGGCGACGCTGGGATCCGTGGCGCTCGCGGTATAGCGCGCGAGGACGTCGACGTACGGATCGCCGCCCTTGACCGGGTTGTTGCTGGTGTAGAACACGAAGAACTGGCCGTTCTGCGCGTACTGAGGATGGAACGCCAGGCCGAGCAGGCCGAGCTCGCCGCCGGCGAGGACCGGGCCCTTGTTGTCGGCCGAGATGTCGAGGAACGGCGTGGGCCGCAACAGCTCGCCGGGATCGTAGATCCGGATCGCGCCGCGCTGCTCGATCACGAACAGCCGCGGATCCTTGGGCGGCGAGGTCGCGAGGGTCGCGCCGCCGACCACGCTCTGGGCGAGCTTGCGGAACGACACGGTCGAGCCGGACGTCGGCGTGCACGCCGCGACCGCGACCGACGCGTCGCCGGGCGTCCCGCCGATCCCTCCGTCGTGCTTGGCGGCGTTCTTCTTGTTGTCGCCGCACGCGGTGAACGCGAGCACGACGAGCGTCGCGCGGAGGAGCGGGTGCGAGGCCAGCGGCTTCATGCCGCTGAGCATAGCGCCTACGTCTCGCCCGAGGGCTCGATCGACGGCTCGGTTGCCACCTGGGCCGCCGGGCGCGGCACCGGCGGTGCCTTGGCCACGCGCTCGGCCCAGGCGCCGAATGCGTACAAGATCACACCGACGACGCCGAACGGCGCGAGGAACACCCAGCCGACGAAGCCATCGTGGCTGCCGTAGTACCAGAGCGCGAACGCGGTCCCGAGCACCCAGCTCAGCATCGCGGCGAGGTAGCCGGTGATCTGGATCTTGCGCTTGCGGAGCGCGCGCTCGAGCTTGTGCAGGAAGAACTCGGCCTCCTCGGGCGTGAGGTTCTCGATCGCGCGCGCCAGATCCTCGTGCTTCTTGGCGTCGAACGCTTGCGAGACCAGCGGATCCTCGGGCGAGGCGGGCACGCCGCGACCTTAGCATGGTGCGGTATACAGGCTCCCACATGCTCAAGCTCACCGACGATCTGGGGCGCGCGCTGACGTTTGGCCGGCCGCCGGCGCGGGTGGTGTCGCTGGTGCCGAGCGACACCCACAGCGTGATCGCGCTCGGCGCGCTCGATCGCCTGGTCGGCCGGACCCGGTGGTGCGAGAGCCCCGAGGCCCAGGGCGTGGCCGTGGTCGGCGGCACCAAGGACGTCGATGTCGACGCGGTGCTCGCGCTCGCGCCGGACCTGGTGATCGCCAACCAGGAGGAGAACACGCGGCCCGCGCTCGAGGCGCTGGCGCAGCAGGTCAAGGTCCTGGTGTCGCTGCCGCGCCGGGTCGAGCAGGGCGTCGCGCACCTGGCGCGGCTCGGCCGCGTGCTCGGCGTCCACGACCGCGAGCCGGCGCGCTCGCTGATCAAGCGCGGCTACCAGATCGGCGCCGCCGGCGGAGCCGGGGGCGACGCTGGTGCCGACGTCGGGGCCGACGTCGGGATCAGCGCCGGGCCGCGCGCGTTCGTGCCGATCTGGATGGACCCGCTGATGACGATCAACGCCGACACGTTTGGCTCCGACGTCCTGGCCCACGCCGGGATCGGCAACGCGTTCGGCGACCGGCTGCGGCTGTATCCGCTGGCCGCCGATCTCGGCAAGTCCGCGCCCCAGGACGCCGGCGGGCGGGACCTCCGCTATCCCCGGGTCACGTTCGACGAGGTCCGCGCGCGCAACCCCGAGCTGGTGATCCTGCCCGACGAGCCGCACGCGTTCTCGGCCGAGGATGAGGCGGTGATCGGCGAGGCGCTGCCCGGCGTGCGGATCGTCCGCGTGGCCGGCAAGGATCTGTTCTGGTACGGCGCGTGGACGATCGATGCGCTGGCGCGGCTGACCGGTCAGCTGGCGGCATGACCCGGGCGCGGTGTGCGATGCGCGGGGTGCGCGGTGTGCCATGATGCGCGGCACCGCGATGCAGGCACGCAAGCTGTCCCTCGCCACCGGGCTGACCTACAACATCCTCGAGTGGGATGGGCCACCCGGCGGTGATCTGACGTTCGTGCTGGTCCACGGCTTCACCGACCTGGGCTACGCGTGGCACGAGGTCGCCGAGCGGCTCGCGGTGCACGGCCACGTGATCGCGCCCGATCTGCGCGGCCACGGCGACAGCGACTGGATCGGCCCCGGCGGCTACTACTACTTCATGGACTACGTCGCCGATCTCGACGACGTGATCAACCGGATGGCGCGCAAGCGCGTGGTGCTCGCCGGCCACTCGATGGGCGGCAGCGTCAGCGCGTACTACACCGGGATGCGGCCGGAGCGGATCTCGGCGCTCGCGCTGTTCGAGGGCCTCGGGCCGCCCGACATGGCGGATCTCGACGGCCCGCTGCGCACCGCGATGTGGATCGATACCTGGCGGATCGCGCGCGCCAAGACCACCCCGATGGCCTCGATCGACGAGGCGGTGAGCCGGCTGCGCAAGCGCGACGACCGGCTCGGGGAGGACAAGGCGCGCCAGCTCGCCGAGGCCGGCACGCGGGTCACCGCGCGCGGCGTCGAATGGAAGCACGATCCGCTGCACCTGACGTTCGGGCCGTACGCGTTCCGGACCGAGGTCGCGGCCAAGTACTGGCAGCGCATCGCGTGCCCGGTGCTGGTCGCCGACGGCGCCGACAGCCGGCTCAACCTGCCGGCCGACGAGCGTGCGCGGCGGCGCGCCGAGCTCGCCCACCACCGTCACGTCGTGGTCGAGGACGCCGGCCACGCGATCCCGCGCCATCAGCCCGCGCGGGTCGCCCAGCTGATCCTCGAGCTGGCTGGCCTAGGATAGCCGGCGCTGCAGCGCCGCGACGAACCGGTCGGCTGCCACCGGCAGCTTGTAGAAGAACAGCGACGGCTCGATCAGCTCGACCTCCATCACCATCGGCTGGCCGGCGGCGTCGCGCGCGAGGTCGACCCGGCCGTACAGGATGCGATCGGCGATCGGCGCCAGCGCGGCCAGCGCGACCGCGCGCTCGTCGTCGGCGATCGGGAACGGGCCGTCGATCCGCTCGTCGTCGCCCGAGAACCGCGGCACCTTGCGCACCGCGTGCGACAGCGCGCCGTCGATCCACACCAGCGAGCGCTCGCCGTAGGCGTCGACCGAGGGGATGTAGGGCTGGACCAGCGCGGCGCCGTGCGCGGTCAGCGCCGCCAGGTGCTCGGCGGCCGCGGTGAGATCGTCCGGATCCGAGGTCGCGAACCGCCGGGTGCCGATCGACCCGGCGCCGATCTCGGGCTTGATCACCAGGCTCGGCACGCCGTGGACCCGGGCGATCGCGGCGAGGTTGGTCGCCGCGCCGCCGCCGCGCTCGACCAGCGTGGTCGGCACGACCGGCACGCCGTGCGCCGCGAGCGCCAGCAGGTAACGCTTGTGGAGGTTGTCGCGCACGATGTCGGGCGGGTTGAGCATCGGCGCCGCGGTGCTCGCGCGATCGAGCCAGGCCAGGAACGCGGCGGGGGCGAGCGGGTAGTTCCAGGTCGAGCGCAGCAAGGTCGGGATCGGCGCGTCCCAGTCGGCGTCGGGATCGTCCCAGCCGACCAGCGCGGCGTCGATCCCGGCCGCGGTGAGCGCGGCGGCGAGCGGCGCGGCGTCGTAGTCGGGCTCCGGCAGCTCCTGGCAGGTGGCGATGCGCAACCTCATGACAGCGCAGATAGCAGATCTTCGAGCAGGTCGTCCTCGTGCTCGAGCCCGACCGACAGCCGCAGGAGATCGGCCGGGGTCGGCGACGCCGGGCCCTCGACGGTGGCGCGGTGCTCGACCAGGCTCTCGACGCCGCCGAGCGAGGTCGCCGGGACCCACAGCCGCAGCCGGCGGACGACCTCCAGCGCGCGGTCGGCGCCGCCGCCGACCTGGATCGACAGCATGGCGCCGAACCCGCGCCGCATCTGGCGCACCGCGAGCGCGTGCTGCGGGTGGCCTGGCAGGCCGGGGTAGCGCACGGTGATGCCGCGCGCGGCGAGCTGCTCGGCGAGGTGCTGCGCGGTCCGGCTCGCCCGCTCGACCCGGGCGTACAGCGTACGCATGCCGCGCATCAGGAGGTAGGCGTCGAACGGCCCCAGGCACGGGCCCTCGTCGCGGCGCAGCTCGGTGATCTCGGCCCACGCGGCGTCGGCGCGCGCGGTGACCAGCGCCCCGGCGAGCACGTCGGAGTGGCCGGCGAGGTACTTGGTCGCCGCGTGCATGACCAGGTCGGCCCCGAGCGCGATCGGCTGGCTGTGGACCGGGGTGGCGCACGTCGAGTCGACCGCGACCCGGGCGCCGGCGGCGTGCGCGAGCTCGGCGACCGCGGCGATGTCGGTCAGCTCCCAGGTCGGGTTGGCCGGGGTCTCGATCCAGACCAGCCGCGTGGTCGGCCGCAGCGCGGCGCGCACCGCGTCGAGATCGGTGGTGTCGACGACGTCGTGCGCGACCCCCCAGCGGGCGCAGAACCGGTCGAGCCAGCCGCGCAGCGCGTAGTACGCGACCCGCGGGCTGATCACGTGATCGCCGGGCCGGAGCGCGCTGCGGATCGCCGCGGTCGCCGCCGCGATCCCCGACGAGAACGTCCGCGCCTCCGCGCCGCCCTCGAGCGCGGCGAGCACGCGCTCGGCGAGCTGGGGCGTGGGGTTATCGTCGCGGGTGTAGATCGCGCCGCGCGAGCCATAGTCCGCGTCGCGCGCGTAGGTCGTCGCGAGGTAGATCGGCGGCACCACCGCGCCGGTCGGCGCATCGATCGCGTGTAGCGCCTGCGCGGCGAGGGTCTCCGGCTTCATGCGCCGGCAGGGTAGCGCAAGCCGGCCGGCGTGTGGCTCGGGCCGGCTCAGGGCTGCTGCGAGCGCAGCTGCTCGTCGGGCAGCAAGAACCCGTAGCGGGTCATGACCTCGCGGCCCTCCTTGGACGCCACGAACGTGGCGAACTGCTGCGCCGCCTTGGCGTCGTCGCCGGTACCGCACACCACCATCGCCTGCTCGAGCGGCGCGTGCATCGTGGGATCGATCGGCAGCGACGTCCCGCCGTCGTCGACCACCGCGAGCGACAGCGCGACGATCGCGGCGTCGGCGTTGTGGTTGCGGGCGTACAGCATCGTGGCCTGGATGTTGTCGCCGAGCACGATGCGGTCGGCGATCTTGGGCCACACGCCCGACTTCTGCAGCGCCTGCTTGGCGGCCCTGCCGTACGGCGCGTGCTCGGGGTTGGCGATCGCGATCTTGCGGAACCGGGGATCGGCGAGCTCCTCGAGGCTGGCCGGCGCGGTCACGCCATTGGGGGTCCACACGACGATCCGGCCGCGCGCGTACGATCGCGCGGTGTTCGCGTCGCACCTGCCGGCCTTGATCACCTGATCGACGTAGCTGATGTTGGCCGCCGCGAGCAGCGAGAACGGCGCGCCTTCCTCGATCTGCTTGGCCAGCAGGCCGCTCGAGCCGAACTCCATCTCGAGCGTGATCCCGGTCCGGGTCTTGAACTCGGTGGCGAGCTCGGTGAACGCGCGCGCCAGGTCGGCGGCCGCGGCGACCCTGACCTTGTGGTCGCCGCCCTTGGCCGAGCAACCGGACGCCCCCACGCCGGCGACCAGCAACGCGGCGACCAGCGCGGTTCGCATGACACGAAGGTAACGTAGGACAGGCTCCCACTTATGTGACAGCGTTGTAACCACGCCATAACTATCCGCACAGGTTATAGTATTCGCGATGGACCGCCGGGTAGTGATCATCGAGGACGAACGCGACGTGGCCCGCCTGCTCGAGTTCAACTTGCGCAGCGCGGGGTTCGAGGTCGCGTCCGCGACCAACGGGACGGACGGCATCGCCGAGGTCCAGAAGCATCGGCCCGACGTCGTCGTGCTCGATCTGATGCTGCCGGATCGCTCCGGCTACGAGGTCTGCAAGGAGATCCGCGCCGACGCCACCGTCGCCGACGTCGGGGTGCTGATGCTGACCGCGAAGGGCGAAGCCGAGGATCGGATCCTCGGGCTCGAGGTCGGCGCCGATGACTACGTCGTCAAGCCGTTCGTGGTCCGCGAGGTCGTGCTGCGGGTGACCGCGCTGGCGAACCGGCTCGCCGAGCGCCGCGCGCGGCCGGCCGCCGGCGACCCGAGCGGCGTGCTCAAGGTCGGGCCGATCGAGCTCGATCCGGTGACCCACGACGTCAAGATCTCTGGCGTGCCGACCCAGCTCCGGCCGCTCGAGTACAAATTGTTACAGTTGCTCGTCGGCGACCCCGGCCGCGTGTTCTCGCGCGAGGAGCTGCTCGAGCAGGTCTGGGAGATGCGCGGCGACATCAACACGCGCACCGTGGATGTCCACGTCCGCCGGCTGCGAGTCAGCCTGGGGCCGGCCGCCGATGTGATCGAGACCGTACACGGCTTCGGCTACCGCGCGAAGCGCTGAGCTGAGCTGCGAGTCCGCGACCGGCGATCTGCCTGCTGTGCCGGTGATACGCTGGAGGCCTGCGTAGCTCACTCCGCAACCGGCTGCTGGTCACGTTCGTCGCGCTGTTCATCGTCGTCGGCGCGGGGACGCTGTTCGCGATCGAGCGCACGCTGGCCGACGATCTGACCTCGACGCTCGACAGCCGGATGACCAAGCAGGGCCAGGAGGTCGCCAGCTGGCTGTCGATCGCCGGGCACCCCGACCGGCTCGCGCCCCGGCTCGCGGCGGTCACCGGCACGCGGATCACGATCGTCGGCGAGGACGGCCTGGTCCAGGGCGACTCGCTCGAGCCCGACACCGTCGGCCGCCCGGTCGGCGATGCCTGGGAGGTCTCGCGGGCGCGCCGCGGCGAGGTCGGCCACGCGATCCGGCTATTGCGCGACGACGGGCCGCCGCAGTACCTGGTCGCGGTGCCGGCGGACCTCGGCCGGGTGATCCGGCTCGCGGTGCCGCTCGACGACGTGCTCGACACCCGGGCCCGGATGCGCAACCGGATGCTGGTCGGTGCCGGGTTCGGGCTGATCGGCTGCCTGGTGCTGTCGTGGATCTTCATCCGCGCGCTGACCCGGCCGCTGCAGGTGATGACCCACGCCTCGGAGAAGCTGGCGCGCGGCGACTACGAGGTCCCGCTGCCGCTCGAGTCGGGCGGCGAGATCGGCGTTCTGGCGCGCGCGATGAACCGGATGACGACCGAGGTCAAGTCGCGGGTCGGCGAGCTGACCGAGCAGCGCGATCTGCTGTCGGTCGTGGTCGGCGGGCTGGTCGAGGGCGTGGTCGTGGTCAAGCGCGACGGCAGCGTGGCGCTGGTCAACGACGCGGCCCGGCCGCTGCTCGGTGACGACGCGGCGCTGCCGGCGCGGCTGGTCCCGCTGGTGACCCGCGCGCTCGCCGGCGACCAGGCCGACGCCGAGCTCGAGCTGGTCGGCCGCGCGGTGCGGGCGAGCGCCCGGCCGCTCGGCGATCCGGGAGCGATCGTCGTTTTGTACGACGTCACGCGGATCCGCGCGCTCGAGGCGGTGCGCCGCGAGTTCCTGTCGAACGCCGCGCACGAGCTGCGCACCCCGGTGACGTCGATCTCGGGCTACGCCGAGACCTTGCTCGGCGGCGGGATCGACCCCGAGACCACGACCGAGTTCTTGACCACGATCCACCGCAACGCGCAGCGGATCGCGGCGCTGGTCGCCGACCTCTTGGTGCTCGACACCCTCGAGGGCCGCGCCGAGCGGGTCGGCACCCGGGCGCCGATCGAGCTCGCCCAGGTCGTCGGCGACGCGGCGCGGACCGCGCGCGGCGTGCGGCCGAGCGCGCGGATCGAGGTCGAGGTCGCGCCGGGGCTCGCCGTGCTCGGCACCCGCGACGGCCTCGATCACATCGTCCAGAACCTGGTCGACAACGCGGTCAAGTACGGCAACGACACCCCGGTCACGGTGCGCGCGCAGCGGATCGGCAAGCACGTCCAGCTCACGGTCGCCGACCTCGGGCCCGGGATCCCGGCGGATCACGAGGATCGGGTGTTCGAGCGGTTCTACCGGCTGGACGCCGGGCGCAGCCGCGATCAGGGCGGCAGCGGGCTGGGCCTGGCGATCGTCAAGAGCCAGGTCGAGGCGATCGGGGGCCGGGTGTGGGTCGAGCAGAACCAACCCGGCGCGCGGTTTGTCGTCGAGCTCGACGCGCTCTAGGAGATCCGTCGTCGGCTGATCAGGGCTTGTGCGCCTTCTGGCCGCACAGCTTGAACAGCTTGAGGATGTCCGGCGTGGCGGCGTTGAGCGCGATCTCCCAGTCGAGCTTGCCGCCCTGCATGTGGTCGGCCCAGTGCTGGGCGCGCCACTTCGGATCCTGCTTGGAGGTCGCCGCCAGCACCTTGAGCAGGGTCTTGCACTGCGCCGGCGCGGTCTGATCCTTGGGGTAGTGGCCGATCAGGTACTCGCAGACCGGCGGCAGCACGGTCTCGGCGTCGGGCAGGTCGATGAACCGGAAGATCAGGCCGTTGATCTCGAGCGCGACCCGCGACATCACGTCGTACAGCGTCGGCGTGAGGTCGTGCTCGACCAGGAACGTCAGCAGCGCGACCTTCTTCTTGAGCTGGTCGGCGTCGCTGTTGTCGAACCCGGCGAGCAGCTCGTCGACCTTCTTGGCGAACTCGGGCGCCCTGGGATCGAGCGCCTTCCACTGCCTGTCGAGCTCGGCGGCCTTGGCGGCGTCGTCGCGGTGGAAGATCACCTGCAGCCGCTCGGTCGCGGTCTTGGCGGCGCGGTAGCTCGGGTCGGCGTCGAGCGCGGCCTGGAACTGCTTGCGCGCCTCGGCCTGATCGCCGTGGTCCTTGGCGTCGAGGCCGGCCGAGTACTTCTGCCAGGCGTCGAACGACTGGGTCGGGTTCGACCGCAGCTTGCTGCGCTCGCTCGACGACAGCTTGACGTCGACCGTCTTGATCAGGAGATCGACCAGATCCTTCTCGAGCGCGAAGAAGTCGTCCTTCTTGCCCTCGACCTTGTCGCTCGCCGCGATCTTGCCGGTCGCGACCTCGACGATCCGGACGTCGATCCGCATGGCGTCGCGCTGGATCACGTAGCCGCCGGTCATGATCAGCTCGGCGGCGAGGCCCTTGCCGAGCTTCTGCGCGGTCCTGGGGTCGATGAACTTGGTGCTCGACAGCTTGAGCTCGTCCATCACCTGGTTGAGCTTGTCGCGCTCGACGATCTGCAGCGAGCCGACGTTGCCGAGGTCGGTGATCAGCATGTCGGCCAGGCCCTTGCGCAGCGGCTCGAGCTCGGTGGTGCCGGTGTTGTTGTCGAAGTAGGCGATCGCGATCGTCCGCGCGCGGGCCGCGGACGGGGCGAGCGAGAGCGTGAGCGCGACCGCGAGCGCGGCGAACCAGCGGAGCGGGACCCGGGGCATGGCCCGACGGTACCAGGCCGACCGGAACCACGGGCACGCGGCGCCGAGTCGTGGCACGTTCACGGCGTGATGAACCGCTCCCTGGGATGGACCACCGCCGCGGCCGCGGCCGGCGTGTGGCTCGTGCTCGGCCTGGTCGCGCCGGCGCGGGGGCTCGCCGGCCCCAAGCCGACCGTCGCGGTGCTGTACTTCGACTACGACGGCAAGGACGACGACCTCGTGGCGCTGCGCAAGGGCCTGGCGCAGATGATGATCTCCGATCTGTCGGGGATCGACGCGGTCCAGCTCGTCGAGCGCAGCCGGCTCGAGGACGTGCTCGCCGAGCTCAAGCTCGCCCAGGATCACAAGATCGACGCCGCGAGCGCCGCCAAGGCGGGCAAGCTACTCGGCGCGCGCTACCTGGTGCTCGGCGGCTACTTCGAGCTCAAGTCCAAGCTGCGGGTCGATGCCCGCGTGGTCGAGGTCGAGACCGGCAAGCTGGTCCAGTCGGTCGGCGCCACCGGCGGCGCCGACGACTGCCTCGCGATCGAGCAGAAGCTGGTCGGCGACGTCGGCGCGGTGCTCGCCAAGCAGCTGGCGGTGCCCGCCAAGGCCGCCCAGGCGGCGCCGCGGGTGACGCCGCCGGCCCGGCTCGCGCGGCGGACCGCGGTGCTGTACGGCCGCGCGCTGCGCGACGCCGACACCGGCAACAATCCGCGCGCGCAGGAGGAGCTCAAGCAGGTGGTCAAGGACCAGCCGGACTTCAAGCTCGCGATGGCCGACCTCGACAAGCTGATGCAGTGACGCCGGGCGGATGATCGTGCCGCACGATGCGCGGCGCGGTGGGGCAGGAGGGCCGCGCGATGCGACGCGGTGGCAGGAGGGCCGCGCGACGTGGAGGAGGGCCGCGCGACGTGACGTGCGGTGGGGTGAATGCGACGGCTCGGCCGGCGCAGAGGGGACGGGAACGTCCCCTACCTGTGACGCGGTGGGGCAGGAGGGCCGCGCGACGCGACGCGCGGTGGGGTGAATGATACAGCTTCGTCCCAGTCATCTCAGTTCGTTAGCCCTTCGGACGGGCCGTCTTGCCAATTCGTTGCCACCTCGACGGGGATCGCCGGGGTCGAGCGCAGGAACCGCACCGAATTTTCGACGGGCGGGGCCTGGTCCAAGAGCCGCACCGCATCCCGCAACACCTGGGGCGTTAGGTGCGCGTACCGCATGGTCATCGAGATGTTGGCGTGACCCATCATCTCTTGTCTTGCACCGCCTTGAGCGGCGCGTTTCGCATGACCAGGTGGCTCGCGAACGTGTGCCGCATGTCGTTGGGATGCATGTGACGCCCGATTTTAGCCTGCTCTAGCTAGCGCTCGCTTGAAGGGTGCCACAAGGCGACCGGTCATGAGCGGCGAGCCGTCTGGCTGGCCGAACACGTAGGGCCCGGGTACCCGCCCCATCTGGCGATCGAACGCCGCACACGCGTCGTCCGACAGCGGGATGTGACGGGTCTTGCCGTTCTTGGTCGGCCCCAAAACGCCCTCCACGAGCGAGCGGGTCACACGCAGCCGCGCCACGTGTAGTTCCACATCTTCCTTCCACACGCCGATCAACTCACCCCAGCGCTTTTCAGGATCGTAGCCAACCCCAGCAAGACAGGAGGATCACCCCCGGCATTTGGCGACCCGAGACAGCGAGACCAGTGCCACAAGCCAAAGCAACAAGGCTGATCGCGATCGTGTCGAGACCCATCAGCATCCGCACATCGGGTGGCGCCGTCGAATCCCTCGAACGAGCGAGCGAAAGCCGCCTGCGCATCAGCTCTCGCTCGCTGCGAAACACCTCCATGGCCTGCTGAGCCATCCCTGCTCGGACGCGTTCATACCGGGCGAGCAACTCCGGTGATGGCATCCCTTTGGGCACTACCCAATCCGCCGGGTTCTCATTGCTCGGCGAGGCACCCCATCTATTCCCTCTCACACATCTTATCTTTGCAAGTCATCATTAATAGCAACATGTAAGCCGTCCACGAGCTGAAGGATTTCAGGCTCGGCTGTCCCCGCTCTCACACACTTCAATAAGGCAATCATTCTGATTCGCATATTGTTAAGGTGATAGTTCAAGGAATTGAATGCCGAGGGCGAGTCGTTTAGCTCCCGTAAACCTGCTGTAACTCGGCGACAAGCTTTCGTTCCGGCGCGTAGGGCTCCGAAAGCTTGCTGAGCCGTGTGAATGGCATTATCCAACTGACGGAGTTGCAGTTCGCTTGCGAGCTGATTGCAATACGCCTCAATCAGAAACAGGCATTCCCATAGCGCACCAAGGACCTTTGTTTGAATAGGCTTACTCGACAATGGTCTATACCTTGGGCCTATCACACCGGAATCCCACATAAGCGCTACGCGTCGATGGGGTAAGTCCAAGTCGACGACCACTCCTCGAATATAGCTCTGTCTCAAAGTATGCGAAGAAGAAGACCAGGTTGACTACTCGACTAGTGCAGCACTTCACAGCTCAGGCTGCTCCTTGCCGTCCGAGTCACCCTGCGGGAGGGTTAATGCATGAGGCATATAATGCTCTGGACCGAAGTCAGGCATAGCAATGAGCTCGCCAGAGCTGTCTCTAGCTCTACGACGTAGCCACCGAATTAGTGACACGCCAGACATTCCCAGCATATCGGATGCCTGCTTTATCGTGCGAGACGCTCTGATGGCAGTCATGCGCATCGCGCCTTTTTCAATGTCAGGTATTGACTGCGCAGATGCACGACGAATCCATTGGATGTCACTTGGTTCGACCTGTACACTATGCACATCCAGCACGCTCGCGGCATCTTGCAGATACTCATCTATTATTCTATCGATTTCATCGCTTCGGGATGACAGGGTGGGGATTGCTATCATCTCATTGTTGAGAATCCATGAATGCTCGATCCTCCCCACACATATTGTCATTCGAGCTCTATTCTCACGCCGCCGGAAGTTCTCCATGAGCGATCGAAATTCCGCCGGGAGCCGCCTTTCCCGCACACACAACGTTCCGCTATTTGCTTCCTGCAGCGCAGTCATGCCATCTGCAATATTCGCAGGCCCCCTAACAGTCGCCGGGAGGTTGTGCCTTCGTCGATCAGATGCAATAAACGGCGAATTCGGACCAAACAGTTGTCTGTGAAGTGCCTGCGCTACTAACATCATGTCTCCTTCCCCCCGTAATAACAGAGGGGTGCGCCTTAGCATCCACGACCGAATTGCCCGCATAGCACGATCAATGCTGATCAGGTCGTTGTCTTTCCATCCCAGTAATCGAGCACAATATTGACGCAACGATATCGTTCGGGGACTCTCGGCTATGAGTGTCAACCCTCCCAGGCTAATCTCTGTGCCTGCGGTCAAGACTATCTCTGTGGTGGAAACGCCGTCGTTACGTAGGCCTGCGAGTCCTGTAAGATCTCGAATGCGCCAGTGGCCATTTTCAAATTCGATTCTCACTTCCTGTGACATCGGATCATCTGCATTTGACAACTGGCGAATCGGAGATACTCCCCTTGTGCCCAGTTCTCGCAAGCCGATGACCGCATCACTCAGATCAAAGTCTTCGTACGAGCGCGCGGGTATCGGGCAGCGTAACGTCTGTCGTAGCCTTTCGAGTTCGTGCGCTGCGGGCTGAACCAACAGTGCCATCGATTGGGTCATGGGGGTCTCTTCATGGCTATCGGTAGAGCAATCAGTATCCTCATTGTCGCTACCCGAGGGATATGCAAATGTGGTCATTGTTAAACTCTGATTGAATGAGCGCTGGTATCAAAATTATGGTGACAACACCGCATTTTGCTAAGCGCTGCAGTTGCTGCACGGTGAGGGGGGGCTGCGCTCGCGGTGAAGATCATCTGCCGGGCTGCAATGAAGAACGCGTGCTCCCGGCCGATAGCTACACCGCCGCCGAAATGGCGATTGGCCACATAGTGGCGCAATCGATATTGTGTCTGCCGTGCAGACTCCTACAACGCTATCTCCGTGGAACGAGTGGAAATTGTACCTTGATTTTCAGTTTGTCTTTCTCGAGCCTCTTGAGCCTGCTATCCAAGCTGTCGCTGTGCTTGTTCAGTTCGTTCCGGCTCGCGTACATCGTGAGGGTAGCGAGGAGATCAGCCCATTCCCTCAACTCTTGTAGGTTGCCGCGCCACTTATATTGCAGCTGGGCGGTCTGCAATTCCGGGCGCAGCTGTGCAAAGCGGAGTGGCGAGCGACGCTTGATGAGCCACTTGTCGAGGAGTTGGGGGATCTCCGCTGACCGCTCGCGTAGGGGGCGAATCATTACCTCGTAGGGACGTCGTAGCGTGTCGGGTGGAAAGCTTGCGGCAATCTTACCAGCTGACTCCGCACAGATAATGAGACGAAGATCCGCCTGTGGATCCAGAATGGCTTCGGTGAATCGCGGGTCGAGCCTCCCCCGCTGGTATAGAGGAACCACCAGTGTCCCAAAGGCTGCATCAAGTAGTGTTTGCCTGGTCGGGCTGTCGAGGGTTGGCGCCTTGTCGATTCGGTGAAACCGACGATGACGTCGATGCGAGGCATAGTGAATAACCTCGCCAAACCTGGCTTGATCGCAGCCCTGTTCGCCGATCAAGATGATATGGCAAACTGGCTCATGGACTGCTGCGATCAGAACATCGTCAATTGCGTTGTGCTGACCAAAGCCCAAGATATCAGTGAGATTCGCTCGGGCT
>DATBBB010000334.1:0-6438 GCA_036271215.1 Kofleriaceae bacterium | reverse complement strand
GCGGCCTGGAACCACACGTTCCGCGTCACCTCCAAGGACGACGTCACCCAGTCCTACAAGCTCGACCGCTGGGACTGACCGGCCCGATCGCCGGCCGTCGCGCGGTCGCCATGCTCCCATGTGGCTGTAATTATTTAAGTTCAACACAACAGATTTGTCGTACAACAAACTTGTCGTACGACAGATCTGTCGTACAACAAATCCATCGTGCGCATCGAGAACGTCATCGGAAAGCCAGTCCTCGATCGCAACTTCTTCGGTCGTGACACCGAGCTCGAGGAGCTGCAGGCGATCAGCGAGCGCGAGCACGTGCTCATGCTGGCGCCGCGGCGCGTGGGGAAGACGTCGCTGTTGCGCGCGCTGATGAAGCGCGTCGACGAAGATGGCTCGGCGATCGGGGTCTATGCGAGCGTCGCCGCCGCGACCACCGAGCCCCAGTTCGTGCAGGCCGTGCTGAACGCGATCTACGCAACGAAGCGCGGCCGGAAGCTGAAGCGAGGCATCGTGGCTCGAACGCTCGGGCTTGGCCGCGGTATCAAGAGCGTGAAGATCGCGAGCAGCGGCGTCGACCTCGAGCACCCGACACCCGCGTGGCAAGAAGACGCCGATCGAGCGTTCGCCGCCATCTTCACCAGCAAGACACCGCTGTTGATCCTGATCGACGAGCTCCCCGTGCTGGTGCTCGCGCTCAGCAAGAGCGATCCGAGCGGCGCGCGGGTGCGCGCGTTCCTGCAGTGGTTCCGGCACCTCCGGCAGCACCCGGCCGGCGCGGCCACGCTGCGCTTCATCCTCGCCGGCTCGATCGGCCTCGATAACGTGACCCGGCGCCATCAGCTGACCGACACGATCAATGATCTGCGGCCATGGCTGCTCGGTCCATTCGATCGCCCGGCCGCACACGAATTCCTCGAGCAGCTGGCAGCCAGCTACAGCCTCGTGCTCTCGCCCGAGCTGTGCGGCGCGATCTGCGATGCAGCCGAGTGGCTCATCCCCTACCACCTGCAGGTCGTGTTCGGTGCGCTCCGCGAGCAGGCCCGCGCATCGCAACCAAGCGTCGAGCTGCTTCAGGGCGTACTCGAGAGCCTGATCGACCGGCGGATCTACTTCTCTTACTGGGATGAGCGGCTTCGTGACTCGCTCGGTGCCCCGACGGACTCGCTCGCACGCGCGATGCTGGCAGCGTGTGCCCGGACCGCCGAGGGCGCCACGCTGGACGCGATGCGCCAGGCCGTCGCGGCGCTGGTTCCAGATGCCGTCGAGCGCGCGGCCACCCTGAAATGGATCCTGGAGGTACTGGTAAACGACGGCTACCTCGTCGAGCAGGCCCTCCGCTGGCGGTTCCGCTCCGGGTTACTGCGCCGCTACTGGCTGAGGCACGTTGCATGACGTTCTACAACCCGCACCTGTTGCCGCGGAAGGAGCTGATCGAGACCTTCGTGGCCAGGCAGCCCCTCCTGGGCGAGTTGCTCGACGATCTCCGGCGTGGCGGCGGCCAGCATCACCTGCTGATCGGCGGCCGGGGAACCGGCAAGACCACGTTGCTGCTCCGGATCGCCGCCGCGATCGAGGATGACCCGAAGCTGGCCAGGCGCTGCATCGCGCTGCGGTTCCCCGAGGAGCAGTACAACATCTCGCGGCCGTCTGACTTCTGGATCAACGCCCTGGACGCGCTGATCGATGCGCTCGTTCAGCACGACGAGCGGGCGGAGGTCAAAAAGCTGGGAGCGCTCGTGACCGAGCTGGAGCCGCTCGACGAAGAGCAGCGTGCGAAGCGCGCCCTCACGAGCCTGCAAGCGTGGGCGAAGCGCCACAAGCGGCTGGTCGTGTTGCTCGTGGACAACTTGAACCTGGTGCTCGAGCGGCTGTCCGAGTCGCACTGGGCGCTGCGCGAAGCGCTCTCGAGCGACAACAGCCTCGTGGTCATCGGAGCATCCGCGACCTTCCTCCAGGAAACGATCGACTACCAGTCGCCGTTCTACGACTTCTTCCATGTCCACGAGCTGGGTGCGCTCTCGGAGAACGACGCGAGAGAGATGGTGCGATCGCTCGCCAGGCGCGCCAACACCCCGCAGGTCATCAAGATCCTCGAGCGCGATCCGGGCCGGTTCAAGGCGCTCTATACGCTGACCGGCGGAACCCCGCGCACGCTCGCGGTGCTGCACGGCGTGCTAACGCTCGATCATGGTGACCGGATCGAGCGCGATCTCGACGGCCTGCTCGACCAGCTCACGCCGTACTACAAGGCCCGGTTCGACGATCTTCCCTCGCAGAGCCAGGTGATCATCAACGCCGTCGCGCTGCACTGGCACCCGATCACCGCGGCGCAGTGCCAGGCGGCGACGCACCTCGATCTCAACACCGTGTCCGCGCAGCTGAACCGGCTCGTGAAGGGCGGCCTGCTCGCCAAGGTCGCGCTTCCCGATCCGGGCAAGCTCGGGTTCCAGCTCAGCGAGCGGTTCTTCAACATCTGGTACCTGATGCGCGCCAGCCGCCGGATGCGGCGACGGCTGTCCTGGTTCATCGAGTTCTTGCGGATCTTCTACGGCGAGGAGGAGCGGCGGCGACGCGCGAAGCATCTCATCCGCAGAGCACCGGCGGATACGCTGAGCACGCCCGCCCAGCTGCTCACGACCGCGTGTAGGAGCCTGGATCTTCGTGGACGGGATCCCAGCCGACGCCTTGTCGAGATGGCAATTCGCGACATCACGACTCCCGGGACTATGACCGAGCTGATCGTGTTCTTTCGGCGCTGCATCTCGACCCGGCGCGGCGCGCAGGCAGTCACGCTGCTCCAGGACTCCGGGATGACGGAGCACCTCGCACCGCTCTACGAGGCGCTGATCGCAGCCGCGGCCGGAACGCGAGGTCGACTCGATGGGCTTGCGCCGGAAGTCCGGACCGCCGCCGCGGCGATCTACGATCAGCTGTGTAGCGCCCCCACCCTGGGAGCCAGCGGCGGCCTCACGGCATCGCCAGGCAGCCTCGCGGCATCTCCAAGCAGCCTCGCGGCATCTCCAGGCAAGGGCGCGCCGATCGAGGCTACCGTCGTGTCCATTCCGGCGGTTCCCGTGGCCGCCCGGAAGCGGATCAAGCCCGGCGCCAAGCAGCGCAAGGCCAGCGCGGGCGCAAGCGCTCGAGCGCCACGGCGGCTGCCTCCGCCGAAGTAGGCCCCCAATGACGCGAGAGGTCGCTGGCTGGCTCGCCGTGCGGGGCTGGCGCAGACGTGCGCCGGTGGGTCGCGGGACAGTCACGGACGAGGTGCGAGGATGGCGACGTCGGGATCGCGTGAGCCAGGGCGCGAGGCAGTTGACGCCCAGGATTCGATGGCCTCGGCGGTGGCCCGTGGACTGCACTACCGAGGGACGGAGGTACTCGCCATGTTTCTTGCCCTCGCTGTCATCCTTGCCATCGCCTGGCTCATGGGCTTCACCGTGTTCCACGTCGCGTCGGGCGCGATCCATATCTTGCTCGTCGTCGCGGTCGTCGTCGCGATCGTGCACTTCGTGCAAGGCCGCCGCGCGCCGCTGTGACGCGAACGGCGCCCAGGCGGCGTGACCGGCGTGACGAGGGACGGCCGCGGCTTCAGTCGCCGCCGACCTTCTGAAGCTTCTTGCCGACGGCCTGGAGCCGCTGATGGAGCGCGTGCGCCTGGGTCGCGAGCTCCTCGAACTCGGCCTCGTGCGCGGTGACCGAGAGCTGCTCGGCGCGGTCGGACAGCGCGAACACGGTGTCCGAGATGCCGCGCGCCTCGTCGGCCGACGGCACCCGCGTAGCGTCGCCGTTCTCGCGCTGGCCGGCGATCACGTGGTTGAGGCCGCCGACCTCGCCGGCCACCGCGGTCAGCTCGGTCATGAGCGCGTTGAGCTGCTGGTTGCGATCCTGGATCGCCGGGACGTGGGCGACGACCTCGGCCGCGAGCTGCTCCTGGTGGCTGCGCGCCGCGGACAGCGCCTGGACCATCCGCTGACCTGCAGCCTGCAGCCTCGCCTCGCACTTGGCGATGTCGGCGAGGGTGGCGTTGGCGCGCTCGAGCTGCTTGACGCTCGACAGCGGGGTCTTCAGGAACAGCTCACCCAGCCGGGCGTAGGTCGCGAGCTCCTCGTCGAAAGCCGCCGCGGCATCGCCGAGCGCGGTGTCTGGTTTGACCATGCTGGCGGCAAATCTACACGCGATTGCCGGCGAGCGGCTCGCACAGCCACAGCCGAAACGGCATCGCCGAGGCGGTGAACACCTGGCGCGGCCGCCAGCCGGCGCTGGCGAGCAACGCGTGCATCGCCGCCGGGGTGTGCTTGTAGCAGTGCTCGGTGACGATCGATTCGCCGGCGACAAACGTGAACGGCTCGCCGGCGACCCGGACGACCTGGCGCCGCTTGCTGACCAGGTGCATCTCGACCCGCGACGCCGCCGCGTTCCACACCGCGCGGTGATCGAACGCATCGAGATCGAAGGTCGCCTCGCGGACTCGGTTGAGGTGAGCGAGCGCGTTCTTGTTGAACGCCGCGGTGACGCCGTGCTCGTCGTCGTAGGCGCGCAGCAGCAGCTCGGGCTCGCGGGTCGCATCGGCGCCGAGCAGCAGCATGCGGTCGCCGCCCGCCAGCGCGGCGAGCCGGGCGAGGAACCGGCGCGCCGCGTCGGGCTCGAAGTTGCCGATCGTCGAGCCGGGGAAGAACATCAGGGTGCGCTTGAACGCGTGCTGCGGCACCGGCAGCTCGAACGGCTCGCTGTAGTCGGCGATGACCGGCGAGATGTCCACGCCGGGCAGCTCGGCGCGCAGGCCGGCGGCCAACCGGTGGAGCTGGTCGTGCGCGATGTCGATCGGCACGTAGCTCGACGGTGCCTCGAGCGCGTGGAGCAACATCCGCGGCTTCTTGCCCTCGCCGCTGCCGGGCTCGATCACCCGCGCGCCCGGGCCGATCTGGTGCGCGATCTGGGGCAGGTGCTGGCCGAGCAGCGACAGCTCGGTGCGAGTCGGGTAGTACGCGTCGAGCGTACAGATCCGCTCGAACAGCTCGGCGCCGGCATCGGCGTAGAGCAGGCGACACGGCAGCTGCTTGTGCGACGCGCGCAGTCCGGCGCTCACATCGTCGTCATCGTCGTACCGAAGGGCTACCAGGCTCATGACTCACCTCTGGCGCTGTGCTGGGCGTACTCGGTGCGCGCGTCCGCACGGCGCGCAGGCATCAAGAACGTCCCGAACTGCATGGTTCTAGCTGCTTTGCAGACGGTGGGCCACGCCGGCCGGTGCCTTGCACCTCCGCACATCATGTGGATCCTCCTACAGCGTGCCATCGCCGGTGTCCGCCGACTCGTCCAGCTCCACCTGCACCGCCAGGTCCCACCGCCGCCGTACCGATAACCCGTAGCGATGCCGGTGCCCCGTGGCGGACGCGCGGCTACTCGAGGCCGATCGCGGGCAGTCGTGGGCCGTACAGCCGGATGCTCGCGATGATCGTGGTCTCGTCGCCGCCTTTGACCTCGCGGCGGCCGCCGACGTCGAGCCCCCAGCTCGCCGCCGCGTAGCCCAGGCCCGCCGACAGGTACGTCCCGCCGAGCCCGTTGTCGTGCAGCGCGCCGACCCGGATCGGGAACGCGCTCTGGCCGCCGGTGCTCTGCAGGAACAGCTCGGCGCCGCCGCCGTAGCGCGCGCTCTGATCGGTGCCGTCGAGCTTCCACCGCATATCGAAGCTGAGCGCGAGCAGCGCGAGCGGGTGCGCATACACGCCGCCGCCGATCGCGCGCGGGAACTCCGGCGTATCGCTCGACGCCCACAGGTTCTGCGCCGAGACCCCGACGTTGATGTTGTTGGTCAGCCGCAGCGTGGCGCCGAGGTCGAACGCGGTGCCGCTGGCGTCGGCCTCGTCGCCGCCGCTCGACGAGAAGTGGAAGTACTTGATCGTGGCGCCGACGAGGATCCGCGGGACCAGCATGCGCGACAGCGCCAGGCCGCCGACGTGGGTGGTGTGGTGCGAGGTCTCGCCGCCGCCGAGGTCGGGGCTGGTCCCGGCGTAGTCGTAGAAGAAGCAGCCCGGCAGGCCGCTGGTCGAGTCGCACGCCGAGACCCCGATCAGCGACGCCGAGTCCGACGTGCGGTAGCCGTAGCCGCCCTCGAACACCAGCTCGCGGTTGAGCGGGATGCCGCCGGGGTTGAGCTCGGCGCCGGTCTGCCCGATCGCGTTGCCGCGCGCCGCCTCGCCGACCGCGATCGCGCGCGGGTCGAGGAAGTCACCGAGCGAGTCCGCACCGGCGCGCGTGCTACCGAGCGCGACCACGCCGAGAACGCCGAGCACGAGCGAACGCATGCTCGAGTCTTGGCGTGGTTTCACGACGAGGGCAAGAAACCCGATCGCCGCGCCGGAATGGCACGTCGCGGATCACGCGTGCGCCAGATCGCCGTCGATCCGGGCGCATGATCGCGACAGAACGACGAACCGACCCGAA
>DATBBB010000333.1:0-14131 GCA_036271215.1 Kofleriaceae bacterium | reverse complement strand
CTCGTACGCCGAGATCGCGCGGTAGTACGCGCCGGTGCGGTAGTGGTGCTCGGCGAGCTGGGTCAGCCGCTCGGTGAGCCGGTGGTCGATGGCGAGCGCGGCGGCGTCGGCCGATGGGGTGGCGGTTGGTGCGGTGGCGGGTGCGGTGGGTGCGGCGGTGGTCGGTACATCGGCGACGGCCACGCCGGCGTGCAGCACGATCGCGAGCGCCGCGAGCCTACGGCACGTCATCGTCGAGCCTCAGGGTGTGGGCGACGCAGACCGCCGGGTAGTATTCGCCGGCCGCGCCGTGCTCGCGCACCAGCAAGCGATCGACGATCAGGATCAGCGCGATCGGCCCGTAGCGATGCAGCGCCTCGCGCGCGTAGACCGAGCAGGTCGGCGCGAACGGGCAGCCGATGCCGGGCGCCTCGTGGCTGCGGCCGTGGTGCTGGTACCAGGCGACCAGCGCGTCGAGCACGCCGTCGGGGGCCGCGGTCGCGCGCGGCGCCGGCGGAGCAGCGTCGAACGGCGCGAACACCGGCGCGCTGGCACACGGCGCGCCGACCCGCACGGCCGGCGGCCGGCACGCGGCGCACGCGAGGCTCACCACGACAGCGGCCGCGCGCAACCGAGCCTCTAGTGCCCCGACCGTGGCAGCGTGATTACGATGCGCGGCCAAGCCTCGAGGTCGAGGCGCCGCCCTGAAGGATATCGAGGGCTACTCTGCCACGGTCGGGGCACTCGTTCTCCGACCCGTACACGATGATCACGGCTCGGAGAACGAGCGGTGAGAGGACCTGCGGCGGCTGTGCGGGGGAGGGGGGAAGCCCCTTTGGGATCGAGGCGACGTGAGGTGCTGGACCAGGATGCGACGGTCACGGCACTAGCGCGGCTGCGGCGGCGGGGGCGCGTAGCCGCCCGGCGGCCCCTGTGGACCGGCCTGTGGGCCCTGCGGGTAGGCTTGCGGCCCCTGCGGATAGGCTTGCGGCCCCTGCGGGTAGGCTTGCGGCCCCTGCGGATACGGCTGCGGGCCCTGCTGCGGATAGCCCTGCGGGCCCTGCTGCGGGTAGCCCTGCGGACCCTGCTGCGGGTAGCCCTGCGGGCCTTGCGGATAGCCCTGTGGGCCGGGGTACGCGCCCATCGGCGTCATGCCGACCGCGATCGGCGTGTCGTCGAACGCCTTGTCGTCGCCGGTGATGAGGTCGATGATCATCGGCCATGCGCCGACGCACAGGTTGGCCCAGAACCAGCCGTTGATGCCCTGGTCGCGGAGCAGCGTGATCGGCGCGAAGCCCGGCAGCTCGAGCCGGATCGTGCCGGTGTTGTGCTGGCGGTCGAGCGTCAGCAGCATCGGCGTCTGGCCGACGGGAACCCCGTCGACGAACACGGTCGCGCCCGGCGGGTTGGTGGACACCGGGACGTGATCCGGACCACCTGCGAACAGCGTGGCACACCCCGAAAACAGCAGCACGACGAGACCCAGAACAGCAGGACGCATGATCCAACCTTTGCTTGACGGCGCCCTCGTGTTTCGTCGGAAACCGCCGTGACTGTCAAGGAGGACCTCGTCCTCCTGCCACGTTTGGTGCGGTGGGCGTCAGCCGGGCTCGCCGGCGAGACGATAACCGACGCCGCGCTTGCTTTCGATCAGGTCATCGGCGTGCACGCTCGCGAGCTTGCGGCGCACGCGGTGGACCAGCTCGCGGACGTTCTCGCTGTCGGCCTGCACCGAGCGGAACGACAGCGCGTCGGCGATCTCGTGCCACGCGACGTACGCGAGCTCGGCGTCGCTGACCGTGCGACGGCGCTCGACGAGCAGCTGCAACAGCCCGAACTCCATCGCCGCGAGCTCGATCGACGCCTCGCCGATCCGCAGCACGCCGCCGTCGACGCGCTGCCGCAGGTCGAGCTGATGGCCGCGCGGCGTGACGACCTTGGCGCTGAACACCAGCTCGTCGCGCCGGGTCGGCGCGGTGCGCCCCGAGCCGCGCGGCGGCTCCATCTTGGGTACGACATCGGGCCAGAAGTAGAACTTGACGTCGCCGAGCCGGATCGTCGCGCCGCCGGTCAGATCGTGCTCGGTGATCCGCGAGCCCTCGACCTCGGTGCCGTTCCGGCTAGCGTTGTCGACGATGTGCCAGCGCTCGTTGACCAGCTTCATCGAGGCGTGCTCGCTCGACACCGACGCGTGCAGCACCGCGACATCGACGCGTGGATCGCGGCCGATCCGACTGCCATCGGCGATCGCGTGCGCGACGCCCCAGGCATCGATCAGCGACGAAAGAGGGTTGGGCACCCGCGAGAAGATCTGCTCGCTGGTGATTCCGGGCGATGCGATCGCGACACCATGCGAAGTGCACAGCACTCCGATCGATCGCGGCGAAGAGCAGAGCAGGCAACTGACCATGCAGACAGACGATCACCCGGTTAGTAGATCGACGCAAGAGACAGGAGTTACCAGGTGCCGGCGGCCATCATTCCGACCTGACCACGCCCACCTGCATAGGGGGCAAGTGTCACAGCAGATCCCGGGGCAGACTTCTGGAAACGAATGTCGGGTGGTTCCTCCCGGGTGAGCAGGAGCGACAGCCCGAAGCCGCCCCACATCCCGGCAGTCATACAGCCTGTAACCAAATCTCCGCTGGCGCTGTTCGAACCTTGCTTCTGTAGCTCCACGGGGAGCACACCGCCGACAAAGGCGCCGAGCAATGTCCCGGCGAGCACGAGCCGCGAGCGCCGCGGTGACCAGTCGAGCTTAGGCGCGATCAGCGCACCGGCGAGTACACCGCCGTTCATGCCGAGCGCCAGTACGCCGTTCTCCCAGCCGCCATAATTACCGTCGTTGCTGATCGAGATCGCGCTCAGCGCCGCGGTCGCGGACCCCAGGAGGACGAGGTTGCCGATCATCATCGACTGGCCCGGGGTCAGCTCGGTGTTCTGGCCGTAGGCCAGGCCGGCGAGCGCGCCGATCACGCCGCCGCCGGTCAGGTAGCCGAGGATATGACCACCGTCGGTCTCATGGGTCGGTTCGATCAGCAGCGCGCCGTCGGCGGTGCCGATCATCATGCCGAGCGTCGTCATGCGCGCGGCGGCAGCGTCGATATGGAAGCTTTCGGTGAGCAGCCACCCGGTGGCCGTCCCGGCGGCGATGCCGGAGAACACCAGCAATGAGCCGATGTTGCCGTCGTTGACGTTCTGATCGACCAGCACGTTGATCGACGCCAGCGTACCGAGGGCGGCAAAGTCGAGGATGACCTCGCGGTTGCCGGAGCCTGGGCTCGCGGCCAGAGGTGCCGGGTACTGCTGCACCGGCGGATAGGGCGTCCCTGGCGGATACGGCTGCGGCGGGTATGGCTGCTGCGGCGGGTACGGCTGCTGCTGCGGGTATGGCTGCTGCTGCTGTGGGTATGGCTGCTGCTGCGCCGGGTACGGCTGCTGCTGCTGTGGGTATGGTTGCTGCTGCGCCGGGTATGGCTGCTGCTGCGGGTACGGCTGCTGCTGCTGCGGGTACGGCTGCTGTTGCTGCGGGTACGGCTGCTGTTGCGGCGCCGGGTACGGCTGCTGCTGTGGCTGCTGCTGCTGTGGGTATGGTTGCTGCGGCGCCGGGTATGGCTGCTGCTGCGGCGCCTGCTGCTTCGGGTATGGCTGTTGCTGCTGCGGGTACGGCTGCGGTGCGGCCGGTGCAGGATGGGGCTGCGGTGTGTTCGGTGCGGCCGGTGGTTGCGACGCCGGTGCAGCCGGTCCGGGATGGGGCTGCGGCGCCATCGGAGCCTGCCCCATCAGTGTGTTGCTGTCGCTCGACCAGCGTGCGGGTGGGCGCATCGCCGGGATCGACGCGTGCGGCTCGGGCGCGGCGGTCGCGACCGCGGGCGCAGCGACGGATGGCTCCGGTGCCGATGTAGGGGCCGCGGCTGCGCTCGGCGCGACCGGTGGTGAATGGGGCAGACAGCCAAGCGCCGTGATGCTCCACACGACGGCAAACGATCGCATGGGGCATCATCGCCCGCTGGGTCACCGACGAGAAGCAGCGAGCCGTTAGAAACGAGTGATAGAGCGATCGTGCGAGCGAGTGTGGGCCCGCGGCGACATCGCATATAATGCGCGTGATGCAGCACGGTCTGGTCTTTGTGACGATCACGATGCTCGCCGGCTGCTCATGGATCTACAACCCGAACAACCTGGGCGGGCCACCGAGCGAGGCCGGCATCGATGCGCCGTCGGACGCCGAGATCATCCTCGACGCCGACCCGACGATGCTGGTGATCAACGGGGTGGCGCCGGCGACGATCTACGAGGGCCAGGGCGACGGCGGCAGCGCGCCGGCGATGGTCGTGCTGAGCGGCCACAACATGATCGACAACAACACCACCGTCGAGCTGATGCCGGCGTCGGGCGCGCCGATGATCGACGTCGGACCGCCGACGATCGCCAAGGACGGCAACTGGATCGCGATCCCGGTGACCGCGCACGTCGACATGGCGCTCGCGAAGACCGCCGCGATCACGTTCGACATCCGGGTGTCCGAGGACATCCCGGGGCAGCCCGGCATGCGGTCGATGTCGACGCTGTCCGGCCAGCTCACGCTGCAAGGGCTCGAGGAGCTCGCGCCCGGCGCCACCTTCGATACCACGACGCTCGATACGAGGTACTCGAAGGTCACGTTCTCGGGGATGACCACGACGTTCACCGGCTCGGCGCGCGCGATCATCCACTCGATGTCGTCGATTACCGCGACCGCGACCGCGCTCGCCGCCAACGGCGCCAACGGCATCAACGGCACGGCGGCTGCGGCGGTCGGCGGCTGCAGCGGCGGCGGGCCGTCGTCGCCGGGCGGTTGCGATGCGACGGTCGGCGGCAAGGCCGGGGTGTCCGGCGGCCTGGTCGGCGGTGCGGGCGGCGGCGGTGGCGGCGGGTTCGGGACCGACGGCATGGGGGGGACCGGCAACGGCGCCGGTGCGCCCGGCTCGCGCACCGGTGATGAGCTGATCACGACCTACGACGGCTACAACAGCCTGACGCCGAACCGCGCGGGCGGCGGCGGTGGCGGCGGCACGGGGGTGACCGGCGGCAACGGCGGCGGCGGGGCCGGCGGCGGCTCGATCGAGCTCACTGCCGAGGGCGACGTCACCACCAGCGCGATCTCGGTCAACGGCGGCGCCGGACAGGCGGCGCCGATCGGGACCACCACCATGACCGGCGGTGGCGGTGGCGCCGGTGGCCTCGTCATGCTGCGCGCCGGCGGCACGCTGACCACGACCGGCGCGATCTCGGTCAACGGCGGGGCGGGTGGCACCGGCAGCAGCGGCGCCGGCGGCATGGGCGCGCCCGGCCGCGTGCGCTGGGACGCCGCGGTCGGCACGGGCCCGGCGGCCTCGAACGGCACGCTGCACCGCGGCCCGGCGTTCGTGCTCGACACCCGGCTGTTCCGCGCGCCGGTGGTCCGCATCGCGCTCAACGGGGCGGCGAGCGATCACTACGACGTCTACGCGATCAACTACGGGGTCAACGGCGCGGTGAACTATCCCGGGCCGCAGATCACGGTCGGCCCCGACGGCAAGGTCAGCTACCTGCAGACGCTCCAGCAGGGGCTCAGCCACCTGTGCGTCACGATCGACAGCGGCAAGCAGGGCGCCAGCGAGGCCGACACCTGCGTCGACGTCGCGTTCCTGCCGTAGCGGCCTTCGGTAGCTCTGTCGATCGGCTTGCCGGCGTGCTGCCGACTGTGCCTGTACGGCGGGGATCGCCGGCTCGAGGACTTGCCAGCTCAGCGGCCGAGCTGGTCTTCGATGTCCTGCAGCGTCCGGGCGGCGCTGTCGCGATCAGCTTGTGGTGCGCCCATCAGGGGCTGGATCTGGATCAACGTGTAGCGACGCTTGAGCTCCTGGCGCTTGTCCTCGGGCAGCTTCTTGCCGGGGGCGCCGGTGACCATGGTGCCGACGGCGACCCAGAGCCCCCAGAGATCGTTGCCCGAGATCCCGGCGAGCGACGCCGTCGCCGGCTTGGCGGCGGGATGCGCGGCCGAGCCCGTGCTGATCGCGAGCGTCGCCGGTCTGGCGATCGGCGGTGGAACCTCGGAGGCCCTGAGCGGGTGCGCGACCGGAGGGTCGATCGTCTGCGGCGGATGCGCGGGCGGGGTGGCCACGGGCCGGGCCGGGCTCGCCGTCCGCGGCACCTGGGTCACCGCCCGGGGCGTGCTCGGGGTGGCCGGCTGGCCGCCGGGCACAGCCGGGGAAGCGGCACCGGGAGGCCCGGAAGGCGCAGACGGCCCGGAAGACGCAGACGGCCCGGGTGCTGGAGGGGCTGCGGTCGATGGTGGGCCAGCCGGCGGCGTGGTCGGCTCGGTAACGGTGGGGTTCGTGGCCGGCGGCGCCGGAGGGTCCGGCGGCACCGTGGCCGGCGCGGGTTCGCCCTGGATCGCCACGACATGATCGTCGGGCACGGCCGCCGGCTTGGTCCCCGACAGCGCCAGGATCGCACCGATCGCGACGCCGATCGAGCCGGCGCCCACGCCGATGATGATCCACGGCCGGCGGTGCTTCGCGGGTGACGAGCCGGGCCAGCTCAGCGGCATCCGCACCGAGGTCTGCTGCTGCATCGCCAGCTCGGGCACGGCCTGCGGATGCGGTGCGCTGTAGGCGAGCGGCATCGCCATCGGCGTGGCGTCGTAGCCCGGCATCGGCAGCGGGGTCGGCGCGCGCGGCTGCAGATAGGACGGCGGCACCGACTCGAGCGGCGACGGCGTGGCGCGCAGCTGGCGGGTCGGCTCAGGCTCGAAGACCAGCGGTGGCCGGGCCTGGCTCTCGAGCTGCTCGGTCTCGGCGGGCGCGCGGCTGCCGGCCCCGGCGATCCCGAGCGCCACCGCCGCCGCAGCGCGATCCTGGCTGATCAGGTCGAGTAGCTCGCGCGCGGCCTTGGCGGTCGCCGGCCGGTCCTTGGGCTTCTTCGACATCAGGCGCCGCGCGAACGTCTCGAGCAGCGGATCGACCTCGAGGTGCGGGACCCGCTTGGAGATCAACGGCGGATCGATCAACAGATTCGCGCGCGCGACCTCGGCGCCGCTGCCATCGAACGGCAGCCGGCCCGACAGCATCTCGTAGACCACGATGCCGAGCGCGAACAGGTCGATCCGGTGATCGATCGGATCGGCGACTGCCTGCTCGGGCGCCATGTAGTGCGGCGTGCCGAGCACCAGGCCGTTGGTCGTCAGCCGGCCCTGGCCGTCGGTCGATTCTCCGCCGTCGCGCAGGATCGCGATCCCGAAGTCGACGATCCGCGGCTGCTCGGCGCCGTGGCTGTCGCGCTCGATGATCACGTTCTCGGGCTTGAAGTCGCGGTGGATCAGGCCCTGCTCGTGGGCGTGGTACAGCCCCTCGAGCATCTGGCGCGCCAGGTGGATGATGCGCGCCGGCGGCATCGGCGCCTCGACGAGCAGCTGCGCGAGGTCGGGGCCCTCGGCGAAGTCCATCACCATGTAGTGCAGGCCGTCGACCTCACCGACGTCGACCACGCCGACGACGTTGGCGTGGCGCAGCCGGCCGGCGAGCTCGGCCTCGCGATCGAACCGCTGCGCGACCTTGGTGTCTTGCAGCAGGCGCGAGTGCAGGACCTTGACCGCGAACGGGCGTCCGACCTTGACGTGGCGCGCCTTGTAGACGACGCCCATCGCGCCTTCGCCGAGCCGGTGCAGGACCTGGTAGCGATCGGCCAGGGTCTGGCCGATCAGCCGATCCGCGGCGACCAGCTCTGCCGTCATCAAAACCTCCCGAACGTGGAGAGCGCCACGCCGCCCTGGGTCGGCTCGACGATGAGGTGCGCCGACTCGCCCGACGTCGCGTACAGGATCGCGGTCGCGATCGTGCCGCCGATCGCGAGGGTCCAGCCGATGTCGGCGATCAGCGCGGTGTGCCGGATCGTGTCCTTGCGGCTCTGCGTGCACGCGATGCCGCGGTTCGCCTGATCCTCGCAGTCCTTGTACTTGCTGCGCGCCGACAGCCCGAACCCGAGGCCGAGCCCGAGGCCGACCACGGCCGCACCGGTGGTGGCGTAGCTCGGCAGCGCGAAGTGGCGCGGCACCTCGGTCGACATCCGGCCGAAGCTGGTCTTGGGTTTGGGGCGGACCGGCGCGTCGGGCAAGAGCTGCGGGGCGGCGTCGATGAACCGCGCCTTGGCGCCGGCGATCGCGGCGATGTCGATCGCCGGGCGCGGCGCGCTCTGGTGCGTGTTCGCGTCGATCCACGTGCTGTCGACCTGGATCGCGCCGCCGGTGCCGGTGTCGATCATCACGACGAACAGCAGCTGCTGCGCGCCGAGCCGCTTGGCGACGTCGTTGATGCAGGCCTGGTTCGCGACGCAGTCGGCGGGCAGGCCCTGCGGCGGCAGCAGGCGGCGGACGTCGAGCCCGCCGATGGTGTCGATGTCGAGCTCGGTGCGCAGCGCCTCGGCGAGATCCTGGGACAGCGCGTCGACCCGGGCGGCGTCGAGGTTGACCGAGATGCTGGGCACGATCGCGACCTTCAAGCGTCCCGCGGCTGCGACCCGAGGCAGCGCGAGCAAGACGAGCAGAAGGATCAGGCGGAGCGGCATCACGTTTGTTTGATGGTAGGCGGAGCGGCGTGCGTGAGCGGCAGGTCAGCTTACAAGATAGGTGAGAATGGCGTTAGAGCCTGGACGCTAATCGCTGCGGAGCTGCTTGGGCGCCGGCTTATCGCTGTCGAACAGACGCTGGCGGCTGCCGTTGCGATTGTACTGCAACGCGTAGACGACGCCGGCGATCGCCGATAGCGGCAGCACGACCATCAGGACCGGCATCAGCAGGAAGGCGGGCAAGATCTTCGAAGCGATCGCCGCGAGGATGATCCAGCCGGCGGTCGCGGGGACCGCCTCGCGCAGCGACCCGGCGTACAGCCAGCCGATCGGCCCGAGCGCGAGCGAGGCCACGCCGGACTTGATCCACGACTTCTCGCCCTTCTTCGGCGCGCGGGTCAGCTCCTGCTTGACCCGGTTGGCCTTGGACGCGAGCTCGAGCGCACCGCCGAGGTTCTCGAGGTGGTCGGCGCGCCGCGCGTTGTCCTCGTCGAGCTCCTCGAGGCCTTCCGGTTCGGCGGCCCGGGCGGCCTTGCGGCGGATCCGGTCGGTGAGCGATTCGGTGAGCGACTTCTTGCCGGGCGCGAGGTCGAGATCGTTCAGATCGTCGGGCTCGCTCGGCTTGGCGGCCGGCTTGGCGCGCCCGGGGCGCTTGTTGACGAGCTCGGCCTGGCGGGCGCGCAGCGCGTCGCGCTCCGCGGCCTGCGTCACACGTTGGTCGCGTAACTTGGCGAGCGCCGCTGCCTTGCGCGCCCCGGCCGCGTCGGCGTCGGCTTTCACCTCGGCCTCGAGCGCAGCGAGTCGCTCCATCACGGCGCGGTCTTCATCAGCCACGCCTTCGACTATGGCATGATCCAAGAGAATGTCGTTGCGAACGCTGAGGCTCTCGTTGTTTGCCGCGATGACGGCTCTGACGGTCGGTTGCGGTGGGAGCAGCCCGCCGAGCGCCCATGAACCAACGACGGCCCGCGAGAAGCAGCGCCAGGAGGCGATCGCCAAGGGCGAGACCGATCCTCCCGGTGGCAAGTGGGGCGGCTGGCGCTACTCCGGTGACCGCGACGATTGCTTCTTCGTCGTCGGCAAGCGCTGCTTCAAGACCCAGGCAGCAGCGTGCAAGACGGCCGCGTGCGGTAAGCGCAAGTGCGAGATCACCGGCGGTGGCCCGGCGACCGTAACCTGCGCCATCCCCGCCAAGTAGGCGCGCGGCGACGCTCGGCGATAAGGTGGGCGCGCGGCAGGTGCGCGGCTCCGATATCCGGTGGTGCGCTACGCGGCCTTGGGCGCGATGACCTTCGGGATCCGGACCCGCGGTCCGACGCGGAACGCGATCTTCTTGACGTTGCGGTAGAACTCACCGTCGATGATCGGCGCGAGCAGCTCGTCGCCCACGGCCTCGAGGATCATCTCGCGGCACGGCCGGTCGAGGATGTTGCGGCCGCGCATCTCCTCGCCGCGCGCCATCCGCGGCAGGTTGCGGATGATGCCCCACGGGCTCGGCGTGCCGACGATCGCGTTCATCAGGCCGGGCTGGTCGGCCTTGCCGAAGAACCGCAGCACGTTGCCGAGGTTGATCGACATCGACGCGACGTGGACCCCGGTGAACCGGTCGCCGGGCAGCTTCATGCCGTCGAGCATGACGGTGCACGCGGTCGGCTGGAACATCTCCTTGGCGTAGCTCTTCCACGCCCCGAACGGCAGGCGCGACAGCGGCGACAGCGCGATCGGCGCCGACGCCACGGTGTTGGCGACGACCTTCATGATCGTGCGCGGGTTCGGATCGGGGTCGTCGTAGTACTTGGCGTAGAACCGCTGGCCGACACCGCCGGCGGCGGACGCGAAGCCGTAGGTCCGGAACGGAACCTCGACGCCGTCGACGAGCTGGATGCCGTCGATCGCCATCGAGTCGACCTCGGTGTCCTGGATCGTCGTGTTGCTCTCGACGTTGTTGCGCAGGGTCGCGAGGATGCCCTCGGCGTCGCCCTCGATGCCGACGTTGTTGGCGACGAAGTCGATCGTCCCGCCCTTGGTGGGCAGGGTCATCGGCAGGGTGAACGCCTGGCCGGTGAACTCGTCTTCCTGCAGGACCTCCATGCCCATGCGGAGCATCCAGTGCAGGGCGCCGTCGCCGCCGTCGGCGACCCAGAACCGGGCGCGCTTGCGCAGGAAATCGCGCAACACGGGCTTGATCGACTCGATCGAGTGGGTCGAATGGACCTCGCCGAAATCCCCGACGATCCGGCGGAGCCGCTCCGCCCGATCAGGACGGTTACGGTTCTTACGGCTGTTCGGGTTGGTGATAACGCCGATTTCCATGTGGCTGGACGGATTGCAAAACCTGGGCGAGACGCGATGCGTCGTAACTCGTCAAGATCACGTCACAGCGCTGTCACGCTGCGCGCTCGGTGCGTAGGTCCTTACGCGGACTACGGGAGCAGGCGCGCGCCCCGGGTGGCACCCACCTCACGCATCGGTGTTTCCTGTCGGGTAGCCTGGAGCCCATGCGATGGATCGCGCTTGGAGCGTGCCTGGCGGCGTGTGGCGGGCCGTGCCTGTACGCGCGGCCGGACGGCGAGCCGATCGGCTATATCGTCGACAACCAGCCGGTCGAGCTCGACGACGGCGCCGCCGCCGGCTGGTGGACCTTGACCGCCGAGACCCCGTGGGGGCCGCTGGCGTTCGCGGCGCGCGGGCCGGCCAGGACCGAGCTGGTCGCGTGCGCGCCGGCCGGGGCGGTGCCGCCGGTGGCCGCGGCGCCGTCCGCGCCCTGACCTCGAGCAGAGGTGCTCCGCGCTCCAGCGGCGCTCCGCTGGTGGTCTGCAGTCGGTGCGTCGGTCGGCGCTCGGCTCGCCGAACCGGTTGTCGTCGTGGATCTCGAGGTATGGCTTGTCGCCGTCGACCCGTGGTTGCCCGAGGCCCAGGCCGCGGTGCCGAACCCGGCGAGCACGGCGGCGGCGGCCCCGGCGGCGAGCGCGGCGCGGAACACGCCCGCACACAGCGACAGGCGAAGCGACAGCAGAGCAGAGGGATGAGCCGGGACCGGTGTAATGGGCATGTCCGTCCAGGTCGGCACGATCGGCCGGGCCAGCACAAAAATTCGCCAGCCCGGATCGTCAGCCCGGCTCGGGCGCCTCCGCGGTCAGTGGCCGGTGAACTTCGGCGGGCGCTTGGCCAGCAGTGCGGCGATGCCCTCGCGGGCGTCATCGGTGGCCACGGTTTCGGACTGGGCGAACGCTTCGAGCCGCGCGGCGTCACGGACCTGGAGCTCGAGGCCGCGCTGGATCGCGCGCTTGGTGGCGCGGATCGCGCGCGGCGCGTTGTCGGCGATCGTGCGGGCCAGCGCGATCGCCTCGCCGCGCACGTCGCCGGCGGCGACCGCGTGGTTGAGGATCCCGAGCCGCTCGGCCTCGGCGCCGTCGATCAGCCGGCCGGTGAGCAGCAACTCGTTGGCGCGCGCCACGCCGATCAGGCGCGGCAACAGGTAGCTGATCGCCATGCCGGGCGCGAGGCCGAGCTTGACGAAGTTCGCGCCGTACCTGGCGTCGCGCGCGCCGATCCGGAGGTCGCAGATCAGCGCGAGCCCGAACCCGCCGCCGACGGTGTGGCCGTTGAGCGCGCCGATCACCGGCACCGGGACATCGAGCAGCGACAGGAACGGCTCGTACATCTCGTACGACCGCTCGTGCGGCGCGAGCTGATCGCCGTCGCGCTGGAGCGTCGACTTGAAGTCGGCGCCCGACGAGAAGCAGCTCCCGGTGCCGGTGACGATCAGGCAGCGCAGGGCGCCGGTACGCGCGGCGGCGCACGCCTCGGCGCTGGCCACTGCGAACGCGTCGAGCAGCTCTGGCGTCATGCTGTTGCGGTTATCCGGGCGGTTCAGCGTGATCACGCCGATACCGTCACCGGCGTCACCACCCACCGCGAACACCACGGCGGGGCCGGTGGAGCCGGCGGGGCCGGCGGAGCCGGCGGGGCTGGTGGAGTCGGCGGAGCCGGCGGGGCTGGTGGAGCCGGTGGAGCCGGTGGAGCCGGTGGAGCCGGTGGTCGATCGATCGGGAGCGGCCCCGGGATCAGGAACAGACATGGCGCGCAGCCTACCGCGCCGGCGCCGTGGCTCCGTCATCGCCGGTTCACCGACATCTGCGCAGCTCCGGCTTCTCGACACGCGCCGACCACGTCGCCGTGGCTCCGTCATCGCTGGTTCACCGACATCGAGCCGGATCGGCGGGAGCTGCGGAAACTGCGGATCTCGCAGCCGGGCGCTGCAATGGCCGCAGTAGGCCTCTGTAGTTTGTCACGAGATTCCGAAGAGTTAGCTATGGCATCAGCACTGCACTATCTCCAGCTCAGGAAGTCACAAGGAAATCATTATGAACATCAAAGCGCTCGTTGCCTCTCTTGTCCTCGGTGTGGTCGGTACGTCTTCTGCCGCGATGGCGGCGCCCCGCGGTGAGATTCGCCGCGAGGAGATCCGCCACGAGGAATTCCGCCGCGGTGAGTTTCGCCGCGAGGAGTTTCGCCGCGAAGAGTTTCGCCGCGAAGGGTTTCGCCGGCCGGTGTTCGGTCGCCCGGGCGTCGTGGGCCATCCGGTGATCAGCCACCCGATCATCGTCCGGCAGCCGATCGCGGCCCGGCCGGGCGTCTGGCACGGCCCGGTCTATCGCAACGGCCGCCGGTTCTGAGCGCGGCTTCGCGCCAGGCCTGGCCTCGCGGACCCCACCACTCGTTCAGCTCTCACTCACCTCGGTCACCTCGGTCGACAAGGATCTCGTCATGACCACCAAGCTCATCATCGCGGCGCTCGTGCTCGGCTCGTCTTCGCTCGCCATGGCGGCGCCCGTCGCTCAGGTCACCGTCACGGCGAACGCGCGCGGCACCACCACGGTGGTGCGCGATCATCGCGAGCCGGAGCGGCAAGTCATCAGCCACCCGATCATCATCGCGCAGCCGGCGCGGCCGGTGATCAGCCACCCGATCATCGTCGAGCGGCCGATCTACAGCCATCCGGTGATCAGCCACCCGATCATCATCGAGAGGCCGGTCATCACGCACCCGGTGATCAGCCACCCGATCATCGTGGTGCGCCCGACGGTGACCCTGGCGGCCGACCAGCAGCTCGTGAACGGCCGCACGGAGATCGGGGTCGGCGGCGAGGCCGACCGGTTCGCGACCCTGACGCTCGCGGCCGACGGTGGCCGGACCTACGTCGAGAAGGTCGTGGTCAAGTTCGCCGATGGCAAGCGCCAGGTGATCGACCACCTCGACCGCACGCTGGTGGGCAATGCGTCCCTGACCGTTGACCTCGACGGCAACCGCCGCGAGATCCAGAGCGTCGCGGTGTTCGGCAACGAGCTCGACAACGGCTTCCGCTACGAGCGCGGCGCGTTCACCGTCACCGCGTCGTAACCTGCGACCGACAAACCTAGCCTGACCTGTGCACCTCGGCGAGACGCGGCAACGTCTCGCCGATAGTCGTTTTCGGCGCCGGTCGGCGCCGGGTTCGGCGCCGGTTCGGTGGCTACTGGCCGAGCTCGTCGAGGAACTGCTGGGCGTCGGCGAACGCCGGATC
>DATBBB010000332.1:0-6276 GCA_036271215.1 Kofleriaceae bacterium | reverse complement strand
CTGAACGGCGTGTTCAACGGCGACCCACACCCCGGCAACTATCTGTTCGACGAGGATGGGCGGGTGACGTTCCTGGACTTCGGCTGCGTCAAGTACTTCCCGGACGAGATGATGGTGAGCTGGAAGCGCCTGGTCACCAGTCACCTCGAGGGCGACCAGCAAGCGTTCCGGACGCTCTTGATCGCGCTCGGGTTCATCACCGAGCAGTCCGCATTGGACGCTGGCCTGCTCTATGACTACTTTCGTTACTTCTACGAGCCGTTCCACGCAGATCGCGAGTTCACGTTCACCAGCGAGTACAACGCGCAGTCGCTCAAGATGGTGTTCGCCCCCGACGGGAAGTTTGCCGGGCTCACCAAGCAGATCAACATGCCGCGCGACTTCGTGTTCGTGAACCGTATCCAGTGGGGCGTGTACTCGATCCTTGCCCAGCTCGGCGCGTCCGGGAACTGGCACCGGATCCACCGCGAGTTTCTGTACGGTGATCCGCCATCGACCGCGATGGGCCGGGCGTGGCCGCGCGCACCCAGCGCACCCAGCGCACCGGGCGTGCCCGAGGGCGCGGCGCAGGTCGACGCGGCGCGCGGCTCGACGTAGGCCCACGCATCGTGGACGCGGTTCGTCGGGCAGGACGTTGGTCGTGCCGTCGGGCCCGGCGCCGGCGCGTCATCCGCGCGCGCTGTGCGCGGGCGCCTCGCTCGAGGACGTCGTGGCGACCGTTGCAAATCGCGTGCGGTGATCTGGCGGTGAGGTAGTCGTACATTTGAATCTGGAAAACGTTGGATTCTGGCGAACGGTCGCTAGGATGTGAAGCGATGACCAGCGCCGAGCTCGCGGGAGGTCTGCGCGAGGCGCATCGCCGGCGCGTGATCGTGCTCGCGGTGCGGCCCGAGGTCGACGGCGGGCGCTATCCGGTGAAGCGGGTCGTCGGCGAGCCGCTGGTGATCGAGGCCGATCTGGTCGGCGATGGCCACGACGTGCTGCGCGCGGTGGTGCTCGATCGGAGGCCCCCGGGCCCCCCGGGCCCCCAAGGAGCTGGCGGGCAGGGCGACGGCGAGCCGTGGCGCGAGACCGAGCTGGTGCACGCCGGCAACGACGTGTGGCGCGCGACGATCGAGCTCGGCGCGCTCGGGCGGCATCGCTATACGGTGCTGGCGTGGGTCGATGGCTTCGCGACCTGGCGGCGCGGGCTCGAGCGCAAGCTCGCTGCGGGGGTCGACGTCGCGGTCGAGTTGCTCGAGGGCGCCGCGCTGGTCGAGGCGGCGCGCGGGCGGCGGGCGGCGATGCTGCCGGCGGCGCCGCGATCACCCGGCTCGGCCGGCTCGGCCGGCTCGGCTCGCTCGGCTCGCTTGCCCGGCTCGGCCGGCTCGCCCCGTTTGGATGACGACCTGCTCGCGCGGGCGGTGGCGGTGCTGCGCGGCGCCGCGCCGCTCGAGCAGCGGATCGCGCTCGCGACCGACGCCGCGCTCGCCGACGCGGTGGCGCGTGCGCCGGACCGCACCACCGCGACCCGGTATCGCCACGAGCTCGAGGTCGTGGTCGAGCGGCCGCTCGCGGCGTGCTCGGCGTGGTACGAGCTGTTCCCGCGCTCGACGCGCGGGGACGGTGCGCACGGCACGCTGCGCGACACCGAGGCCCGGCTCGACTACGTGGCCGAGCTCGGGTTCGACGTCGTGTACCTGCCGCCGATCCATCCGATCGGCCGCGCGTTCCGCAAGGGCCCGGACAACACGCCCGACGCCGGGCCCGACGATCCGGGCAGCCCGTGGGCGATCGGCGGTCCGGACGGCGGACACACCAGCGTGCACCCCGCGCTCGGCACGCTCGCCGACTTCGATCGGCTGGTCGCCGCGGCGCGCGCGCGCGGCCTCGAGCTCGCGCTCGACATCGCGTTTCAGGCCTCGCCGGATCACCCGTGGGTCACGCAGCACCCGGCGTGGTTCAAGGCGCGGCCCGACGGGACGATCCAGTACGCCGAGAACCCGCCCAAGAAGTACCAGGACGTCTATCCGTTCGACTTCGACAGCGCGGACTGGCAGGCGCTGTGGCAGGCGCTGTGCGACGTGTTCGTGTTCTGGTGCGAGCGCGGCGTGCGGGTGTTCCGGGTCGACAATCCGCACACCAAGCCGATCCGGTTCTGGGAGTGGTGCCTCGCCGAGGTCCAGGTGCGGTACCCTGACGCGGTGTTCCTCGCCGAGGCGTTCACCCGGCCCAAGCTGATGTACGCGCTGGCCAAGGCGGGGTTCTCGCCGTCGTACACGTACTTCACGTGGCGGACGACCAAGCCCGAGCTCGAGGCCTACGCGCGCGAGCTCGCCGGGACCGAGCTCGCCGAGTACTTCCGGCCCAACTTCTGGCCGACCACGCCGGACATCTTCCCCGAGCACCTGGTCCACGGCGGGCGCCCGGCGTTCGTGATGCGGCTGGTGCTCGCGGCGACCTTGGCGAGCAGCTACGGGATCTACGGGCCGTCGTACGAGCTGTGCGAGCACGAGCCGCGGCCCGGAGTCGAGGAGCTGGCGCGCAACGAGAAGTACCAGATCCGGACCTGGGACCTCGATCGCGCGGGCTCGCTGCGCCACGTGATCGCGCGGCTCAACCAGATCCGGCGCGCTCACCCGGCGCTGCACGGCAACCGCAGCCTGACGTTCCACCCGACCGACAATGATCTGGTGATCTGTTATTCCAAGCACGCGCTCGTCCGGGGGCGGGAAGGCCCCCTGTCGACGCCCGACCTTGTATTGGTCGTCGTCAACCTCGATCCGCACCACGTGCACAGCGCGTGGTTGACCCTCGACCTCGCCGCGCTCGGGATCGCCGCCGACGAGGGCTTCCAGGTCCACGACCTGCTCGGCGACGCGCGCTACACGTGGCGCGGCGCGCGGGCGTACGTCGAGCTCGACCCCGAGCAGGCGCCGGCGCAGATCTTCGAGGTTCGCCGGTTCGTGCGCAGCGAGAATCACTTCGAGTATTTCCTATGACCGAAACCGCCGCATTTCCCACGTCGGGTCCCACGTCCGGGGCCGTGCTCGCCGATGATCCGCTGTGGTTCAAGGACGCGATCATCTACGAGATCCACATTCGCGCGTTCCAGGACTCCAACGGAGACGGGATCGGCGACATCAACGGCCTGATCGAGCGCCTCGACTACCTGAGCGATCTCGGCGTCACCGCGCTGTGGCTGCTGCCGTTCTATCCGTCGCCGCTCAAGGACGGCGGCTACGACATCGCGGACTACACCGGCGTCCACGACAGCTACGGCACGCGCGACGACTTCGCGCGGCTGCTGCAGGAGGCGCACCGCCGCGGCCTGCGCGTGATCACCGAGCTGGTACTCAACCACACATCGGCCGAGCACCCGTGGTTCCAGGCCGCGCGCCACGCGCCGCCGGGCAGCCCCGAGCGCGAGTTCTACGTCTGGAGCGACACGCCGGAGCGCTACGGCGATACCCGGATCATCTTCAAGGACTACGAGACCTCGAACTGGTCGTGGGATCCGGTGGCCAAGGCGTACTACTGGCACCGGTTCTACGCCCACCAGCCCGATCTCAACTTCGATAACCCCGCGGTCCACGAGGCGCTGTTCCGGGTGATCGACTTCTGGATGGAGATGGGGGTCGACGGCGTGCGGCTCGACGCGGTGCCGTACCTCTACGAGCGCGAGGGCACGAGCTGCGAGAACCTGACCGAGACCCACAGCTTCCTCAAGCGGCTGCGGGCGTACATCGACGCCAGGTACAAGAACCGGATGCTGCTCGCCGAGGCCAACCAGTGGCCGGCCGACGCCGCGGCGTACTTCGGCGATGGCGACGAGTGCCACATGAACTTCCACTTCCCGCTGATGCCGCGGATGTTCATGGCGCTCGAGACCGAGGACTCGTTCCCGATCATCAACATCCTCAAGCGCACGCCGAAGATCCCCGACAGCTGCCAGTGGGCGACGTTCCTGCGCAACCACGACGAGCTGACGCTCGAGATGGTGACCGACGAGGATCGCGACACGATGTACCGCGGCTACGCGGCCGAGCGCGCGGCGCGGATCAACCTCGGGATCCGCCGCCGGCTGGCGCCGCTGCTCGGCGTGCGCCGCAAGATCGAGCTGATGACGTCGCTGCTGCTGTCGTTGCCCGGCACGCCGGTCCTGTACTACGGCGACGAGATCGGCATGGGCGACAACATCTACCTCGGCGATCGCGACGGCGTGCGCACGCCGATGCAGTGGAGCTCGGACCGCAACGGCGGGTTCTCGCGCGCCAACCCGCAGCGCCTGTACCTGCCGACGATCATCGATCCCGACTATCACTACGAGGCGATCAACGTCGATGCTCAGCAGCGGATCGCGTCGTCGCTGCTGTGGTGGACCAAGCGGCTGCTCGCCAAGCGCAAGGAGCACCGGCTGTTCGGCCGCGGCTCGATCGAGTTCGTCACCAGCGACAACCCGCACGTGCTGGCGTTCGTCCGCGAGCTCGAGGGCGAGGCCGTGCTGGTGGTGGCGAACCTGTCGCGGTTCGTGCAAGGCGTGCGGCTCAACCTCGAGCGGCTCAAGGGCATGATCCCGAGCGAGCTGTTCGGCCGCATGCGATTCCCCGAGATCACCGAGGCGCCGTACTTCATCTCGCTCGGGCCCTACGACTTCTACTGGCTCGGGCTCGAGCGGCCGCAGACCACCGAGACCGCCGACGCCCGGCCGGCGCTGACCGCGCGCGGCAGCTGGACCGCGCTGCTCGAGCCGGCGCGGCGCAACCAGCTCGCGCGCGCGCTGATCGGCTACGCGGTGCAGCGCCGGTGGTTCCGCAGCAAGGCGCGCAACCGCAAGCAGGTCGCGATCAGCGACGTCCTGATGTTCGACAAGGACGCACGCTACGCGATCGTGCTGCTCCACATCGAGTACGACCGCGGGCCGGCCGAGACCTACGTGATCCCGGTGGCGTTCGCCGAGGACACCGATCCGCTGGAGGCGACGCGCACGCCGGGCCTGGTGATCGCGCGGGTCGATCTGACCGACGTCGCGGACCGCGGCGTGGTGCACGGCGCGCTGTACGACGCGCTGTGCGCCGATGCGTTCAACGCCGCGCTGCTCGGCGCGATGACCTCGGGCACCGGCGCGACCGGGCGGCTCGGGCGGCTCGGCGGCAGCGCGTTCCCGGCGCTGCAGGAGGTCGCCGCGGACGTCCCGCTGGTGCCGCGCGCGACCGCGGCGGACCAGAGCAACAGCGGCGTGGTGTACGGCGACCGCTTCATGCTCAAGCTGTTCCGCGTGATCGAGGAGGGCCCGAACGCCGAGTACGAGGTCGCGCGGTTCCTCGCGACCCAGGCGCCGGACTATCGCGGCGTGCCGCGGCTCGCCGGCGTGCTCGAGTACCGCCAGCCCGAGCGCGAGCCGAGCACGCTCGGCACGCTGTTCGCGTTCGTGGCCAACCAGGGCGACGCGTGGCCGCTCGCGCTCGACGCGCTCGACCGCTACTTCGATCGGCTGCTCGCCGACGAGCTGCGCCCCGAGGTCCCGCCGATCGTGCCGGGCACGCTGGTCGATCAGGCGAAGACCCCGCTGGCCGATCAGGTCGTCGACTGGATCGGGCCGTTCCTCGACAAGATCCGGCTGCTCGGGCGGCGGACCGCCGAGCTCCACCTGCGGCTCGCGGCCCCGACGCGCGATCCGCAGTTCGCCCCCGAGCCGTACGACATCATGCACCAGCAGTCGATCTACGGCTCGGCGATCGCGCACGCGGCGCGCACGTTCGACCTGTTGCGCGGCCGGCTGCGCACGCTGGCGCCGGAGGTGCGCGAGCTCGCCGAGACCGTGCTCGGCCGCGAGGCTGACCTCGATCGCGCGCTGGCGCGGATCACCCGGCGGCGGATCGACGTGGTGCGCGCGCGGACCCACGGCGACTACCACCTGGGCCAGGTGCTGTGGACCGGCGACGACTTCGCGATCATCGACTTCGAGGGCGAGCCCGGGCGGCCGCTATCGCAGCGCCGGTTCAAGCGCAGCCCGCTGCGCGACGTCGCCGGGATGCTGCGATCGCTGCGCTATGCGAGCGCGGCGGCGCTGCGCAGCGGCCGGCACCGCCCCGAGGACATGCCGCGGCTCGAGGTCTGGACCCGCGCGTGGTCGACGTGGACCTCGGCGATCTTCCTCGCCGGCTACCTCGACATCGCGCGCGGCTCGCGGATCGTGCCGCCCGGCGACGCCGAGCTCGACCTGATGCTCGAGTTCTTCCTGCTCGAGAAGTCCATCTACGAGGTCGGCTACGAGCTCAACAACCGCCCCGACTG
>DATBBB010000331.1:0-25499 GCA_036271215.1 Kofleriaceae bacterium | reverse complement strand
GGCCCCGGCGGGATGACCGTCACGGTCAGCGCGACGTCGGTCGGCGCGCCGTCGTTCACCGTCACGCCGCGCTGCCGCACCGCGAGCTGCGCGAAGCTCGCGCGCCGCGAGGTCTCGGCGAGCGCCAGCGGCGTGATGGTTTGCTGGCTCCAGAACACCCACCATTGCGACGTGATCCGGATCGAGACCGCCGCGGCGGCGTCGAGCTTGGGCGCCACGCGGTTGAGCGTCACCGCGAGCGACGTGATGACCGGCGCGTCGTCATGCCCCCGGCGATGCTCCGCGGCCTCGGGGTCCGCGGAGCCCGAGGCCGGTGCAGCCGGCGCCGGCGCTGCGGCCCCCGACCCGGCGCCGCTCGCCGGAGCCACGGGCACCAGCGTGAAGCGCAGCACGACCTGGTAGCTGCCGGCCCAGCGCAGCTTCGCGCGCAGGACGGTCAGCTGCAGCCGGGTGCCGTCGAGCGCGATCGCAGAGGGCACCGCGGCCGTGAGGTCGGCATCGCGGCGGCCACCGAGCGCGACATCTCCGACGTCGATCTGGGCAACTCGCCAGCCGGGGTCCAGATCGTACGGCAGCACGATCGCCGCGCTCGTGGTGTCATCGACGTCCGCCGTGTTCGCCGGCAGCACGAGGCTCGGCGGCGCGGCGACACTGGCGCTGGCGTACCCGATCACGAGCGCGAACAGGATCACGTGCGGCTTCATGTGCCCCGATCGGCAGCGCCGCGTTGCCCCGCGCAGGTCCGCTGGTCCGACAACGCCACGCTCCGCGTCATGATCGCGAGCCGGCACCGGGGAAGTCAAGCTCGGCGTGCAGCCCGCGTGGCGAGCGATCGCCGCAGTCGGGGGGGCGCCGTGGCGACCGCGGCGTCAGCGGGCGCCGGCTACCCGAGGCGGCCGGGGATCGCGATCCCGGTCAGCCGGCGGAACGTCGCGAGCGCGTGGCGGTCGGTCATGCCGCTGACGTAGTCGGTGACGCGGAGGATGCGCTCGTAGGTCGTGGAGCCGGCGAGCTTGACGCCGCGGCCGTGCAGCAGGGCCAGGGTCTTCTGCTGCTTCTCGGCGAGCGGGCCGTCGCGCGGATCGGCCGCGGCGGCGGGGACAAACGTCGCGAGCAGGCCGCCGAGCGCCTCGTACCCGGCGAGCTCGATCTCGAGGACCTCCGGCGCGCGATAGCAGGCGTTGCGCGCGAGGGTCTTGAGCGCCTGGAGCTGTGCGGCGTCGGCGATCTGGTCGGCGAGCGAGCTGCCGTGGCTGCCGTCGAGGATCGCGGCCTCGTGGTCGAGGAAGACCTCCACGCACTGGTCGATCATGCGGCCGATCGCCCGCGCGCGCAGGAAGCTGATGCGCTCCATGGCGTCGCTGAACGCGGCGAGTCGCGCCAGATCGTCGGGCACGAGCGCGGCGAGCAGCTGCTCGGCGTTCGCCGGCTGGACGTGGCCGAGCCGGGTGCCGTCCTCGATGTCGAGGATCGAATAGCAGATGTCGTCCGCGGCCTCGACGAGGAACGCGAGCGGGTGCCGGGCCCACGCCGCGCCGGGCAGAGCGCCGAGCGGCAGGAGGCCGGTCTCGCGGGCGAGCGCCGCGAACGCCGCGGTGTCGGCCTGGAAGACCCCGTGCTTCTTGGTGGCGACCTGGCCCGGCCGGCGCAGCGCGTCGCCGGACTCGCGCGGATACTTCGAGAACGCCGCGAGCGTGGCCGAGGTCAGGTGCAGCCCGCCGTTGCCCTCGAGCTGCAGCCGGGTCAGCACGCGGAAGCCCTGCGCGTTGCCCTCGAACCGCTCGAAGTCATCGCGCTCGCGCGGCGACAGCCCGACCGTGGCGGCGCGCCCGGCGTCGGATTGAAAGAAGCTCGCGATCGCGTTCTCGCCAGCGTGGCCGAACGGCGGGTTGCCGATGTCGTGCGCCAGGCAGCCGGCGGCGACGATATCGCCGAGGTCGTGGATGTCGACGTGCGACGCCAGCGCGGGGTGGCGCTCGAGCAAGGTCCGGCCGACGTTCTTGCCGAGCGAGCGACCGACCGACGCGACCTCGAGGCTGTGGGTCAGCCGCGAGTGCACGACGTCGTTGTCGGGCAGCGGGAACACCTGGGTCTTGTCGTGCATCCGGCGAAACGCGGTCGAGAACAGGATGCGATCCCAGTCGCGCTCGAACGCGCTGCGCAGGTGCACGGGCGACATCGCCTGGAAGTCACCGCGGAACGACAGCCGCCGGCGCGACAGCAGCTGCTGCCAGTCCATGGTCATCGCGCGGATTCTACGTCAGGAACCGATCGGGCGCGCCGCGCGTTCAGTGCGCCGGCTTGGCCGCCGAGGGCCGCGGCGGGGGCGGGCCATTGGCGCCCGAGAACCCGATCGGCAGCCCGGTGTCGCCCTCGCCGGAGTCGGCATCGGCCGCCGCGGTGAAGCTCCACTCGGCGCCGTCCTTGGTGCAGCGGTCCGGCGCCGCGGCATCGCAGATCCCGGCCGCGAGGTGCGCCGTGTAGGTCGCGCCCGGCTTGAGCAGGATCGAGTTGGAGAACAGGCCCCACACGCCGTCGCCGATCGGATCGACCCACGCGGGGACCGCCGCGCCGGTCGCGTCGGTGAGCGTGAAGCTCGCGGCGTTGACCCCGGTCACCGGGCGCGAGAAGAAGACCTTGGGCACCGTGTCGAGGAACGCGCGGCGCGCCCCGGGCACCGGATAGACCCCGACCCGCGGCAGCGCGGCGTCGCCCTCGGCGCCGTTGACGTTGATCACGATGCTGCGGACCGCCATCGGCACCGGCGGCGAGCCCTCGACGACCGCCGGCTCGGTGTGCGGCTTGCGGCCATCGCACCGGCCGCCGAGCACGCACGGCTCGATGATCAGGTTGTTGTTGGTGTCGGTCATGTTGCCGAGGAACTTGCTGGCGACGATCGCCTCGACCGACTGGTAGTAGACCGCGGTCGACACCACGACCGGGCCGCGCGTGCCGGGCGGGATGATCACCGAGTAGCGATCGACCTTGCGGGTCGCGCCCGGGTGGGGCAGCGGGCGCAGCCGGCTGTCGGTCAGGAACGAATCGTTGAACAGGTCGCCGTTGCCGTCCTTGTCCTCGAACACCGGCAGCCCGGTCGGGTTGGTGCGCGCGTCGATCACGTTGCCCTTGGCGTCGATCGGCAGGCCGGCGGCGTTGACCTTGAGGTTGAGCGCGGTGGCGTACGGCAGATCGAGCGTGGGGCAGTTGTCGCCGAGCGAGGCGACCGCCTTGAACTGGATCGCGTACGGGTCGGGCGAGCCCGGCGGCAGCTCCCACTTGCACGCCGGATAGTTCGGATCCTGGAGCTCCTCGGTGGTCAGCCCGCCGACGCCGAGCGAGCTGCGGTTCCACTGCGCGTCGTGGATCTGCAGCTCCTTGCCGGTCGCGAGGTCGTAGGCGTGGACCGCGAGCCAGCCGACCCGGCCCTCGGGGAACCCGGTCGGGAAGTCGTGGCCCGAGCCGGTGTTGGCCACGGTGACCGAGATCGGCGCCGCGGTCCCGGCGTCGGCCGCGGCCGGCCCGGAGGTCTCGAGGCTGATCACGTGGCGCAGCCGATCCCACGCCATGCGCGCCTGCTGGGTGTAGGGGCCCTTGCGATCGAGGTGAGTCCACACCGCGCGCGAGTACGGGCTCTTGTGATCGCCGGACGAGTAGCTGAACACCGAGAGCTCGGGGTACGGCGACACGTTGCCGCTGGTGTCGACGTCCTTGCCGATCAGCCGCGGTACGAGCGCGTTACCGCCGACGAAGTGGTGCGAGAAGAACGGGCGCTGCTTGCCATCGGTCGCGACCTGCTCCATCGGGATCGGCAGCGGGTGGCCGACCGGATCGTAGAGCGTCTGCGCCGTGCCGGGCTGGCCGTACTCCTGCTGCATGTGGCACGACTGGCAGTCGCGCTTGTGCGCCGGATCGAAGTTGGTATTGCCCGGGCGATCCGCGTAGCGGCTACTGGCCCACTCGGTGTACGTCCGCTCGATCGGGAACGCGCCGGTCCACTTGCCGATCGGGTTCTTGATCGGCAGCGCGTTGGTGACGTCGTGGCACGTGCCGCACATCTCGGCGCGCACGAACATCGTCTGGTGATAGCCCTTGTGCTTGGAGGCGTCGATCTGCTGGTACGGCACCGACTGGCCGAACACCGTGCTGGTGTTCTTGTCCTCGGGGACCGGCGACTGGTTGGCGGCCAGCGGCCCGAACCGCTCGGGGAACACGATCGCGTGCGGCGACAGCCGGTAGGCGCCGGCGCCGACGCTGTAGCCGAGGTTGCGCTTGGTCGGGTCGGCGACCGAGAACATGTCCTGCTTGTCGGGCGGCATCAGATCGGCGCGCGACTCGGTGCCGATCGCCGGGTTGTACTCGGTGCCGCCGCGCTCGTAGTTGTGATACGGCGTGTCGCGCGTCGCGCCCATGCTGTGACAGATCGCGCAGAAGATGCCGGTCTTGCCGGTCTCGGTGTTGCGGAACTGCTCGTCGAGCGTGGCGAACGCGATCCCGGTGTGGTTATCCGAGGTCGGGTTGAACTTGGTGTCCGCCGGCGCCATCTCGAGGCCGTGGGCGTCCTTGGTGATGTTCCGCAGCGGGACGTTGTCGAGGTAGTTGGTCGGCATGTGGCAGCGCGAGCAGAACGCGTCGAGCAGCGAGCCCGGGCGCGATAGCGTGACGTGCTCGGAGCCGATGTCGAAGCTCGAGGCGCACTCGCCGGGCTTGGCGAACGGGTTGCGCAGCGCCTTCTCGCTGCCGTCGGGCGGCGCCGGCGTGTCGCAGTTGCCGTTGGTCGAGGTCACGCGCGCGAGCAGGAGGAACGCGCCGCGCCACACCGGATCGCGCCACGAGTTCGACATCATGGAGCCGTTCCACTCGTCGAAGATCTTCTGGTGGCAGGTCTGGCATTGCCCCGGGTTGTTCTGGGTCTTCCAGTACTCCTCGTAAGGCGGCGGGAACACCGAGGCCTCGGCGGTGACGTACGGCGCGGCCTCGGGGATCCGGTTGGGCAGGTCGGCGCCGACCGGCTCGGGCTGCTTGGCGAGGAAGCCGACCAGCAGGCCGGTGGCGACGAACACGCCGATCTTGACGAGCTTCACGATGCACCTCCTGCGTGGGCCGCGTGGCCATTGCGCGCCGCGGTCACCGGCTCGTGCGGTGGGACCAGCGGCAGGCGCGACAGCCCGCGGATGAAGATCAGATAGATCAGGCCGCCGGTGCCGGCGGCCATCGCCAGCTCGAGCGGGCCGACGTGCGGGGCGTCCCACTTCGACGGCATGACCATGATGTAGAGATCGAGCCAGCGGCCGCACAGCACCAGGATGCACATCGCCTTCATCACGCGCAGGCTGCGCTTGGACGTCCGCGGCAGCAGCGTGAAGAACGGGATGACCCAGTTGATGAGGAAGCTGCCGAGGAACAGCGGCAGCCACGGGGCGCTGCTGCGGACGATGTAATAGGTCACTTCTTCGGGGATATTGCCGTACCAGATCAACAGATACTGGCAGACCCAGATATAGGCCCAGAAGGTGCAGAATGCGAGCAGCATGGTGCCGAGCGTGTGGACCGGCTCGTCGCCGATCTGCTTGCCACCCGGGCCGAACGCGCCGCGCTTCTTGAGCACGACGGTCGCGAGCGCGATCGCCGCGATGCCCTGCGCGAAGCTGCCGGCGAACACGTAGACCGCGAACATCGTGCTGAACCACTTCGGGTCGAGCGAGACCAGCCAGTCGTACGCGGCGGCGGTGAAGCTCAGCGCGAACAGCGGCGCGAACAGCGCGGCGAGCCGGTTGAGCCGGACGTGGCCCAGCAGGCCCGCCTCGCGGCTGGCGTCGGCGTCGGCCGAGGTCTTGCGGAACCGCCACGCGAACACGAGCCACAGCCCGACGATGATCGCCATCCGGGCGTAGACGAACGCCGGCGTCAGGTACGACTCGCGGCCGGCGACGATGCCGCCCGCCTCGTGCTCGATCGGGTGGGGGTGGGTCCACGGATACAGCGCCTGGAACCCGAACGCGAGGATCGCCATCAGCACCGCGGCCGCCGGCAGCACCCGGGTGAACGCCTCGGGGATCCGGCGGATCGCGGCCGACCACCGCGCGCTCGACAGCCGCTGGGTCGTGATGAAGAACATCGCCGACACGCCGAGCGACAGCACGTAGAACCCGTCGACCAGGAGGTTCATCCAGGTCCGATCGGGCGCGACGACCAGGCCGATCACCAGCGCGACCGCGCCGATCGCGACCAGCGCGAGCGGGATCCGCTGCATCGACGGCGTGACGGTGAACTCTGAGCGCTCAGTCATGGCTGACCTCCCGGGCCGGCCGCGGGCGCGGCGGCGGGTACCGGCGCGGTGGGGTGCGCGGGCGCGGGTTTGTCGGTGGGTACAGAAGCGGGCGCAGCGTCAGGGATGGAGGGCGAGCCGGGCGCAGCCGCCGGACTCGAGACGGGCTTGGCTGCCGAACCAGCAGCCGATGCCGTACTCGAGCTCGCAGATGCACCAGGCACTGACGCTGCGCCCGCAGCTGGAACGGAAGGCGCAGGGAGCGCGCCGTGGGCGGTGGGGACAGACTCGGCGGCAGCTCTTGCTGCCGGTGCAGGTGTCGGCGCGGACGCGGGCGTACTTGCGGGCACGGCTGCCGTGGTGGCGGCTGCCGTGGCTGTCGCGGTTGCCGTGGCGGGCTCGGGCTCGGGCTCGGGCTCGGGCGGCAGGCTCGCCCCCTCGCCGACGCCGGGCGCCGCCTCGGGCAGACCCTGCAGCTGGCTGCGGACGTACGTGATGACCAACCAGCGCTCGTCGGGCGTGAGCTGCACGGCGTACGACGGCATCTTGTTGGCGCCCATCGTGACGACGTGGAAGATCCGGCCCGGCGGGTAGGCGAGCAGGCGCTCGGAGCGGTACGACGGCGGCGGCGGGATCTTCGACGAGATCGGGCCATCGCCCTTGCCCTGCTCGCCGTGGCAGACCTGGCAGTAGGTCTGGTACAGGACCTTGCCCTTGGCGAGCGTCGGCTCGGTCGGGCGGTACGGGTTGGTCAGCTCGAGCCCGGCGCGCGTCGCCTCGGCGTCGCCCTTGCCGTAGTGGAACGGGCGAGCCCCGCGCTTGATCGTGCCGGCGACCGGGCGCTGCAGCGTGATGCCGTTGCGCATCGCCTGGTTGGGCGCGAACGCTTTGTAGGCGGGGCCGCGCGCCATGTCCGGCATGTATTCCGGACCGGGCTTGTCGCCGGGCTCGCACGCGGTCAGCACGACGGCCGCGCCGAGGCCGAGCGTCAGCGCGATCGCGAGCAGCTTCGTGGACGGCCAGCTCATCATCATCCCCAAGGGATTTACTCGCTCCAGGGTGGCGCTGAGCCTTCGGCTCGCGCTCGATAGATCGAGCTCGATCATAGGTCCGCCTCGCTCTCGGTGATGTGGGCCGCGCCGCAGTCCTTGAGCAGCGCGAGCGCGCGCTGGTAGGTCTCGTCGGCCGTGGGCTTGCGGATCACGATCGCGAACACGTCGTCGGTGACCCCGGGCGCCGGCAGCCACGGCTGCTTGCCGGGGAACAGCTTGGTGCGGAGCAGGAACGCGGCGACCGTGGTGAGCCCGGCGAACAGCACGGTGAGCTCGAACGAGATCGGGATGAACGCGAGCGTGGTGTTATCGGGCTTGCCGCCGACGTTGAGCGGCCAGTCGAGCACGTTGGCGTAGAACTGCAGCGACAGCGCGAACACCAGGCCGGTGAGCCCGGCGATCAGCGTGATCTTCGGCAGCCGGGTGTGGCGGATCCCCATCGCCTCGTCGAGCCCGTGGACCGGGAACGGCGTGAACACGTCGTAGACCCGCAGCATCTCGCGGCGCGCCTGGCGCACCGCCTTGAGCAGGCCGTCGACGTGGGGGAACGTGGCGACCAGGACGTTACTCCGCATGATGATGCTCCATCCCGGCCGCGCCGGCGGGGGCAGGGATCCCGGCTGCGCCGGCGGTCCCGATGGTCTCGGCGCTGGGGTGCGCCATGTGCTGCTGGTCGGTCACCACGCCCTTGACCTCCCAGATCGCGATCATCGGCATGTAGCGGATGAACAGCAGGAACAGCGTGAAGAACAAGCCGAAGCTGCCGACCAGGATCCCGATGTCGACCAGCGTCGGATAGAACATGCCCCAGCCCGACGGCAGGAACGCGCGGTGGAGCGACACCACGATGATGATGAAGCGCTCGAACCACATGCCGATGTTGACCAGGATCGACACCGCGAACAGCGCGCCGACGTGGTTCCGGATCCGCTTGAACCAGAACAGCTGCGGCGCGAGCACGTTGCACAGCACCATCAGGTAGAACCCGAACGCGTACGGGCCGGTCGCGCGGTTGATGAAGTGGTAGCGCTCGTAGATGTTCCCGCCGTACCAGGCGCTGAAGAACTCGGTGGCGTACGCGTAGCTGACGATCGAGCCGGTCAACAGCAGGACCTTCGCCATCGAGTCGAGGTGGCGCATCGTGATGTAGCGCTGCAGGTTCATCGACTGGCGGGTCAGGATCAGCAGGGTCAGCACCATGCCGAACCCGGAGTAGATCGCGCCGGCGACGAAGTACGGCGGGAAGATCGTCGCGTGCCAGCCGGGCAGGAGCGAGGTCGCGAAGTCCATGCTGACGATGCTGTGGACCGACAGCACCAGCGGCGTGGCGAGCCCGGCGAGCACGAGGCTGACGATCTCGTAGCGCGACCAGGTCCGGTGCGAGCCGTTCCAGCCCAGGCTCAGCACGCCGAACACCAGCTTCTTGATCTTGCCGATCGCGCGGTCGCGCAGCGTCGCGAAGTCCGGGACCAGGCCGAGGAACCAGAACACCAGCGAGATCGTGAAGTAGGTCGAGATCGCGAACACGTCCCAGACCAGCGGCGAGCGGAAGTTGACCCACAGCGGGCCGTGCTGGTTGGGCACGTACGGGAAGATGAAGAACGCGTCCCACGGCCGGCCCATGTGGAGCAGCGGGAACAGCCCCGCGCACATCACGGCGAAGATCGTCATCGCCTCGGCCGACCGGTTGATCGACGTCCGCCACTTCTGGCGGAACAACAGCAGGATCGCCGAGATCAGCGTGCCGGCGTGGCCGATGCCGATCCAGAACACGAAGTTGGTGATATCGAACGCCCAGCCGACGCTGTTGTTGAGCCCCCAGACGCCGATGCCGTTGGCGATCAGGTAGGTCGCCATGCCGAGCAGATCGAGCAGCCCCAGCAGCGCGATCGCGAACAGCACGTACCACAGCTTGCCGGGCTTGCCTTCCATCGGCCGCGCGATATCGGCGGTGACTTGGCCGAGCGTCGGCGAGCCGGCGATCCAGCGCGGTTCGATGACGCCTTCAGGTAGTTTGTCCATGACGAACCTTCTTGAGATAGGCGACGTTGGGCCGGGTCCCGAGATCTTCGAGCACGCGGTAGGTGCGCTGGTCGTGCATCCGCTGGGCGACCTGACTCTTGGGGTCGTTGAGATCGCCGAACCGGATCGCGTCGGTCGGGCAGACCTGCTGGCAGGCGGTCTTGATCTCGCCGTCCTGCATCGGCTCGCCGCGCTTGACCGCGGTGTTCTTGGCGACGTGGATCCGCTGCACGCACAGGCTGCACTTCTCCATCACGCCGCGCGACCGCACGGTGACGTCGGGGTTCAGCACCAGGCGGCCGACCGGATTGGCCATGTGGTAATCCGAGTGATTACCGGTCGTGTAGTTGTACCAGTTGAACCGCCGGACCTTGTACGGGCAGTTGTTGGCGCAGTACCGGGTTCCGATACACCGGTTGTAGACCTGCTGATTGAGGCCCTCGGAGCTCGTGGTCGTGGCGAGCACCGGGCACACGGTCTCGCACGGGGCGTGGCCGCAGTGCTGGCACATCATCGGCTGGTGCACGCTCTGCGGGTTGTCCTCGGAGCCGCTGTAGTACCGATCGATCCGGATCCAGTGCATGCTGCGCTGGCGCTGGATCTGGTCCTTGCCGACCACCGGGACGTTGTTCTCGGCCTGGCACGCGATGACGCACGCCGAGCAGCCGGTGCACGCGTCGAGGTCGATCGTCATGCCCCACGACCGCTCGCCGGCCGGCCGCTCGTTCCACAGGTTCGGCAGGGCCTCTGGGCGCTCGGCGTGGCCGAGCTCCTCGCGGGTGGTCTCGAGCACGATCGGCCGGCCCTCCATCGAGAAGTGGCTCTGCGTGGTGGCGAGCTTGTCGCGCTGGCCGGTCGCCGTGATCGTGGCGCCGTCGGCCCACGCCCGCCGGGTGCCGCGGACCAGCCGGGTCAGCGGGAACGCGTTGACGCCGACCCCGTTGCCGGCCTTGCCGACCTGGGTCCGGCCGTAGCCGAGCGCGACCGAGATCGTGCGCGGGTGCTGGCCGGGCTGGCTGAACACCGGGACCTCGATCGCGCCGCCGGCGGCGGTGATCGTGACGATGTCGCCGTCGCGCAGGCCGAGCTTGTCGGCGGTCGACGGCGCGAGCTCGGCGACGTTGCCCCACGTGATCTTGGTGATCGGGTCGGGCAGCTCGAGCAGCCAGGGGTTGTTGGCGTTGCGCCCGTCGCGCATCGCCACGCTCTCGTACAGCGCGAGCTCGAAGTGGCCGTCGGTGCGGCCCTCGGTGCCGGCCGCGCGCTGGCTCTCGTCGCGCAGCTCGGACACCGCGGCGCGCCAGTCGCTGCCGGCCGGATCGGCGCTCGCGACCGCGCCCGACGGCGTTGTCGGCGGCCCGAGGTCGAGCACGCCGCGCTCGAGCGTGTGATCCCAGAACGCGTCGAACGTGGCCAGCGCACTCTGGCGCGGCATGACCTGGGTGCGCCAGTAGTCGCGCAGGAAGCTGTAGTAGTCGCCGGGGGCGTCGATCCAGCGCAGCAGGCTGTCGGCGAACGCGCGGGTCTCGAACAGCGGCGCGATCGTCGGCTGGCTGAGGCTCAGGTAGCCGGCGATCGGCTCGGCGTCGCCCCAGGCCTCGAGGAAGTGATGATCGGGGCACACCGCGTGGACCGCGGCGGCGGTCTCGTCGCGGCGGTCGGTGGTCGAGACCGACAGCGCCACGCGCGCCAGCGCCTTCATGAACCCGGGGCCGTCGAGATAGTCGTAGGCCGGGTTGACGCCGTGGAGGATCACCGCGTGGACCTCGCCGCGCTGCATCTCCTCGACCAGCGCGGTCATCGCGCCGTCATCGCCCTGGCGCTGCAGCGACGGCCGGTCGAGGTCGACGGTGTGGCCGATGTTGCCGAGCAGGCGGTTGATCGTGTGGACGACCAGCTGGAGCGCGGCGTCGTTGCCGCCGGCGACCACCAGCGACGCGCCGCGGTGGTTCCACAGCTCGCCGGCGACCGAGTCGAGGATCGTCGGGTCGACCGGATCGGCCGCCGCGGCGACCTCGGGCTCGCCGGCGCGCCGGGCGATCCGGGCGAGCAGCGCGGCCGCGATCGCCCCGAGCTCCGACGGCGCCGTGGGGATGCGCCGATCGGCGTTGCTGCCGGTGACCGACATCCCGGGCTCGAACTGGACGTGCAGGGTCGTCGGGCCGTCGGGCCGGCGGCCCCGGGCGTAGGCGCGCGCGAACTCGACCGGCGACAGCCAGGTGCCGAGGAAGTCGGCGTCGAGCCCGACGATCACGCGCGCCCGGTCGAACGCGTAGTGCGGGATGATCGCGCGGCCGAACGCCTGGGCGCTCGCGAGCCGCAGCGCGCTCGCCGAGATCGGGTCGTAGACCACGTGGTGGAAGCTCGGGAACGCGCGGCCCCAGCGCGCGACGATGTCGCGCAGCGACGGGCTGGTGATCGTCGACGAGACCAGCACGATCTTGCCCGGCTTTCCGGCCGCGGCGGCGAGCGCGCTGGTGACGTGCTCGTCGATCTCGGCCCACGCCGCCGGCTGGCCTTGCCACAGCGGGCCGCGCAGCCGCTCGTTATCGTACAGCGAGAGCACGGTCGCCTGGCCGGTGGCGCAGGTCGCGCCGCCGAACAGCTCCGAGACGTCGTTGCCCTCGATCTTGATCGGCCGGCCGTCGCGCTGCTTGACCAGCAGGCTGCACGCCGAGGCGCAGCCGCCGCAGGTCGTCGCGTAGTAGTTCGGGACGCCGGCGATCATGTCCTCGGCGGCGACCGGCAGCGGGATCGCGCGCTGTTCGGGGGCGCGGCACGCGGCGAGGCTGGCCGCCCCGACGCCGAACCCCATCAGCGTTAGAAAATCGCGCCGCCCGATTCCAGCGTCTGGATCGCCACCATCGTGGTCATGATCGTGGTCTTCGTGATCGTGGTTGTGGCCGTCGGGCGCGGCCCCGGCGGTGGCCGGCTCGCCCGAAGCGGGCAGGTGGATCGCGGCGGCCGGGATCTCCGGCAGGCCGCCGGGGAACTCGCCGCGCAGCGCGGGGCCGTGGTGGAGCTCGTCGGGGCTCGTCCAGTAGTCCTGCGGCGGGGCAGGTGGACGGCGAGCGCCCAGGGTCACGAGCTTGTCTTTCGCGCCGTTGCAATGATCGCTCATAGACTTCCTCGGTGACATTCAGTAGTGGCAGCTGGCGCAGTCGAGGCCCGTCTTGGGCTTCGGCGTCTCGCTGAACCGGAGCGCGGCGCGCTCGAGGGTGTTGGTCGGCACGCCGGCGTGCTCGCGGTGGCACGACAGGCACCAGCCCATCGTCAGCGGCATCACCTGCTCGATGCGCTGCATCTTCTCGACCTCGCCGTGGCAGCTCTGGCAGGCCACGCCCGACAGCACGTGCCGGCTGTGGTTGAAGTAGACGAAGTCGGGGAGGTTATGGACCTTGACCCACGACACCAGCGGGCGATCGAGCTGCGCGGCTTCCTTGAACCGCTCGATCTCGACCGTCTGCTTCTCGAGGATGTTGTGGCAGTTCATGCACACGCTCGACGACGGGATGCCGGCGTGCCGGCTCGACCGCGCACCGTAGTGGCAGTACAGGCACGGGACCTGGTTATCGCCGGCGTGCAGCTTGTGGGAGAACGCGATCGGCTGGGCCGGCGCGTAGCCCTGCTGCATGCCCATGCGAAACAGGTGCTGGACACCGATCACCGCGGCGGCGACGACAATCACCGCACCAAGGAGGATCATGAGTGGGCGCATGGTCAGCTCGGTTCCTGGGCGTTGTCCGCATCGCCCTCTAGATCGACCGCGTCTTCCTCGGGCCACAGCCAGCGCGCCGGGCTGAGCCGGGCGGCGATCCGCTTGCCCGCGCCGGCCGCGGCGCTGACCGGGCGGGCCACCAGCAGCATCACGCGGTCGATGCCGGGGAGCAGCATCGCCGCCACGCTGGTGAACGGCACCAGCGCGACCGCGACGAACCACGCGAACACGTGGAGCCGGACCAGGAACGGCATCTCCTCGACCAGCACGGGAGCCGGCGCGCCATGCGCCAGCGAGCTCATGTACGGCGCGAGCGTCTCGGCGCCCCAGGACGTGCCCCAGCGATAGAGGAACGCGGTGACCAGGCCGGACACCACCGCCATGCACAGCACCGAGAGCAGGATGCAGTCGGCGAGCTCGCCCAGGCCGGCGCGCGCCGACGCGATGCCTCGGCCGAGGTGGCGCCACATGATCTGGACCCAGCCGATCAGCGCGACGACGCCGAGCACGAAGCCGGTGGCCTCGAGCAAGTACAGCCGCGCCGGCGAGCCGTTCCAGCCCAGGATCGCGTGCGGCCACAAGAGGCCCAGGAGGTGGAGCGCGAACGTCACGGCGAGCCCGGTCCGCCACGCCTTCGAGCCGCTGAGCGTCTTCCACGCCGCCGAGGCGGCGGGGCGGATCGCGTCGGGCTGGCGGCGGGCGATCGCGTAGCGGATGCCGAGCCCGATCAGCAGCACGAGCAAGGCGGCGTAGGGGAACGCCAGGAACAGCAGCTCGCCCTGGATGTGCGCGCCGCGGCCGATCCCCGGTGGCGTGAGCTTGGTCGGCGGCTCCCAGGCCGCACGGTGTGCGGTCGGCCTGTCCGAAGTCACCGCGATCGTCGGCGGCGGGGTGCTCGGGTCCTGGCCGTCGCCCTCGCGGACCTTGCTCGCCATGGTCAGCCCCGCGCTCGCCGGCTGGGCGGTCACCGCCATCGTGCGCAGATAGGCTTTGATCGCGAACGACTCTTCGGGGGTGAGGAACGGCTTCGGGGTCGCGGAGGTCAATCCTGCCAATCCTGGCGATTCCGCGGACTCTGCCGATTCTGCCGACTCCGGATAACGCAGGAAGCACGGGCGCTTGAGGAACAGCGTCATCGAGACGTCCTGATAGACCGAGTACGCGTTGGTCAGGTCGGGCGCCAGCGTGCCACCGGTGGCGTTGCCCTCGTCGCGGATGCTGTGGCAGGTCGCGCAAGCGCTGCCACCGTTGGCGAGGCTGCGTGCGCCGTGGAACAGCTCGCGGCCGGTCTCGATGTCGGTGACCGTGGCGACCTCGGCGAGCCGGGCGTCGGGCTCCTGCTGCTCGGGCCCGTTGATGCCGAGCCAGTCGAGGATGCTGGTGACCTGATCCTCCGAGAGATCGGTCCAGTCCGGCATGCGCTGCTGCTTGAACTGCTGGAACAGGTCGGCCGCGATCGGATCGCCGCTCGCGATCACGACCGATGATGACCGGACGAACTTGAGCAACCACGCGCGTTGCCGGCGTTCGTTGACGCCCTTCAGATCGGGGCCGACCTTCACGCCCTTGCCGAACGTGTGGCACGCCATACAGCGAGTGGTGAAGATCTTCTTCGCTTCAGCAGGGTCTGCGTTCGCGGTGCCGGCAATCAGTCCGACGTGAACGACAAGCGCTGCAACGAGCGCCACGCGGAATACGCGGGCGCGAGTCATGAACCCACCAGACATCACGATGAGGCCCCTCCGTCGCAAAAATGTCTTGATGCCGAGGAGCTTGCGATTCAGCTCCGAGCGCGGCGCATTTACTCAGAACATTTCTAATCGTGCAAGTGATGAATCGAGATAAACTGTCCTACTCATAAGTTCGAGCGTCGGTGCAGGGCAAAAACTGAGTCCGGAAGCGAAAAACTGAGAGCGGGAATGCCTCGGAAGACAGCTAAGGTCAATCAACTGCTTTCGATTGGCGAATTCATGTTTCTGTACCGGCACGGGACGGGCCGGGGCCTCTGCATGCCTGGTGCCCACATGAGTTCGGTCTTGCGCGAACCTCACCTAGCAACAGATCCCGACGAGATAACATCCTGCAATGGCACGGGATCCGGATCGACCCCAGGTATGACCTCGGCGAATTTCGAGCGGTTGAGCGCCTGATGTGCGACATTTATCTCAGCAAAATTCTGAGATCGCGCCATGAATTTTCGGGGTAGGCAGGGGTCGGCTACCTCAGGAAAACACCGGTCGCCCTGCTGCTGATATTGCGATCATCATAACAGGCACCTGGATCACGTGCACGAATAACGCTAAATCACACTATTACTAGAATCCAATGCTGGTGTGAATTGCCACGTTGAACTCGATGATGCGCTTTCGCTCGGTGGCCCACCGCCGATATCGAATCAGGACTAGTTCATCCAGCGCGGATCGCCGGCGGGCCTGGGCTCGTCGTCATCGGGCTCGGCGGCGAGCGGATCCTCGCCGGGCCACGCGACGTACGGCGGCGCGATCACCTGCGCGGGCGGCTCGGCCTCGCGGTGCAAGCGCTCCTCGAGATCCCACTGCGCGATCCGGCGGCGGTTCTGCCGGCGGCGGCGCCACCACGCGGCGGCGAGCAGCATCGCGCACAGGATCCACAGCAGCATGCCGAGCACGCCGATCGGCGCCAGGAAGTAGCGGCTGCCGAGATCGCCGCGCCACTCGTCGAACAGCGCGTGGATCGGCCGGCCGAACGCGTGGATCGCCGCGGCGTCCATCGAGCTGCCCTGGCCGAGGTCGCGCAGGAACCGGCGGAACGGCCAGCGGTCACCGTCGTCGCTCGGGTCTTCCCACCGGCCGCGCCGCGACAGGTAGCCGACGAAGTCGTAGCTCTCGGCGTACGCGCGGTTGGCCGGCTGCTCGTCCTGGGGGAACGTGCGATCGAGGTCGTCGAGCTCGATGATGCTGTGGGCCCACGCCATGCCGGCGAGGGTCTCGGTGCGCTCCCACGACCACTCGCCCGAGTGCTGGTAGGCGAACCCCTCGTGCAGCCAGTGCGGCGCGCGCGCGCCGAGCGCGGCGCCGAGCGCGATGTGCGCGAGCTCGTGGCGCAGCGTGGTCGCCGGATCGGCGAGCTGCGCGCCCCGCCGCATCGCCACGCTGATCACGCCGAGATCGGGGTACGCGACGCCGATCGCCCACGGCGGCGCGCCGCGGCCCTCGGGCGCGACCTCGGCGAGCTCGGACGCCTCGCGGATCAGGTGGACCTCGATCGCGCGCGGCACCGGCAGGTCGATCAGATCGGCGGCGATCCGGCCGAGCTCGGTCTCGGCGCTGTCGGCGAGCTGCTGCGCGACGCGCTCGAGGCCCGGCTCGGCGAGCACGGTGACCCGGCCGGCGTGCGCGGCAGGCACCAGGTGCGGCGAGGCCGCCGCCGGCGCGATGCCATGGCGCCCGGCGACGAGCGCCGCGACCACGGCCAGCACGACCAGCGCGCGGCGCACGCCGCCGGCGATCGCGGCGATCGCGACGCGGGCGGTCACGACGCGCCTCTCACGGCGCGGGGTCTCGCGGCGCGGGCGGCTCGCGGCGCGGGCGGTCACGACGCCGGCCATCATGGGTAGTGCAGCTCCACGCGCTGGCGATCGGTGCCGATCTCGTTGACCAGCAGGATGCCGCCGCCGACCGCCGCCGCGCCGGCGATCGCCGCGTAGACCCACCACTTGGTGGGCTTGTCGCCCTCGTCGGTGCGGGCGCCGCGCCTGGCGCTCCCGCTGTCGAGCAACAGCGGCTGATCGGGATCCGGTGCGTGATCGTTCCATGCGTGGATCCGATCGGCGACCACGCCGAGCACGCGGTCGGCCTCGCGGATCGGGCCGCTGCCGCTGTGATCGGCGCCGAGCGGGTGGGGCAGCTCGGACCGCCCGACCTGGCCCCAGGCCGCGATCGTCTGTCCGCTGCGCACGAGCACGATCCGCGCGCGGACGCGGGCGAGCACCCACGCCAGCTCGGTCGGCGCCGGCAGCGTGCCGTGCCAGCCGGCGACGCGGCGCGCGAGATCGCTCCACGTCCCGGCGGCCTCGACCAGCGGGACCTGGATCTGATGCTGGGTGCGGACCGCGGTGCCCGCGGCCCAGCCGCGCCGGGTCCCGAGCGCCGCGGCGATCACGTGATCGCCGGCGGGCAGCGCGATGTGCAGCGGCGACACGCCGGCGCGCTGGAAGTCGATCCAGATCGCGGCGCCGGGCTCCTCGGTGGCGATGTCGAGCGCGACCTGCTCGAGATCCGCGGCGCTGTCGATCACCGGGTACTTCGCCCACACGCTCGCGGGCACCTCGTCGGGCCGCACGCCGGTGCCGAGCGTGTGCAGCCGGCTCGCGGCGGTCAGCGCGGCGTCGATCTGGTTGTCGCGGTCGGCGCACAGCAGCACGTAGATCCACGCGCGCGACAGCTCCGGCACCGGCAGCCCGGCGGCCTGGCGCGCCGCGGCCATCCCGATCGCCTGGTTCGCCGCCGGCACCGCCTCGTTGCAGCGCAGCTCGCCGAACGCGCGCTGCGCGGTGGCCAGCGCCGCCGTGAGCTCGAACGTATCGCGATCGACGTCGCGTCCGGCGAGCGCGTCCTCGACGCCATCGCCGGTGACCGGCTCGAACCCGGCGGCGGTGATCGCGGCCTGGAGCTGGTTGTCCGCGTCATCGCGCGGTCTGCCTGGGCTCGGGCTCGGGCTCGGTGCGTCGAGATCGATCACCGCGATCCGCTCGGCTCGATCGCCGCGCGCGGCTGCGGCCGATGCCGACTCCGGGGACAAGACGGCCGGCGGCGCGGCGAGCACCGGCGAGCCGACGAGCGCGACGCCGGCTACGACGACGGCAACTGCTTGAAAAATTCGTTGAGGGCCCATACGTCACGCGCCCGGAGGCCGTCGAACTGTATGCCTACCCCATCGGTCGCCGACCACCGAACCGTCACGCCAACCGAGATCTCGTGGTTCACCTTGGGCACATGAAACACGATTTCCATGCGTTGCCCCATCGCGTATTTCGCGGGAGCGGAGATGAGCGCGCCGCCGAGCGACACGTTCAATATGGTGCAATCGTTCGAGGTTCCGTTGATAATAAGCTTCGTCGGAATCGAGACGTCGTGACGAGTCTGGCGGCGGTTGTCGGCCACAGTTCCCCCAAGTGCGGCCGATTGTATGCGTTGCGCTACCGGACGGCATCGCGGGCGACCTGGGATCCACCGTGAACATCAGGAAATCATGGATCCGAATCAGGGTTTCGCACCTACCTGAAAGCGCGGTTGCGTGCCGGACGGCACGCGCGACGTGAAAATTCGACCGACCGACGCGATCCGCGGCGCTACTGCAGCTTGATGTCGATGTACGCCTTCTTGCGAAGGTCCTCGATCCAGGTCTGGGTCTGCTTCTCGGTCTCGCGGCGGTGCAGCTCGTTGCGCAGCTGCTCCTTCATCTCGTTGTACGGCTTCAAGTCCGAGCGCTTGATCTCGGTGACCTGAAACACGTGGAAGCCCTGCGGGCCGGACACCGGGCCGCGGACATCGCCCTTGTCCATCGCGAACACGATCGGCTCCCACTCGGGGTTGGCCATGCTGCCGCGCTGGAACCAGCCGAGCTCGCCGCCGGTGGCCTTGGTGCTGTCGTCGTCGGACTCGGTCGCGGCGACCTTGGCGAACTCCTCGCCGCCCTTGACCCGCGCCATCGCCTGGCTCGCGCGATCTTTGGCCTGGGCGATCTGCTGCTCGGTGGCGTGCTCGGGGAGCTTGAACAGCATGTGCGACAGCTTGACCGCCTGGACCTGCTCGGTGCGGCGCGCCATCTGGTTGTAGCGGGCGAGGACGTCGTCGTCGGACACGTTGACCTTGGGGGCGACGAGCTGGTTCTGCGCGCGCAGCCGGAGCAGCTGGCGGCGCAGCTCCTGCTTGTAGCCGGCGAGCGTGTAGCCCTGGGCCGCGAGCGCCGCGGTCAGCCCGGCATCGTCGAGGTTGTTCTGCTGCTTGATCTCGTCGAGCGCCGACTGGACCTCGCTCGACTCGACCTCGACCTTGGCGGCCTCGGCGGCCTGGACGATCAGCTCCTCGTTGACCATGTCGTCGAGCACCTGGCTGGTCAGCTTGGCGATCCGGCGCTCGCGCTCCTTGGGATCGGTGATCTGCTGGGCCTCGCCGAGCACCGGCAGCCGGCGCGCCTCGAGCTCGCTGTTGAGGATGATCGCGTCGTTGATCACCGCGACGACATACTCGACCTTGAGCCGCTTGCCCTTGTTGGGCGATGCGCCGGCCGTGGTCGGCGGACGGACCGCGGACTTGCCGCCGGCGGCATCCGCCGGCGCGCCTGTCGTAGATGGCGCCGGTGCCGGATCGCCGTTCTTGGCGGCATCGGCGGCGGCGGCCTTGTCGGCGGCCTCCTTGCCTTCGCGAGCGGCCTTGTCGGCGGCCGACTTGCCGGGCTTGGGATCGGCGAGCGCGGCTCCCGGGCCCACCACGGCGAGCGCCGCCATCACGCCCAGGGCGACTGCAAACAACAAGCGAGAGCTACGCACGACGATGGGACCTCGAGTGGGATGACCTGGTTGCCTGGGACGGTGGCGGATGACGTGGAGCGAAAGACAACGAAACGCTTCAGGGGGCGCCGGTCTTGTCCGGCGGGCCGCCGGTGACGCTGGGCGGGCCGGGTGGGATGGACGGCGGTGGGGTCATCGGGAGCGGCGGCAGGTCGTGGCCGTGGCCATCATCGACCGCGGCCGTGGTGTCGATCCGGACCTTGGTGAGGTTGGCGTCGTTGATCTCGATCTTGGCCGCGGACTTGAGGTTATCGACGAAGTCCTTCTGCGCCGCGACCCGCTTGTCGCGGAACAACTTGTTGCGGATCGCCGGCTTGGCGTCGTCGAAGCCCTTGGTCATCGAGCGCCGGCGGCCGGTCTGCTTGAGCACGTACCAGGTGCCGTTGCCGGCGTCGACCACGCCGGACACGTCGCCGGTGTTGACCAGCGCGAACGCGGCCTTGACGACCGGCGCCGGGACATCCTTGGTCTGGGCGTCGAAGTACCGCAGGTCGCCGCCGCGCAGCTTGGAGTCCTCGTCCTGGCTGTAGCGGTTGACCAGGTCGCGGAAGCCCTTGTTGGTCTTGCCTGGCTCGCCGCGCGCCTCGAGCGCGACGCGATCGGCCTGCGCGCGGTTCTTGATGATGATCGACGAGATCCGGACTTCCTCGGGCTTGACGAACTCGGCGAGGTTGGCGTCGTAGTACGCCTTCATCTCGGGATCCGTGATCGTATCGGCGGTGATCTTCAGGTCGAGCTCATCGCGCATGAGCTTCTGGATCATCACCTGCTTCATCGTGCGGACGACCTCGGGGTCCTTGTCGAGGCCGCGGCGGGCGGCTTCCTTGGCGAGCACCTCGAACCGGATCAGCGAGTCGAGGAATTCTTTCTTCTGCTCGAGCGAGGTGTAGCGCGCGCGGATGTACGGCGACTGGCGGTTGATCCGCTCCTGCAGCTCGCCGAGCGTGATCGTCACGTCGTCGATCTTGGCGAGCGGCGCGCGCAGCTCCTCGGCGCTCTGCGCCGGGGTGGCGGGTCCGGGGCTCCCGGGCATCGGCGCCGGGGCGGCCGGGGTGGCCGGGGTCGTGACCGGGGCCGGCCGGTCCTGCGCATCGAGCTTCTTCTGGTTCTGGCACGCGCCGGCCAGGCCCGCGAGCACCAGCAGGCTCGCGCTACCCAGGTGCTGCCATGCGACCGGAAGCCGAGTATTCACAACAGGTTCAGGTAGCACGAGCGAGCGCGTCCAACAAGGCCCGCCGGGCCCCAGCAGGACCGCCCGGCGCCGGCGGGGCGATCGCATACCGGCCGTCCGGGAGCTTGCGCCAGCCGGTGGCGATCAGGCCCCGGGCGACCCGGTGGCTATCGGCACCGTTCGGCAGCGCGACCGCGACCCGCACCGTGCTGATCTCGAGCGCCAGCACGCCCGCGCCGCGCGCGATCGCCTTGACCCCCATCAGCTCGGCGAGCAGGTCGACATCGGGCGGCGACGGGCCGTAGCGATCGATGATCTCGGCCATCACGTCGCGCAGGTCGTCGTCGGTCTCGATCGCCGACAGCCGCTTGTACAGCTCGAGCCGCTGGCCCGGATCGGGGACGTAGTCGTCCGGGATGAACCCCGGGGTCTCGATCGACAGCTCGGGGTCGATCGCGGCGTGGATCGGCTTGCCGCCGAGCTCGGCGACCGCGCTGTCGAGCATCTTGACGTACTGATCGAACCCGACCGCGGCGATCGAGCCCGACTGCTTGGCGCCGAGCAGCTCGCCGCCGCCGCGGATCTCGAGGTCCTGCGACGCGATCTGGAACCCCGCGCCGAGCTCGGTGAACCGCTGCAGGGTCTCGAGCCGGCGGCGGGCCTCCTCGGTGATGTGCTCGGGCTCGGGGACCAGCAGGTAGCAGTACGCGCGCTCGCGGCTGCGGCCGATCCGGCCGCGCAGCTGGTAGAGCTGGGCGAGCCCGAACGCGTCGGCGCGCGCGATGAACATCGTGTTGGCGCGCGGGATGTCGAGCCCGCTCTCGACGATCGTGGTCGCGACCAGCACGTCGAGCTCGCCGCGCACGAACCCGAGCATGACCTTCTCGAGCTCGTCGGCCGACAGCCCGCCGTGGCCGACCCCGATCCGCGCCGCCGGGACCAGGCCCTGGAGGTACTCGGCCCACGCGAGGATCGTGCGGTCATCGTCGCGCGGCTTGAGCTTGCGGTGGGGCTCGCCGGACCCGTCGGCCGGCAGCCGCGGGTCGCGGACGCGCTGGCCCATGTTGCCGATCGTCGGCGTGATGAAGAACACCTGGCCGCCGCGGCCGAGCTCGCGCTCGATCGCCTCGCGGATCGTCACGTCGTCGACCCGCGACACGAACGTCCGCACCGCGCGGCGATCGGCGGGCGGCGTGGCGATGATCGATAGATCGCGCAGGTTGGCCATCGCGAGGTGCAGGGTCCGCGGGATCGGCGTCGCGGTCAGCGTCAGCACGTCGACCTGGGTCCGGGTCTTCTTGATCCGCTCCTTGTGGGCGACGCCGAACCGCTGCTCCTCGTCGATCACGAGCAGCCCGAGGTCCTTCCAGCGCACGTCGGCCGACAGCAGGCGGTGGGTGCCGACCACGATGTCGAGCCTGCCCTCGGCGAGCTTTTTGACGGTCTCGATCTGCTCGGCCTTGCTCTGGAACCGCGACAGCTTGCCGAGCGTGACCGGGAACCCGCCGAACCGCTCGGTCATGGTGCGGAAGTGCTGCTCGACCAGCACCGTGGTCGGCGCGAGCACGCAGGCCTGCTTGCCGCCCTGCACGGCGCGGAAGATCGCGCGCAGCGCGACCTCGGTCTTGCCGTAGCCGACGTCGCCGCACACCAGGCGATCCATCGCGCGCGGCGACTCCATGTCGCCGAGCACGGCGTCGATCGCGGCCGCCTGATCCGGGGTCTCGTCGAACGGGAACGTCGCCTCGAGCTCGCGGAAGCTGTCGTCGGCGGGCGGGAATGCGTGGCCGGGCAGCGCGGCGCGCTGGGCGTAGAGCTGGAGCAGCTCCTCGGCGAGCGCGCGGACGTGGCGCGCGACCTTGCTGCGCGTCGCCTCCCAGGTGACGCCGCCGAGCTTGTCGAGCTTGGGTGCGTGGCCCTCGGCGCCGACATAGCGCTGGACCTCGCCGAGCCGGTAGACCGGCAGATATAGTGTCCCGCCGTCGTATTCCAACTGGAGCGTGTCGATCTCTTGCAGCTGGGGCGTGGCGGCGCCGACCGCGGTGGTCGCGAGCAGCGACGTCGTGCCGACCGCCAGCTTCTTGAGCCCGAGGTAGCGGCCAACGCCGTGGCGCTGGTGGACCAGGTAGTCGCCGGCGGCGAGCTGCGAGAAGTCGCCCACGCTGCCGAGCAGGGCGTCCTTGGCGCGCCGCCGCTTGCTCTGCGCGTGGTGGGTGCGCTGGCCGAACACGTCGGCGGCGGTGACGATCGCGACACCGTCGCGCAGCGACGCGAAGCTGTGGGCCGGCGCGCCGGCGATCAGGGTCACGCCGGCGACGGCGCCGGGCCGGTCCTGGGGATCCGCGGCGTCCGCCAGCCGGACCTCGACGCCGCGCGCGGACAGCACGCCGAATAGCCGGTCGTTGCGGCTCTGCGAATCGCACGCGATCGCGACCCGCAGCCCGTCGCGCCGCCAGCGCCCGAGCGCGGCGACCAGCGGGCCGGCGTGCTCGGTATCGCCGAACGTGCGCGCGTGGTCGAGCTCCTGCTTGAGCGTCCGCAGATCATCGACCTCGACCCGGAGCTTGATCGGGTCGGTTCTGCTGTCATTCTTACCGTCGGGCCGCGCGTCGTGCAGCTCGAGCGACGGCAGCTCGATCCGGCCCGCGGCGGTGAACGCGCCGATCGCGTCGGGCTCGACCAGGTGGCGCGCCGGCGGATACAGCAGCTGCTTCGCGCCCTGCTTCTCGGCGAACCGGCCCTCTGCCTCGGCCCACGCGTCGCCGGCGACCCGGCGGCACGCTTCGGGATCGACCACCAGCCAGCGCGCGCCGCCGCCGAGCGCCTCGACGTACGCGGCCGGCGCGACCAGCTCGTCGTGGAACGCCGGGGTCAGGCCCTCGATGCCGACGAACACGTCGCCGCTCTCGAGCTGTTCGATCAGCCGGCGGGTCGCCTTGCTCGGGTGGGCGATCTCGTCGGCGTACTCGCGCAGCCGGGTCCGCACGTCGCGCGCGCCGGTCGTGATCGTCTCGCGCACCGGGTGCAGGTGGACCCAGTCGATCGGCCGCAGCGTGCGCTGCGACTCGGCCTCGAACCAGCGCAGCGACTCGATCTCGTCGCCGAATAGCTCGATCCGCACCGGGTGGGGCGCGAGCGGCGCGTAGACATCGATCACGCCGCCGCGGACCGCGAACGTGCCCGGCTCGTCGACCACCGGCGTGCGCGCCCAGCCGCCGGCGATCAGCAGCGCGGCGAGCTCGTCGCGATCGATCGTCCCGCCCTTGCGCAGCGTCGTGCCGCGCGCCGCGAGCTCGCCCGGCGCCATCGTGCGGCGGACCAGCGCCTCGGCCGACGTCACGACGATCCGCGGCCGCAGCGCGGGCTGGGTCAGCCGGTACAGCGTCGCCATCCGCTCGACGATGCAGCCGCGGTCGGGCGACAGATCCGCGTACGGCGAGACATCGATCCCGGGCAGCACCGCGATCTCGTCGAGCACCGCCGCCGGATCGTGCGCGCCGCCCCAGAAGAACCGGATATCGGCCTCGAGCCGGCGCGCCGCCTGGTCATCGGCCGCGACCACCACGACCACGCCCGTGCCGCCGCCGTGGGCGTTCCCGTCGGCGCCGGCGCTGTCGATCCGGGGCAGCTGCGCGGCCAGCCACGCCGACCACCCGGCGGTCGCGCCGTGTGCGATCACGGTCGCCCCGCTGGTCAGCGCCTGGTGCAGCTCGGCCCACATCGGTCGCGGACCCTAGCATGCGGCCTGCGCAGAAAAAGCGGCCGGCTACCGGCGCGACTTCGGCCGCCGCGGCGCTGGCCGCACAGCGCGTTTGGGCAGCGCTGCCAGATGCTTGGCTTCGAGGCGGGATACCTGCACGGATCTTGGGTTCGAGGTAGCTGCCCTTCAACGCGCGGGTCACTGCTCCGCTCATGTGTTCTCCACGGGCGCTTGATTGGCGGCGGTGCGGACGGCTTCGCCGAACCGCGAGCTGAATCCAGCCAGTCCGCCCCAGCCCGACACCACATCGTCATCATCATCGGGATCGAGCTTCGAGATATCGACCGCTGTGGTGTATCCACCCCGATACTGCAGGACGTAGGTGGCGAACTGCTTGGTCAGCGCGGCCTCGGCGACCGGGCGCAGACTCGTACGGTGCCGTGTCGGCACACTGAACGCGTCGCAGACGAGCTGGTACGAGGCTCGGTACTCCGCGAGGCGCTGGAGCGCCCAGACCGCGGTGACGACGATCGGAGAGTGAGTCGACAGCACCACCCGATAGCCGCGCCACAGCAGATCGAGCACGAGCAACATGACTACCGTGACAGCCTGTGGATGGAGTCCCATCTCGGGCTCCTCGATCACGACCCATTCGACGTTCTCGTCCGTTTTTGGTTTCCTCGGCGGCAGCAAGTGATACAGCCCTAGCAGCAACGGCGTGAACTCACGTTGCCCCGCGGTCCAGGTCATGAAGGGTAGCGAGGTCTCTTGCTTGCCGGGGAATCGCAGGCGCAGGCGCCGCGCGAGTTGCTCGTTCTGTTCAACGCCGACAGCTCCGCCATGAAACACGGCGTCGTTGACCAGCTCGCGGTATGCCTTTTTCAGTAGTCGATCGAGCGGAAACAGCTTGGAACCTTCGCGCGTATTGAAGCGCTCGAACAGGTTCTGACTGAACAGTCGAGCGACGACCGGGGTCTCGGAGGTCAATTTTTGAAATGGGGTTGCCCAGCCATCGCTGATC
>DATBBB010000330.1:0-9865 GCA_036271215.1 Kofleriaceae bacterium | reverse complement strand
CGAGCGCGACGTCGCGATCAAGGTCCTGCGCCCGACCCACCTCACCAACCCCGAGATCGTCCAGCGCTTCCTCCAGGAAGCGCGCGCCACTGCGCGAATTGCGCATCCCGGTATCGTGATGATCCACGACTGCGGCCGGGTCGAGACCACCGCCGGCGTGACCGCGTTCATCGCGATGGAGCTGCTCGCCGGTGAGAGCGTGACGCACCGGCTCGCGCGCTCGGTGCGGTTCACGCCGCCCGCCGCGGTCGAGATCGTGCGCCAGGTCGCTTCGGCGCTCGAGGCCGCCCACCGGGTCGACGTGCTGCACCGCGACCTCAAGCCCGACAACATCTACCTGGTCCCCGATCCGGCGATGCCGGAGGGCGAGCGGGTCAAGATCCTCGACTTCGGCCTCGCCAAGCTCGGCCAGGACGGCCACACCGAAACCCAGATCGTGTTCGGCACGCCGCGCTACATGTCGCCCGAGCAGTGCCGGTCGGCGGCGCAGGCCGATCACCGCAGCGACATCTACTCGCTCGGCTGCATCCTGTTCGAGCTGATCACCGGCCGCTCGCCGTTCGACGGCGACGTGCGCCAGCTGATCGAGTGCCACCAGCGTCAGGCCGCGCCGCGCGCCAGCTCGCTGGCACCCGAGATCTCGCCCGAGCTCGACGCGCTGATCGCCAACATGCTCGCCAAGGATCCGATGCACCGGCCGCAGACCATGGGCGCGGTGCAGCGCGCGCTCGCCGGTGCGCTCCAGGGCGTCGAGATCGCCGCGGCGCCGGTCCCGGCGGCCGACCTGCTGACCGCGATCCCGGTCGGGGTGCCGATCCAGGGCGGAGCTCAGCTCGAGCGGTTCTCCCGCGAAGCGCAGCCGTCGCGGTTCCCGCGCTCGTCGAGCCCACCGCCGATGGTGGAGCCGCGGCCGTCGCGTCTCGAGATCCCACCGCCGCCGGGGCCGGCGCCGCGCACCTCGATGCCCGGCATCATCCGGCCCTACGATCCGAGCCAACCCTACGATCCGAGCCGGCCCTGCGATCCGAGCCGGCCCTGCGATCCGAGCCGGCCGAGCCGGCCACCCACGCCGTTCCCGCCGCCCGAGATCATCATGCTGGCCGGTGTCCCCACCGTGATCGCAGCCGTGGTGCCGATTCCACCGCAGCCGATGAGCCAACCCGCGGTTCCACCGCAGGGCGTCTCCGCGGCGCTCCACGCGCTGGCCGCGCCGGAGTCAGCGAGTCCCCGAGCTGACGATCTTTTCCGGACAGGCGCGGCCGGCAATATGCCGGCAAGCCGATCGACAAGAGCGGCGAACGAATGTTCGACGGCTCTTGAGTCAGGCCCGGTGTCCGGCGTGGTGCTGGTCCCCGCCGCGGCCGGTGCACCGGCGCTGTTGCCCGCGGCGCCCACGCTGTTGTCCACGGCGCCCTGGCGCAAGCTCCTGCTCGGTGCGCTGTGCATCGCGATCGGCGCCGCCGGTGGCGCGATCGCGTGGCTCACGATGTTCGGCTGACACCGCGCGTAACGCGGCAACTCATCGTCGTGGCTGCACATTTTCGCTGACCAAACGATGACCGGCGATTTCATTTCGCGGCCTCGCCGGGTGAGGCATACCCCCAGGCCAGGATGACCACTGCTGTCGAGGCCGCGCAGGCAAAGGGCTGGCGTCACGTCTACTTCAACAGCCTGACGATCCCCTACTGGGGGCTCCACCTCACCGCGCTGATCGGCATCGCGATCACCGGACTGTCGTGGCTCGGCGTCGCGCTCGCGCTCGCGCTCTACGTGCCGCGGATGTTCTTCGTCACCGGCGTGTACCATCGCTACTTCTCGCACCGCAGCTACAAGACCTCGCGGTGGTTCCAGTTCGTGCTCGGGGTCGGCGCCACGCTCACCACGCAGAAGGGCCCACTGTGGTGGGCCGCGCATCACCGCGTGCATCACAAGAAGTCGGACGCGCCGGGCGACCTGCACTCGGTGAAGCAGTCCGGGTTCTGGTGGGCGCACCACGGCTGGATCCTGACCCGCGACCTCGAGCGTACCGACCTGTCGCGGATCAAGGACTTCGCGAGCTACCCCGAGCTGGTGTGGCTCAACCGGTGGTGGATGCTGCCGCCGGTCGCGCTCGGCGCCGCGACGTGCTGGTTCGGCGGGTTCCACTGGTTCGTGTGGGGGTTCTGCGTCAGCCAGGTGCTGTGCTGGCACGGCACGTTCACGATCAACTCGCTGTCGCACCTGTGGGGTGGCCGGCGCTACGCCACCGATGACGACTCGCGCAATAACCCCGTACTCGCGATCATCACGATGGGCGAGGGCTGGCACAACAACCACCATCATTATCAGGTGTCGGCGCGCCAGGGCTTCTACTGGTGGGAGCTCGACGCGACGTACTACGTGCTGCGCGGGCTCGCCGCGCTCGGCCTGGTCTGGGATCTCCACGGCGTGCCCGACCACGTCCGCGCCGCGGCCCGCGGTGACGCCCGCGACGCCGCTGGCCTACTTCCGGGATCGAACGAGACCCCCGACGTGGCATAGTTCGCTCGTGCGGTTTCAGCGAGCGAACCTGCAACTGCGCCGCGCGCAGGTGATCTTGCTGTTCGTGGTCGCGCTGCCCACGATCGCGCTGCTCGCGGTCGGCATCGTGCTGATCGCCACCAGCTCTGGCCAGGTACCGGCGATCGTGTCCGGCGTCCTGGTGCTGACGCTGTGCACCAGCGGCATCACCGGCTACATCCTGGGCAGCGTGTTCGTGTCCAGGGGCGCCGCGCTGGTCCGGGTCCAGAACGACTTCGTGTCGCACGTCTCGCACGAGCTGCGCACGCCGCTGACCTCGATCCACCTGCTGATCGACTCGCTGCGCGACGGCCGGCTCGACCCCGCCGACCGCCCCCAGGTGATCTCGCTGCTCGCGCGCGAGACCGAGCGGCTCGAGGTCCTGGTCGGCCGCGTGCTCGAGCTATCGCGCCTGCAATCGAGCTACATCTACGCCCGCGAGGTGATCGACGTCGCCAGCGTGGTCGATGAGTCGATCGCCGCGTTCGACGCGATCACCCTGAAGAACCCGACGCCGGTGCTGCGCAACCTGGCGCCTGATCTGCAGGTCACCGGTGACCGCCCGACCCTGGTCCGCGCGCTGGTCAATCTCCTGACCAACGCCTGGAAGTACACCGGCGACGACAAGCAGATCGAGATCTCGGCGATCGAGAGCCGGCGCTGGATCGAGCTCGTCGTGCGCGACAACGGCGCCGGCATCGACCCCACCGAGCAGCGCACGATCTTCGAGCAGTTCCAGCGCGGCCGCGCGGCCGACGCCAGCGGCGCGCCCGGCGTGGGCCTCGGGCTGTCGTTCGTCAGCGCGATCGTCCGCGGCCACCGCGGCAAGCTCGACTTCGAGTCGAAGCCCGGCCACACCGCGTTCCGGATCCGGCTGCGCCGCCAGCGCGAGCGCGTGGTGATCGCCGGCGAGGCTCCGGCCCCGAGGCTCACGGCATGAATGGCCGGATCCTGATCGTCGAGGACGACGACGCGATCGCGACCGGCCTGGCGCTCAACCTCAAGCTCGCCGGCCACGCCAGCACGATCGCGCGCGATGGCGTCGAGGCGCTGGCCCAGACCGAGGCCGAGGACTTCGCGCTGATCCTGCTCGACATCAACCTGCCCCGCAAGAACGGCCTCGAGGTCCTGACCGCGCTGCGCGCCTCCGACAACATCGTGCCGGTGATCGTGCTATCGGCGCGCGACGGCGAGTTCGACAAGGTCGCCGCGCTCCGGCTCGGCGCCGACGACTACGTGACCAAGCCGTTCGCGCTCGCCGAGCTGCTCGCCCGGATCGACGCCGTGCTGCGCCGCACCGCCCCGGCCGTGGCGGCGGCGCCGCCGCCAGCGCCGCCGGCGCCGCCGGTCGACTCGCTCGGGTTCGACGACGTCACGATCGAGGTCGGCCAGCGCCTGGTCAGCCGCGGCGGCGCCGAGGTCAAGCTGACCCACCTCGAGTTCGAGCTGCTGGTGTTCTTTGTCACCCACCCGAGCCAGGTGTTCTCGCGCACCCAGCTGTTCAACCTGGTGTGGTGTCAGTCGGCCGGCTCGGTGCGCACGGTCGACAACTTCGTCGGCCAGCTCCGCAAGCGGTTCGAAGCCAATCCCGAGCAGCCGCGGCGGTTCGTCACGGTGCGCGGCTCGGGCTACCGCTTCGATCCATGACCACGCTACGCTGCGCTGCAATGGCCGAGACCGTGTTCGCGAAGATCCTGCGCGGGGAGATCCCGTGCCACCGCATCTACGAGGACGACGCCGTGCTGGCGTTCCTCGACGTCAGCCCGCTGTCGCGCGGCCACGCCCTGATCATCCCCAAGGAGCCGGCCGAGACGATCGACCAGCTGTCCGATGACGCGGCGGCCGCGGTCGGCCGGGTGCTGCCGCGGATCGCGCGCGCGGTGCTCGCGGCGACCGGCGCGCGGGCGTTCAATGTCCTGCAGAACAACGGCCCCGAGGCCCACCAGGCCGTGTTCCACGTCCACTTCCATATCATCCCCAAGTACGACGACGGCGCGGGGCTCGGCCTCGAATGGAATCCGACCCGGCTGACCGACGGCGCCGAGCTCGCGAAGTCGATCGCGGCCAGGCTATGAGCCGCGCCGCCCGGCTCGCTGCCGCGACCGCCGCCGTGCTCGCCCTGGGGGCCGCCTCGGCCGGCTGCCTGATGCCGCGCTACCTGGCGCAGGCCGCGCACGGCCAGCTCGAGCTGCTCGGCAAGGCGCGGCCGATCGAAGACGTGGTCCGCGATCCCAGCACGCCGACCCGCACCGCGCTGATGCTCGCCGAGATCCCGGAGATCAAGCAGTACGGCCGGAGCTACGGGCTCAAGATCAAGCGCAACTACGCGACCTACTCGGCGCTCGGCCGGCCGGCGGCGGTGTGGTTCGTCGGCGCGGCCGATCCGGTCGCGTTCAAGCCGCTGCGCTGGTGCTTCCCGATCGTCGGCTGCTTCGCCGGGCTCGGCTGGTTCGACGAGCAGGACGGCGTCGAGCAGAAGCAGGCGCTCGAGGCCAAGGGCTACGACGCGATCGTCCGGCCGGCGTCGGCGTACTCGACCGGCGGCTGGTTCTCCGATCCGGTGCTGTCGACCATGCTCGGCGGCGGCGACGACGCGCTACCCGAGCTCGCCAACGTGATCCTCCACGAGTCGGTCCACGCCACCGTGCTGGTGCCCGACGAGCCGTTCTTCAACGAGAGCTTCGCGTCGTACATCGCCGACGCGCTGACCGATCACTGGATCGCCGTGCGGTTCGGCCCCGGCTCGCCCGAGGATCTGGCGTGGACGCTCGGCCAGGCCACGCGGCTGCCGCGCACCGCCCGCCTGCTCGACGCCTACGATCAGCTGAAGGCGGTCTACGACGGCGTGGCGCCGCGCGCCCAGAAGCTGGTCGCCAAGGCCAAGATCATCGACGAGCTGGTCGATGACCTGAAGCTCAAGCGGCGGCCGAACAACGCGTCGTTGACCGAGACCCGGGTCTACAACGGCGGCGCGGCGCCGATCGCCGATGCCCACCGCGCGTGTGGTGATGTGCGTGCGCTGGTGCTCGCCGGCAAGACGTTGACCCGCGCCGACTTCGCCAAGACCTTGCAGGACGATCTGACGCCGATCGCCAAGATCCTGGCCGAGCGGTGCAAGAAAACGGCGATGCAAACCGACATGCGATCCGCGAGCGGCCCGCGCGGATGACACGCGCGCACCGCGTCGGTTGCGTTCGCACAAAATCATGAAGATGAAACTGGCGCACCGCCCTGCGATGAGGTCACCATCGCGATCTGATGCGCTTGCTCGTCGGTTTCGTCGTCGCCTCTGGTCTGCTCGCGTCGTCTGCCGTCCAGGGCCAGGCGAAGACGAAGAGTGACGACGCCAAGCACGACGGCAAGCCCACCAAGCATCACAAGTCCGAGACCGAGGCGAAGTCGAAGAGTGACGACGCCAGGCACGGCAAGACCGCCAAGTCCGAGTCGCCGGCCAAGGCCAAGACCCGCGCCGCGCGGATCACGACCTCTGCGCGCGGCCGCGAGCACATCGAGCCCCGCGAGGTCGCGCACGGCCAGAGCGTCGGCGAACCGTGGGCGGGCCGGCTGCAGCACCCGACCCAGCTGCCGCCCGGCGACGGCTACGTCATCCGCCGGCCGGCGCGCGCGTTCGGTACCGAGACCACGGTCGAGCTCGTCGAGCGCGCGATCGGCGAGACCCTCGAGGCGTTCCCCGACGAGCACGTGCTCGCGATCGGCGACATGTCGGCCGAGACCGGCGGCGCGATCTCGCAGCATCGCTCGCACCAGTCCGGCCGCGACGTCGACATCGGGCTGTTCTACAACGAGCAGCCCGAGGGCTATCCCGAGAACTTCGTCCATGCCACCGAGGACAACCTCGACTGCGGCGCCACGCTCAAGCTGATCGAGAGCTTCCGCGCCACCGAGGACGACGACGGCGGCGTGCAGATGATCTTCCTCGACTACGACGTCCAGGGCATCCTCTACAACTGGGCGATCGAGCACGGCTACAGCGAGGATCGGCTCGGCAAGATCTTCCAGTACGCGCATGGCCGCGGCGCCAGCGAGGGCCTGGTCCGCCACTGGCCCGCGCACGACAATCACATCCACGTCCGGTTCAAGTGCCCGGACGCCGACACCGCCTGTCGCTGAGCTCCCGAGTCCTCCCTACCGGCTGAGCTGCGGATCGCGCCGTGCTTCTGCGGATGCCGCCGCGCTGTTGCGCATCGCGCCGCGCCGCTGCGGATCGCGCCGCGCTGCTGGCCCGCGCCCGCGCCCGGAACACTGCGTTCCGCATCGCACCCTGGCTGAATTGAAATTGAAAATGAAAATGAAAATCACTTGCGAACTATCCCGAGCTTGATGCAGGGTGATCTCGCCCGGCCGCCTTGGCCGGAGACGAGGATTCCAAGGACCCCATGATCGCCTGCGTGAGCTTGTTGATTGGTTGCGCCGCGCTGACCGCGTCCGGATGTGGCAATGATTCCAGTGGTAACGGCCCCGGTTCCAGTGCCGGCCCCGACGCGGCGGTCGACGCCGGGCCGACCCTGTCGCCGACGTTTCAGGAGGCCGTGCTGACCCTGAAGACCAAGCTGACGGTCACGCCCGCGACCACCGACGTCCCGGCTTCGGCGGTGCTCGAGATCACCGCGCGCGACGGCGTCACGCCGGTGATCACCGACCTGTGGCTGTACACGTACGACGGCACCACCCAGACCCCGCTGACCGGGTTCACCTCGACCGCGGCGCGCAAGAGCCCCGGCCTGCTGCTACCGGCGACCGTCGCCGGCCAGCCGTCGGGCCTGATCCCCGCCAACGACGGCCGGGTCAACGGCCTGCTCACCAACACCGTGCGCGGCACGCTCGTCCAGGGCGCGTTCGTCTCGAGCGCGACCGGCACCGTCAACGTCACGTTGCCCGCGGTCCCGACCACCGCGATCCTCGTGGTCGCCGGCGTCGAAGATCAGCGCTACACCGGCGCCGCGGTGATCAACCCCGACGGCACGCCCGGCACCGTGCCGGCCGGCGTCGGCATGCCCGAGACCCACAAGCGGGTGACCTACGCCGACGTCAAGCCGCTGCTCGGCGTCCACTGCATCGCCTGCCACAACCCGACCCACGCCAACAACGCCGACTTCTACAAGGTCACCGGCTCGCGGGATGACCTGGTCAACAACAACTTCGCGCTGGCCGAGAACACGCTCGACTGCCGGACCGCCAACCCGAGCGGCGGCGTCACGCTCGACCAGTGCATCCAGGCGATCACCAAGGCCGAGTACCTGGTCGAGCCCGGCGTCCCGGCGTTGACCGACCTGCTCGTCCGGGCGCGCCCCGACGAGACCGGCGGCAGCTCGCCGACCGGCCTGGTCTGGTGGGGCAGCAAGGGCGTGCGCTACAACGCGACCTACGGCGACCGCCGGATGCCGTCGACGACCGAGAGCACCGATCCCACCGAGTGGGCCAAGAACTTGCCGACCGACTTCGACAACGACCCGACCGACTACCAGGTGATCTACGACTGGGTCGCCCAGGGCGCCCAGGAATAGGCCAGGAGTTGTCAACTCCGCAGCTTGCGGAACCAGTCGCCGGCCTTGGCGACCACGCCGTCGCCATACAACTGTTTGATCATCCCGCGCAGCCGGCTCGGCGCGTCCTTGGGCTGGCGGAAGCTCATCATGTTGATCGGCAGCGCCATGACCTGCTCGGCCGTCGACTTGACCCGCGTGAACTCGCGGATGCCCTCGTCGCCGTGGATCCGGCCGAACCCCGAGTCGCCGATGCCGCCGAACGGCAGCGACGGGATCCCGGCGAACGCCATCACCGAGTTGATCGACGTCATCCCGGCGCGCAGCCTGGCGGCCAGCGCCCGGGCGCTCTTGCCGGCGAACACCGTGGAGCCGAGCCCGTACTTCGAATCGTTGGCGAGCTTGACCGCCTCGTCGAGCGAGCCGACCCGCTGGATCGGGATCACCGGCCCGAACGTCTCGTCGTTCATGATCTTCATCTGGTGATCGACGCCGGTCAGCACGGTGGGCTGGATGTAGCTGCCGCTGATCGCGCCCGATCCGCCGGTCAGGACCTTGGCGCCCCTGGCGACCGCGTCGTCGAGGTGATCCTTGACGATCGCGACCTGCGCCGGGCTGGTCATCGCGCCGAGGTGACCGTCGTCGCCGCCGACCTTGAGCGCGCGGACCTGCTTGACGACCTCGTCGACGAACGCGTCGTGCACCGCGTCGGCGACGTAGACCCGCTCGACCGAGATGCAGGCCTGGCCGGCGTTGGTCAGCGCGCCGTACACGCAGGCCTCCGCGGCCTTGGCGAGGTCCGCGTCGTCGGCGACGATCATCGGATCCTTGCCGCCGAGCTCGAGCAGCACCGGGGTCAGCCGCTCGGCCGCCGCCATCATCACGCGCCGCCCGGTCGCCGCCGAGCCGGTGAACGCGATCTTGTCGACCGCCGACTTCGCGAGCGCCGCGCCGGTCGCGCCGGCTCCGGTCACGACCTGCAGCAGATCGGGCAGCGCGAACGTCTGCGCCGCGATCTCGGCGACCTTGACCGCGACCAGCGGGGTCAGCTCGCTCGGCTTCCACACCACCGCATTGCCGGCGGCGAGCGCGTACGCGATCGATCCCATCGGCGTGAACAGCGGGTAGTTCCACGGCCCGATCACGCCGATCACGCCGAGCGCGTGGTAGCTGATCGTCGCGCGGAAGTTGGCGAGCACGCCCGCCGACACCTTGCGCGGCGCGAGCGCGGCCGCGGCGCACGCGGTGGCGTGCTGGACGTGGCTCAGCGCCATCATGATCTCGACCAGCGCCTCGAGCTCGGGCTTGCCGTTCTCGCGGTGGAGCAGCGCGGCGAGCTCGTCGGCGTGCGCCGCGATCGCCTTGCGGAACGCGGTCAGCTCCTCACCGCGGGCCTCGAACGACAGCGCGCCCCAGCGCTCGGCGGCGATCCGCGCCCGCGCGACCGCCGCATCGACGTCGGCCGCGCTGTGGATCGGCACCGTGCCGACCAGCTCGTGGGTCGCCGGGTTGTAGCTGGACAGACGCTCGGGGGCCGGGTTCGCTGCAGTCGCCATCCGCGCACCATGGCACCCGCCGGCGGTACCCTCAAGCGCGATCAGGTTTCGACGACGATCACGATCGCCGCGGCGACCAGCACCGCGAGCAGCACGCCGAACACGATCCACAGCGTGTTCGATTGCAGCCGGACGTTGCTGGCGTCGAGCGGATCACCGGCGAGCCGGGTGTGGCCGCCGGCGCCCGGGGCCTGCAAGTGGAGCGAGGTCTCCCAGCCGAGCTTGGGATCGGTGACCAGCGGCCGCGAGCCGATCTCGCTGATGTCG
>DATBBB010000329.1:0-11565 GCA_036271215.1 Kofleriaceae bacterium | reverse complement strand
CGTACAGCATCCTCGAGCTTGCCGGGAGCCGAGACGTGATGAGCTGGCTGCTCGAGCTCGGCTCCCCAGCCCGGCAAGCGATGGCCACGGCGCACCGACCGCCGGCCGGCTGAGACGCCCGGACAATCACATTGAGACGCGCGGTCAAGTGACGGCGCGTGGCCGCTGCTATTCCTGCTCGAACCCTCGAACAGGAGAACGACGATGTCTACCAACGAGCAATTGCCCAAGCGCTCTGCCCCCGCTGCAACGATCCAGGCCACCCCCGTGGTCCCCGCCATCGCGGTCGCGATGGGCCAGGCCACGGTCGAGGGCTTCAGATCGCGATGAATGATCCCTCGCTGGTGCGCAGTCTTCACTGCGTCGGCGAGGTGCTCGAAGAACGGCACAAACTGTTCGAATGGCATCGGTCCGTGCAATGCCAGCCAGCTGGAGAGCGCGATGCCGTCGACGAGCTCCATCGCGATCCACAACAGCTCGGTGCCTTCATGCTCGGCGACGCCGCAGGCGTAGATGTGCGCGGCATACGGATGCTGGAGATGGGCAGCCAGGTGGGCTTCGCGCTTGAACCGCTCGCGCGCGACACCGTCGTGTTGCCGCTGCTCGTGCAGCACCTTGATGACGACGTGGCGTGGCAGCCCTTTTTGCTGGCAGCGATACACCGGTGCCTTGACCGCCTTCGTCGATCTGCTCGATGACAACGAAGTCACCCAGCGTGCACCCAACGAGATTGCGATCTGCCATTCCAGGATCCTCGATGGAGCAGCGTAAGACCGCGCCGGTCACCGAGCCTTACTTCGGATGCCGCATCTTGCCGCATCTCGAGCTGCGCCCGTCACGTTTCACACAGCGTCGATTCGGTTTGATGATCGATGCAGTGTCATCGCTGCATTGGACCTAACGCCCGGCCTCGCCGCGCTCGATGAGCGCCCGGATCCGGGTCGCGAGCTGCGGCCACAGCGCGCGCGGCAGGTCGTGGCCCATGCCGTCGATCACGAGGAGCTCGGCGCCGGGGATCGCCGCCGCCGTCGCGCGTCCGCCGCTGGGGTCGATCATCTGATCGTTCGCGCCGTGGATCACGAGCGCCGGGATGTCGAGCGAACGCAGCCGCGACGTCCGGTCTCCGGACGCGATGACCGCGACGGCCTGGCGCGCCATGCCGAGCGGATCGAACGCGCGGTCGAACGCGCGGCCGGCGCGGTCGGCGATGCCCTCGAGATCGGCGGGGAAGCCGGGCGAGCCGACGGCGCGGAACACGTCCAGGGTTCGCTGCACGATCGCCTCGCGGCTGGTCGGCGGCGGGCCGGCGAGGGCGCGCGTCGCATCGGCGTGCGGCTGACCGACCGACCGATCGCCGGTGGTCGACATCATCGACGTCAGCGAGCGGACGCGGTGCGGGTGCTCGATCGCGATCGTCTGCGCGATGAAGCCGCCCATCGACGCGCCCACGAGGTGCGCGCTGTCGACGCCGAGCGCGTCGAGCAGCCCGACGGCGTCGGCCGCCATGTCGGACAGGGTGTACGACGCCGAGCTGTGATCGCCCGCGATCGCCGCGGCCAGGTCCGGCGGCGGCGCGCCGGTCAGGTGGGTCGACTGCCCGACGTCGCGGTTGTCGAACCGGATGACGTGCAGGCCGCGCCCGACCAGCTCGTCGCAGAGCCCGTCCGGCCACGCGATCAGCTGCCCACCGATGCCCATGATCAGCAGCACGGGCGGTGCGTGCGGGTCTCCGAGCTGCTCGTAGGCGATGTCGATCCGTGCGGGCCCAATGTTGTGAGCTGTGTTGATCGTCATGGCCGCGCACCCTACGTGGTTCCGCGCGAGCTTGCAGGCTTGCGAATTCTCGACGTTCCGAACAGAATCATCTCGGCGAAACGGAAAGCTACCGGGCCCTGGCGATGTGGCCGGCAGGTTTGGCCGTATGATGCGCCGCGATGGTCATCGAGTTTCCGAAGCCCCGGGTGGTCGCGCTGCAGGAGCTGGCGGAGCGGTTGCTCGATCGCCGCAAGCCGGGCGGCGATCTCGAGCAGCTCGCGCGCGACCTGCTCCGCGGGTTCCATGATGTCTGCGTGCGCGCCGGGCTCGACCGCGTGCTCGCCGAGCTCGCCGAGGCGCTGCCGCCGCTCGACATCTCGGACCGCTCCGCGCTGGCGGACCACGCGGCCGTGGTCGCGGCGCTGGTCGCGCGGCTGGTCGAGATCAAGCTCGACGGCGGCGGCCCGCGCAACGCCAGGCCGCGCCAGCTCGTCGAGAGCGTGATCGCGGCGCTGCCGCTGACCGTGGTCGAGGAGCCGGACCTCCGGATCTTGCTCGGCGATGACGTGCGCGGCGAGGTCGCCACCGCGCTGGCCGGCGTGCTCGACGTCGAGCTCGCGGTGCCGCAGGTCCGCGAGACCATCATCGCCGAGGGCCAGGCGCGCTGCGACCCGCGGTTTCACGCCTCGTACGCCAAGATCGCCGCCCAGCTCGACGAGCGCGGCCTGCAGCTGGTCAAGCAGCCCAAGGTCCCGATCGACGCGTTGCAGGCGGCGCAGCACGCGCTGTTCGAGGCGCGCAACGCCGTCATCGCGCGCGCCTCGGGCATCGCGATCGACCGCGCGCGAGACGTCCTCGCCGGCGCTGCGCCGGACGCCGCGGCGCGGATCGATCAGCCGGTCACGCTGCGCGCGACGCCGCGCGAGGTCGCGATCATCCGGGCGTGCGACGCCGCCACGGGCAAGACGCCGGCCAAGCTCGCGCTGTCCCTGATCGATAGCCTGAGCGATCTGGCGCGAATCGCGTGGCGCGCCCCCGAGAAGCCGGTGCATCCCTACGCCGCGAGCCGCACGTTCGCGGTCGGCGATGTCATCGAGCACCCGAAGTTCGGCCGCGGCACCGTGCTCTCGCGCTACGCGCAGCGCATCGACGTCGAGTTCCCCGACGGCAAGCACACGCTCGCCCACGTCGAGCCGCGACCCTAGCGGCCCCACTTCGTGAGTCCAACCCTTTTCCGGAGAAACCGATGATCGCCCGCACGCCCTCGCACCAGCTCAGCAAGGCCGACGTCGAGGCCGTGATGGCCGAGACCGCCGCGAGCGTCTCGCAGCAGCTCCACTCGGACGAGGTCGCCGCGCACCTCACGCAGTTCGTCCGGATCCTCGAGAGCGCGCCGGTCCAGCAGCAGCTGAACTGCTGCCAGGCCACCACCGTTGCGTATGCGCTGTCGGCCCTCGGATTTCCGACGACGATGGACGACATCTTCTGGCTGGTGCAGGTTCCGGTCGAGAGCGCGGTCGGCGACGGCATGACGCTGGCCGAGACCTTCGACCTCGCGACGCGCTACATCCACCACGCGAAGCTCCCGGTGTTCGTCGATTGTCACCACTTCGATGCGCTGTCCGGCCTCACGCCCGAGGACCTGTGGGCTGCCTGCCTCGCCGACACCGTCGCCGGCCCCGATGAAGTGCTGGCGTGCAACTTCCACAGCGGCATCGCGCACGGCTGGACCGAGGGCGGCGGCGGGCACTTTTCCGTGGTGCTCGGCACGGCCGGCTCCGCGGACCCCAGTGTGCTCGGCGACATCGTCGTGGCCGACGTCCACCCCCTGAAGTACGGCGCCTACTGGGCGACCCCGGCCGAGCAGATGTTCGCCGCGATGAGCGACAAGGACTCGTGCGGGCGCGCGCGCGGGATGCTGCGGTTCGGCCTGACGAGCAAGGCGCTCGCACGACCGACCGCGGCCATGCGCAATGCCTCGACGCTCGTCGACTGGGTCGCCGCGCCTCCCGGCCACGACAAGTTCCTGCTCAAGCGCTACATCCCGAAGGCCTGGGACGCGGCCCTCGGGGTGGCGAACATGAGCGGCATGTCGGCGCTGGTGCTCGCGACGGACGCGATCCACGGGCTGCACCACCAGCTCGTCGACATGGACGCTTGCATGCGGACGCTCCGCCGTTCGTACCTCGAGCACCTGCACGACTACCAGTCGTCCACGAACATCTTCGGCATCGCGCGGGATCTCGCGGCGTCCGGCATCATCGACCGGAACCACGAGCTGACGGTGACCCGCATCGACCTCGGGCGCACCGGCGAATCTCTGAAGGCGGCGCTGGTCGCGGCCGGCGTCGCCTTGCCGAACGTCGCGGTCATCTTGCCGATCGACATCAACGTGGCGAAGGGCGGCCCGTACGTCGTGCTCGGCAACACCGAAGCGGCGAAGCTGAGCCACGGACCGAAGACCTGGGCCGCCGTCGCGAGCGTCGACCCGAACGCGGCGATGTCCGATCCGTTCGGCGTGATCCTGTCCTCGGCGAACCACGTGATTCGCGACGGTCGGCTGTGGGCGACGTCGTTCGACCGCCTCGCCGCGGCGACCCACCAGGGGCTCGTCGACGACAGCTCCGCGGTGGTCCTCGAGCTCGCGATGCACCATCACCACGGAAAGCTCGAGGCGCTCTACCGGAAGATCGACCAGCGCGGAGCCGGCCGGGTCGACGCGCAGGAGCTCCACGACGCGATGGCCGAGATGGGCGTCCCGTTGAGCCAGGACGAAGCCGACACGCTGATCGCCGAGCTCGACGCCGGCGCGGCGCCGCTATCGCGCAACAAGCTGTTCGAGATGTTGAACACGCTCGCCGGGTTTCACGGCGGCCACGCGGAGGGCAGCCCGCGCCACGAGATGGTCGCGCGGTTCATGGCGAAGCACGGCTGCGTCCGGAACGAGCTCGGCTTCGCGACCTGCCACCTCGCCGTCGAGACCGCGGACATCGCGCGCAACGTGGCGTTCTACAACAACGTCCTCGGCTGGCCGCTGTACAAGGCGGTCGACCGCGGTCATGCGAGCCTCGAGCCGGCCGCGTATGGCGCTTCCTGGGCGTCCTACGGTGCGTTTGGCTCGGTCATCGTGTTCCACGCCGGCCCGATCCCGATCGGCGCGCAGGGCCACGGCCCCTGGTCCAACGCCCACGATTGTCCGGCGCCCCTGTGGAAGGCGGGTCCGGGCGGCCCGGGTGGCCAGGGCGGCCCGGGCGGCCAAGGCGGCCAGGTCGGGACGATCGCGTTCAAGGACCTCCCGGCCGGGTTCTTCGGCTGCATCCTCGAACCCGCGTTCTTCGCCAAGCAGATGGCGCGCGTGGCCGAGCACGGCGCGGCGGTGCGCTGGCTCGAGGTCACCGACGTGGTGGATCGGTTCGGCGGCGGCGAGGTCACGAGCGCGATCGTGTTCAAGGATCCGGACGGCTATCCGCTCGTGTTGTTCGTGGCGGCGCGGCGCGGCGCGGCGTACACCGAGCGGTTCCCGGTGGTGCCGTTCGTCTACTCGGCGCAGTTCCGCGTGTCGCCGAACCACCGGACGGATGTGTCGCTGATCCGTCGCAAGATCACCAAGGACATGCTCGCCCAGCTGATGAGCGATCAACTCGAGGCGACCAAGACCTTCTTCGTGGACACGCTCGGTTGCAAGCTGCTGTTCGACGGCGAGTGGGATGGTCGGAAGCGCCTCGAGCTCGAGTGGGAGCGCCACTTCATCTGCCTGAAGTCGGACCCCGACCACGTCCCGCCGTCGCTCCGCGACGACAAGCCGGGGAACGCCGGGCACAACATGGGCGGCAACAAGGGGCTCGTGCCGGTGCCGCACTTCGGCCCGAACACGAGCTACGCCAGCTTCGCGAACATCCGGAAGCAGGTCGGCGATGCGATGGCGGCGCACCACGTCCCGGCGGACGACCTGTGGTGCCTGACGCGCACCGGCCGGGCGCCGGCGTTCAACCACGTCGACGGGCACAACACGTTGGTCCCGAAGGACCCCGACAGCTGCATGGCGATGTTCCTGACCGACCCGTCCGGGAACGCCTTCGAGGTGAAGTGGTACCTCGACTTTGGCGAGCTGGTCCACGATCGCGAGGCAGTCGGCGGTGGCCTGACGATCGACAACACCATGCTCGCCGACCACTTCCCACCTGCCGTGCGCGCGCTGATGCAGAACCGGCGGTGACTGCCGGGCTCATGTCACCGGCGAATCACATCGGGCGGAGTGCGATGAAGATATCCTGGGCGCCCAGGGTGGGGGCTCGATCGCTCTGGAGGAGGGCCTCGCAGCCATCGGCCGAGATCCACGACAGCGATTCATTCGAGGACGAGCTCAGCTCGGGCACGCGCGTGGCGGTGCCGAATTCACCCGCGGTCGACGATCGCGTCGCCATCCAGATATCGGTACCAGGCTGTGCACCGCCGTCGGTGCGCGTCGAGCTCCAGTAGATGGTCAAGCCGTCGTGGCTCAGGTGGGGATGGCTATCTACCACGCCGTTTGTATTGAGGGACATCTCCTGCGGTGGGGCGAACGAGCCGTCGGCTTGCCGGACTGCGGAGTAGAGATGGAGCTGGGTTCCGGTGCGCGCCGAATCAAAGTACAGCGCCGAGCCGTCGGGCGTGATGTAGGGGTCTTCCTCATCGCTGGTCGAGTTGACCACGCCGACCGGCGTGCCCACCGGGAACTGCGCGGTCTTGCTGGTGCGCTGCGTGACATAGAGATCGCCGGCGTTGACCGAGCCCGTCACCGCGTGCGCGTAGTACAGCGTGAGCCCGTCGTCGGTCACCGACGGTGAGGACTCGACGTCGGCGCCATCGAGCCCGTCGAGCGCGACCGGCGTCGTGAACGGGCTGGTCAGCGAGGCGCGGGTCGAGGAGTAGATATTCGTCATGGTGTTGCGGTCGCTGCCGAACAGCATCGTGAGCTCGTCGATCAGGATCGCGCCCTGATCGCGGGCTGTGCTGTTGACGTTGGCGACCTGGATCGGCGCGCCGAACGGCTTGCTCGGATCGCAGCGCGGCGCCGTGGCGACCGCGCTATCCGGCGGCGGGGTATTGTCAGGCGCGCCATCGACCGCGGCGTCAGCTCCTGGCGCGCCCTCTCCGACGGCCTTGCCGCAGCCCGCGTGAGCTACCGCGCCGACCATGATCAATCGCAGATACCACCGACCGGACACAGAATGACATTGCGTCAAGATATTTGCTCCCAGGGTAAACGCTCAGACGCTATCAATGATGTCTGCGAACCACAAGAGGCCGACCTGCTGCGATTGGCGGCAGGTCGGCTGGCCCGCCGCGCCGACTGATCGCTGGCAGCCCTGTAGGACGAAAAGCCGCGGTCACTCCGGCGCCGGTTCGAACAGCTCGAGCAGGGTGCCGTCGGGATCGACGACGTAGCCGAACTTGCCGTCCGGGCTGTCCTCGCGGCGGTCGAGGACGTTGGCGCCGAGGGCGCGCAGCTTGCCGAGCAGGCCGTCGAGGTCATCGACCCGCAGGTTGATCATGAAGTCGCGGGGGCTGGGCTCGAAGTACCGCGACTCGGCGGTAAACGAGCTCCACACCGAGTAGCTCTTGCCGGGGGGCGACCACAGCTGGGCGCCGCCCCAGTCCTGGACGTCGAGCCCGAGCATGTCGCGGTACCAGGCCTGCAACGCGGTCGCGTCCTTCGACTTGACGAAGATGCCGCCGATTCCGAGTACGCTTGGCATGGTCGCATCCTACCGGCGGCGACGGGAGCCGTCGACCTCGCTGCGCGCCGATGACGTGGTGTGCGATCGCCGCGGAGCGTTGCGAGCGCGTGAGCCGCGGCGCGCGGACGCGGGGGGCCATGCGTGTCGGAGCTGGCAAGGCCGCCGCGGCTCGACGGGCGAGGGTCGCGGGCCAGGCCCGATTGGCACCGTCGCTGCACGTGAGATGGGTATGAACAAAGCTTCTCAGATGGTGAATGTCCTGGATTTGCTCCAGAGCCAGCACAGCGAGGTCGATCAGCTGTTCGCTCAGCTCGAGGCGGGCACCGGGGACAAGGTGGCCGCGTTCCGCGAGCTGGCCGACAAGCTGGCGGCGCACGCGACGGTCGAGGAGAAGATCTTCTACCCCGGCGTGTTGCAGGCGCGGACCGTGGACATGCTGCACGAGGCGGTCGAGGAGCACCTCGCGATCAAGCGCGTGCTCGCCGACCTGATCGAGATGGATCCCGACGTCGATCAGGACGAGTTTGCCGCCAAGCTGACGGTGCTCAAGGAAGAAGTGTCGCACCACGCGCACGAAGAAGAGGAGAGCAAGTTATTTCCGGTACTGCGCAAGGCGATGAGTAACGACGAGCTCGCGGCGCTCGGCAACGAGGTGCTCGCGATGTTCGAGGACCTGATGGAGCAGGCGCCGCGCCGCAACGTATCGTCCGAGACCGATCACGCCGCGTCGCTGCCGGCGTAGCGAGGCCACGATGCGCCACGACACCGCGCTGCCGCTGACCCGGCAGCCGAGCCCGGGCCCGATCTTCGTCGGGACCAGCGGCTGGGTCTACCGCGGCTGGCGCGCGCACCTGTACGGCAACGTGCCGGCGCGGCGCTGGCTCGAGGTCGCGTCGCGCGCGTTCGACAGCCTCGAGATCAACGGCTCGTTCTATACCCAGATCGCGCCGGCGACCTACGCGCGGTGGCGGACCGAGACTCCGGCCGACTTCCGGTTCGCGCTCAAGGGTCACCGGTTCATCACCCACTACAAGCGGCTGCGCGACTGCGCCGACTCGGTGATCCGGCTGCGCGATCAGGCCGCGCCGCTCGGCGACAAGCTCGCCGCCGTGGTGTGGCAGCTGCCGAGTAACTTCACGATTGACCTGCCGCGGCTCGACGACTTTCTCGGCGCGCTGCGCGGCTGGCCGGTTCGCCACACGCTCGAGCTGCGCCACGCCTCGTGGTTCATCCCCGCGGTCGCCGACCGGCTGCGCGATGCGAACGTCGGGGTCTGCCTCGGCGATGCGCCCGACTTCCCGATGTGGCGCGAGGTCACCTCGGACTTCGTCTACGTGCGGCTGCACGGCCACACCCGCAAGTACGCCTCGAGCTACAGCGGCGCGTCGCTGCGCCGGTGGGCCGCCGACGCCCAGGCATGGGCCGCCGAGGGTCGCGAGGTGTTCGTGTACCTCGACAACGACGCCGAGGGCCACGCGGTGCGCAACGCCCGCGCGCTGCGCGCCCTGCTCGACGAGGCGGAGCCTGCGGTCAGGCTGCGCGATCGACGCGCCGGCTGACCAGGAACGCGGTGACGAACACGGCGATCCCGGTGAGGTCGGTGGCGAGCAGCACGAACGTCGGGTGACCGGCGCCGCCGGGCGCGACCACGATGCCGGCGATCCGCGCGAGGCCGAGCCCGCCGAGCGTGAGCGCGCCCGCCGCCAGGCCCTGGGTCCGCCGCGACGCCGCGGCGGCGCTGTACGCGAGGAACAGGCCGAAGCCGATCTCGAGCCCGCCGTACACCGCGCGCGCGTCCGAGGTCGCGTCGCCGTTGGTGAGCATGATGCCGAGCGGCGCGGCCATGCCGGTCGGGTTGGCGAGCCACTGGATCCCGAACACGGCGAACCCGATCGCGCCGAGCCCGAGGATCGCGATCACGAAGTTGCGGCCGGCTCCGCCGGATGGGACTGCCATGATCCCCGACGATACCTCAAGTCAGCCCCGGCCGCGCCGGCGGCGACCAGGCCGTGCGGCCGCTCGCATCCGATGTGCCGGCGCGGGTCGGCCACCGGGATTCTCCGCAACCCGCTACGTGAACAGCTTCGACATCCACTTGATCATCTTGTGGACCTTGGGGCCGTACGGCGGATAGACCGAGCGCAGCATGTCGATCCGGCCCTGGCGCAGCACCGCGCGCTCGTGGGAGAACGCCTTGAAGCCGAAGTAGCCGTGGTAGCTGCCGGTGCCGCTCGGGCCGATGCCGCCGAACGGCAGGTTGGAGTTGACGAAGTGGATCACCGTGTTGTTGATGCACGTGCCGCCGGCGGTCGTGTTGTCGATGACCTGATCGATCGCGTGCTGGTCATTGGCGAACACGTAGAGCGCGAGCGGCTTGTCGCGCGCGGTGATGAACGGCGGCACCTCGTCGAGCTTCTTGTAGGTCAGGATCGGCAGGATCGGGCCGAAGATCTCCTCGGCCATCACCGGTTGGTCGGGCTTGACGTTGGTGAGCACGGTCGGCGCGATGAACCGCTCCGCCGCATCGGTGCCGCCGCCGATCTCGACCTTGGCGCCCTGGCGCACGCTGTCGTCGAGCATGGCCTTGAGCCGGTCGAAGTTGCGCGGGTTGATCACGCGGCACAGGTCGCCCGACTTCTTGCGATCGTCCTCGCTCGCGCCGTACATCTCGGCGATCGCGCGGCGCAGCTCGTCGACCAGCGCGCGCTCGCGGCGCTCGGAGACCATGATGTAGTCGGGCGCGATGCAGGTCTGGCCGGCGTTGACGAACTTGCCCCACACCAGGCGGTTGGCGGCGCTCGCGAGATCCGCGGAGTCGTCGATCACCGCGGGCGACTTGCCGCCGAGCTCGAGCGTGGTCGACGACAGGTGCTTGGCGGCCGCCTCGGCGACGATCCGGCCGACCCGCGTGCTGCCGGTGAAGAAGTAATGATCGAACGGCAGCGCGAGCAGGCGCTGGGTCTCGGCCGGGCCGCCCTCGACGACAGCGACCTCGTCCTCGGGGAACACCGCGCCGATCAGCTCGACGAGCAGCGCCGAGGTGTGCACGGTCAGCTCGGACGGCTTGCAGATCACGCAGTTGCCGGCGGCGATCGCGGCGACCAGCGGCGAGATCACGAGCTGGAACGGGTAGTTCCACGGCCCGACGATCAGCACCACGCCCCTGGGCTCGTAGTGGATCCAGCTGTCGGTGCCGAACAGCGACATCGGCGTCGACACGTGCTGCGGCTTCATCCACGTGCGGACCGAGTGGATCGCGTCCTTGATCTCGACGAGCGAGGCGAAGATCTCGGTCAGATCGACCTCGGCCGGCGACTTGCGGAAGTCCTTGAACATCGCGTCGCGGATCGCGGCCTCGCGCTCGACGATCGCAGCGCGCAGCCGCTTGAGCTTGGCGATCCGCTCGACCGCCGACGCGCGCTTGACCGCCGCCTGGTTCGCACGTTGCTTGTGGAACAGCTGTTCGATCCGGTCTTCGGGCATCGCGAGGGTAGCCATGCCCGGAGGGTCACACCCAAACGCCCGCCGCGCAATCGGTCATTCACGTGAGTCTGACAGCGTTGGCGGCACCGGCCGGGCCCGAGCAGCGTCGCGCACCAACGCAGGTCCATGCTAGCGGTTCGAGACGGGCCTGTACAGCGGCTACCCACCTTTGGCGACGATCCTCAGTGAGGCTCCCGCCGACGATGCAGAACTCGTGGACTGAGCGCGAAAAATGGGTGCGACTCAGGTGGTCGTGATAAGGCGATCCTCGTGCCTCGAGCCATCCGCGATCCCATCCACGGGAACATCCCGCTCAAGGATGTCACTGTAGCTGTTATCGATTCGCTCGCCTTCCAGCGCTTGCGATACGTTCGACAGAACGGACTGCTCCACTTCGTTTTCCCTGGGGCTACGCATACACGTTTCGCTCATTCAATCGGCGCGATGCATGTCGCAACCCAGGTATGGGAGCAGCTCGCGCTCTGCTTTCAACCGAGTAGTCAACGAGACTACGTCGGCATCGTTTTCGAATTGGCTGCACTGCTCCATGACGTAGGGCACTGCGCCTTCTCCCATTCGATCGAGTCGATCAAAGTGAAAGGAAATG
>DATBBB010000328.1:0-3475 GCA_036271215.1 Kofleriaceae bacterium | reverse complement strand
CGCGCTCGCCGGGCTCGACGCTCAAGCCGTTCGTCTACGCGCTCGCGATCGACCGCGGCATGGCGCTGCCCGAGTACCTGGTGCCCGACATCCCGATGCAGTACGGCACCTATCGGCCGCGCAACTTCGATGGTGACTGGGCGGGCCTGGTCACCCTGCGCGATGCGCTGTCGCGCTCGCTCAACCTGCCGTTCATCGATCTGCTCGATCGGCTCGGGGTCGAGAAGCTGGTCAGCGAGCTGATGCGCATGGGGGTCAGCGCGCGGCGCGCCGCGCCCGGCCAGTACGGGCTGTCGGTGATCGTCGGCGGCATCGAGCTGACGCCGCTCGAGCTCGCCGGGCTGTACGCCACGCTGGCCGAGGACGGCGACTACCGGCCGCTGCGCCTGGTCGCCGGCGATCCCCCGGGCGCGGCGCAGCCGGTGTTCGGCGCCGGTGCCGCGTGGCTGACCCGCGAGGCGCTGTCGCTCAAGGACCGGCCCGACTTTCCGCGCCGGCGCGACGTCGCCGGGCTGCCGCCGGCGATCCACTGGAAGACCGGCACCAGCTTCGGGTTCCGCGACGCGTGGGCGGTCGGCTCGGGGCCGGCGTACACCGCGGTGGTGTGGACCGGCAACGTCGACAACACGCCGAGCGCCGAGCTGATCGGCTCGGAGGCGGCGGGGCCGCTGCTGTTCGACGTGCTCGAGGGCCTCGCCAGCCGCGCGCCGGCGATCGCCGCCGCGCCGCCCGATGATCTGACCGAGGTCGAGATCTGCTCGTACTCGGGGCACCTCGCCGGCGACGCCTGCCCCGATCGGGTGAAGGTCCGCGCGCCGATCCACGCGGTGCCGACCGCGCCGTGCCCGTACCACCAGGCGTACGACGTCGATCGCGCGACCGGCCACGCGGTGCTGCCGGCGTGCCGCAAGCCGGATCGGACCTACGATCGCAAGACGTTCGTGGTGCTGCCGAGCGCGGTCACCGCATGGCTGGTCGGCCGCCACCGCAGCGTGCCCGAGGCCCCGGTGTTCGACGACGATTGCGCCGGCGGGCGAACCGCGGCGCCGCCGGCGATCATCACCCCGGGCGAGGGCCAGATCGTGACCTTGATCCCCGGCGTCGATCCCGCGCACCAGCTGGTGCCGCTGACCGCGTCGACCCGCGCCGCGACCGTGACCTGGTTCGTCGATGGCGCGCTGGTCGGCACCGCCGCGTCCGATGCCCGCGTGTACTGGACGCCGGTCGCCGGCAAGCACGCGATCGTGGTTGTCGATGACGCCGGTCACAAGGCGCGCCGCGCGCTGCAGGTCGAGCTCGGCGCCGGCGTGCGCGGGCATTAGCCGCGGCTGACGCTGAAATTCCGGCGCGAATTGCGGCACTCACGCGAGCGTCGAATTTAGGAACTGGACAGTTTTTCAATGGCGCTCTACGAGTGTTTCGGCGCCCCGCGCTGCGGCCGCGCCCGAGATCGTGCGCAGCGCACACGAGCTCGGACATCCGTGCATTTGCCGACGACGATGTCGGCTTGGCCCACCCACCCTCAGTTGCAGTACCCACGGAGTTGCCCCATGAAGTTCCTCACCTTGGCTCTGTCCACCAGCTCGTTCCTCATGTCTGCCTGCCTCGCCGCTGCGCCCGACTCGGCGCCGGAGTCAGCCGAATCCGCGACCAGCCAGGCCGCCACGACGTGCGCCGCGGTCCACATCATCACCGCGCGCGCATCGACCGAGGCGCCCGGCGAGGGCATCACCGGCGCGCTGGTCGATCAGATCATCAGCACCAGCCACCAGACGATCACCCGCGCATCGGTCAACTACCCCGCAACGCTCACCAACTATCCGAGCAGCTCGGCGCAGGGCGTCGCGGCGCTGACCCAGCTGCTCACCGCGGAGGTCCAGGCGTGCCCGAACGAGAAGATCGTGCTCGCCGGCTACTCGCAGGGCGCGCACGTGATCCTCGACGTGCTCGGCGGCGGTGGCGGCGGCGCGCTCGGCGCGACCACGTCGCCGATCTCATCGTCGATCGCGAGCCACGTCGTCGCCGCGGTCTCGTTCGGTGATCCGCGCCACGTCGTCAGCCAGTCGTTCGACCTCGGCACCTCGCACCACAACGGCCTGTACCCGCGCACCACCACCGAGCTCGGCGTGCTGAGCGGCTTCGCGCCCAAGATCCAGGCCTACTGCGACACCAACGACGAGTTCTGCGACAGCGGCCTCAGCCTGACCGTCCACCTGACCTACCTCGATCGCTACCAGGACGCCGCCGCGCAGTTCGTGCTCGGCAAGATCGGCGGCTGACCTACGCCCTCGCCAGCGCGGCGACTCAGCACGCCGGGGGCAGCCAGGCGCGGCCGGTCTCGCAATCGACATGCGCCAGCCGCACGCCGCGCGGCGTGACCGCGATCGTCCCGAGCACGATCGGCAGCTGGAACCGCCGCGGTCCGATCGATCCGGGGTTGAACACCGTCAGCTCGCGATCCTGGCCGATGAACGGCACGTGCGAGTGGCCGCACACGACCAGCGATGCCCGCTCGGCGCGCGCCATGCGGGCGACATCGGCGCGCAACCGCGGACCGTTGACGGCGATGTGGGTCAACAAGATCCGCAGCTGGGGCGCGCCGCCGGCCTCCCGATCTCCCGCGTCGCGGCGGACCAGATCCAGCGTGAGCACATCGGGGAACGCGGCGCGGCCATCGATGTTGCCGCGCACCACGAACACCGGCGCGAGCTCGCGCAGCTGCTCGATCACCTGCGGATCGCCGATATCGCCGGCGTGCAGGATCGCGTCGGGCGCGATCGCCTCCAGCCGCGCGCGCGTCGCGGCGTGCGGCTGCGAGTGCGTGTCGGCGACCACGGCGACCATCAGGGTCCCGTCATCGCGCAGCGGGACCACCGCCGTACGCTTCACCAGCTGGGACGCCATCCCGTCCTCGTACCGCACTGCGGTTCAGCTGTCACTGGGCGCACAGGGTCCCCTCCGGGATCACATCCGTCCGTCGCCAGCGGCACGCAACACCAGGGGCGGCAGCTTGCGCACGGAGTTTGCTCTGACATTGACTCATGCCACGCAAACAACGCTTCAAGCCGTCACGCAAGCCCAAGCCTATCCCGCAGACCGAGGATACGGCGTCCGATCGTACCTCGAGCAACTCACAAGCTCGCAACGATAATGCCGATTCGCGCACGTCGTCTGCATCGCGCAACACCGACACGACCTCGGAGCCCGACACCGAACCACCCTCCCGCTGAGCGAACGCGTCACGACGTGCGGGTTTCGCCCGCCCACATGCGCCCCCGGCTATCATCCGGGTCATGGCCAAGGTGCTACTTCCGCTTCCGGATCACGACTTCGATGTGACCGAAGTCGCCGTACCGTGGAAGCTGCTAGGCGAGGCCGGGCACGAGGTCGTGTTTGCCACCGAGGCAGGCGCGACCCCTGCGTGCGATCCGCTGCTGATCACCGGTGTCGTGTTCGGCAAGCTGGGTGCGCATCC
>DATBBB010000327.1:0-7462 GCA_036271215.1 Kofleriaceae bacterium | reverse complement strand
GACGAGCTGTTCGCGTACGCCGGCCTGGGCTACCAGTTCGCCGACCGCGGCGGGCCGCCGCTCGGGATCGACGCCACGGTGTCGGGCGCGACCGCGGCGCGCGCGCCGTTCGAGAACTTCAACGAGAACGCGCTCGAGGTCTTCAGCGGCCTGACCTACGACGTGACCCACGAGGCGCAGCTGTTCGGCGGCGCCGGCGCCGGCCTGCGCAAGGGCTACGGCACGCCGGACTGGCGCGGCCTGCTCGGCGTCCGCATCGGGTTCGGCGGCACCACGCCGCCGCCGTCGCGCGCGCCGATCCTCGACCGCGATGGCGACGGCATCCCCGACGCCGAGGACAAGTGCCCCGATCAGCCCGAGGACAAAGACGGGTTCCAGGACGCCGATGGCTGCCCGGATCCCGACAACGATCAGGACGGCGTGCTCGACCAGGACGACCGCTGCATCAACGTCCCGGGGCTGGCCGCGCTCGCCGGCTGCCCCGACAGCGACGGCGACGGCATCGCCGACATCGATGACAAGTGCCCGAACGAGCCCGAGGATAAAGACGGGTTCGAGGACGCCGACGGCTGCCCCGACCCCGACAACGACAAGGACGGCGTCCCCGACGTCGCCGATGCCTGCCCGCTCGAGCCCGGCCCGCTCGCCAACAAGGGTTGCCCCGACCCCGATCGCGACGGCGACAGCGTGGTCGATCGGCTCGACAACTGTCCCGACGAGAAGGGCCTGCCCGAGAACAACGGCTGCCCCAGGAAGCAGCTGGTCACGATCACCGACGACAAGCTCGAGATCCTCGAGAGCGTGTACTTCAAGACCGATCGCGCGGTGATCGAGCCGCGGTCGTTCGCGCTGCTCGATAACATCGCTGCGGTGCTGGTCGCGCACGACAAGCTGAAGATCCAGGTCGAGGGCCACACCGACAGCCAGGGCAACCCGGCGTACAACAAGCAGCTGTCGCAGCGCCGCGCCGAGGCCGTGGTCGCGTACCTGGTCAAGCAGGGCATCGCCAGCACGCGCCTGATCCCGATGGGGTTCGGCGAGGAGAAGCCGATCGCCGACAACAAGACCAAGGAGGGCCGCGCGCAGAACCGCCGCGTGGTGTTCACCGTGCTCGGCGACGATGGCCACGTCCAGACCCACCAGCAGGGCGCCGGCGACGACACCAAGTAGGGCCAAACCACGGCTAAACCTGGCCAGACATGGTATGAGCCGTCCATGGACGAGGCGAGCTTCGACAGCGCGGCGCGCGACGAGCTCCACGAGCTCGAGAACGCGTTCTCCGACATCGACCCTGATGACGTCGAGGTCTCGGTCAGCGACGGGGTGCTGCGGCTCGACCTGCGCGACGGCACCCGGGTCGTGATCAACTCGCACCGCGCCGCGCGCCAGATCTGGATGGCGGCGGTCGCGTCGGCCTGGCACTTCGATCCGGTCGGCGACGGCACCTGGAAGGCGTCGAAGACCGGCGAGGTGCTACGCCCGACGCTCGCGCGCTTGCTGCACGACCGGATCGGCCTCACCGTGGCGCTCTAGGTTAGATTCAGCCATGGACGAATCGCAGATCCTCAGCGTGATCCGGATGTGGGCTGCGGTCGCGTGGGCGGACGGCGTGATGGCCGACGCCGAGGCCGACAGCCTGAACCGGCTGATCCGCACCGCGGACCTCACCGAGGACGAGCGCGTCGCGGCGCGGACCTTCGTGCAGCGCCGCACCGGGTTGCCCGAGACCTACCTGACCAACCTCGCCCTCGAGGCGCGCCACGGTGTGTATCGCGCGGCGTGCCGGATGGCGGTGGTCGATCACGTGTTCTCGCCGACCGAGCGCGCGTTGCTCGATCGGATGCGCAACCTGCTCGGCGTGCCGGCCGAGGCCGCGCGGGAGATCGAGGCCGAGATCCCCGGCATGGCGCCGGCGCCGGGCAAGACGGACCGGTAACCAGGTTGGGAACCAGGCCGGGAACTAGGCCGGGAACTAGGCCGGGAACTAGATAGAATCCATGCAGCGCCGTCATTCGGTCCGCCATCTGTTCTGGCGAGGCGGGGTCGCCGCGGTGTCGAACGCGATGATGTTCACCGGGCTGTACCCGGCGTTGCCGCACGCCTGGCGCGCGATCGCCCGCCACGATCTCGGCGAGCGGCCGCTGCGCACCGCGCTGGCCGAGTGGGCGCTGTCGGCGATGATCTCGGCGGCGCGCCCGGCCGGGTTCCTGCCGCTGCCCGGCGCGCACGGCCACGGCCCGAGGCCGATCATCGTGCTCCACGGCTACGCGCAGAACCGCGCCAGCTTCCTGCCGCTCGCGTACCGGATGCGGCGCGCGGGCCTCGGGCCGATCTTCGGCTTCGAGTACTGGACGCTCGGCCGCACCGCCGCCGCGGCGCGCCAGCTCGGCTGGTTCATCGACGAGGTTCGCCGCGCGACCGGCGCCGCCGAGGTCGACCTGATCGGCCACTCGATGGGCGGCGTGGTCGGCCGCTACTACGTCTCGCTCGCCGGCGGCGATGGCATCGTCCACCGCCTGATCACGATCGGCTCGCCGCACTCCGGCACCGAGATCTCCAAGATCGGCCTGGGCCACCCGACCCGCGAGCTGGTGCTCGGCTCGGCGCTGCTGACCCGGCTCGCCGCGACCCCGCCGCCGGCGCGCACCCGGGTCACCGTCGTGTGGTCGCTCGGCGACGCGCTGGTCCCGGGCGGCCGCCAGCTCGCCTATCCCGGCGCCGAGATCCTCATGTACCCCGACCTCGGCCACGTCGGCCTGCTGGTCTCGCGCCGGGTCGCCGCCGCCGTGATCGAGCGACTATCCGACCCGACCGGCGACTGAGCCAGCGAGTCCCCGAGCTGACGATCTTTTCCGTGCAGGCGCGGCCGGCAGTATGCCGATGCTCGCGCTGTGAATCAGTCGTTGCCGTAGAACACCAGGCCGGCCCAGTGCGCGGCCGGCCGGTCTCGCAGCTGGGCCTGGGTCCGGGCGAGCGCGACCGACGGACGCGCGGTGCGCAGCCGGTCGTAGAGCACGTCCATCACCTGCAGGGATGGGTCGTCGTAGATCGGCCACAGCGCGGCGATCACGCCGCGCGCACCGGCGTCGAGCAAGGCGGCCGGGATGCAGAGCCGCGCGCCCCCCGGCAGCACGGGGCTATCCGCCGAGCGACACGTCGCGAGCGTGACCAGCGAGCCGCGCGCGATCGGGTTGCGCCGCAGCTCCCGCAAGGTGACGGTGCGATAGCCGTCGCGATCGCGCAGCACGACGCCGCTGCGTGCGGGATCGTCTCGAACGAGATCGCCGTGGGCGGCCACGTGCACGTGGCGCGCGTCGCGCAGCGCCGCGAGCAAGCCATCGCAGGTCGCGTCCGGACCGGTGAGCGCCGGTCCGCGCAGCCGCGTGCTCACCCGCTGCGCTTCGCGCTCGGCCGCCGGCAGGTCGCGCTGCAAGCTGCCGTAGTCGGTCAGCCCCATGGCCACGCCGCGGTACGCGCCCCGCAGCCAGCGGCGGCGCCGGAGCCGATCGAGCCGGTCGAGCTGCGAGATCGCCAGGCTCGCGCATAGCGGCTCGTCGTCCACCCGGAGGGCAGCGAACGGCACGTTGGCGATCACGTCGTGCGGGACGATCACCAGGCGGCGGATACCCGGAAAATCGGCGAGCGCGCGCCGCACGCCCAGGTGCTCCGCGAGCGCTGCGAGCTCGGCGTGGTCGGCGGCGATGGCCTGCGTGTCATGCGGCAGCTGCAAGCGGCCGACCTTCAGCACGCGAACATCGATGTGGCCGCGGGTCATCCGGAACATGAACGTGCGGTCCGGTAGCACGTGGTAGTGCAAGATCAGCGTGCGGGCGGGGATGCGCCACAGGCTGAGCGGCGTGCGCAGCGTGAGCCCGCGGGGCCGGGCGCCGGCCGACGCCTCGAGCAGGTCGCGGATCCACCGCGCGTGCGCGTCCGAGCTCTCGTTGCGCAGCGCCCTCGCGCCGTGGTCGTCGAACGCATCATCGACCGGCCAGTGGGTCAGCTTCTCGATCTCCTGGAACGCCTCGCAGACCCGGCGCTTGCTCGGCGTCACGGCGGGCTCGCCGCCGGGCCCGACCAGCTCGCGCATGCGACCGGCGACGAACTCGTCCCGGCCGTTCCATTTGTTCAGCAGGTACTGGGCGCGCGACTCGGCGGGAAGCTCGCTCGCGATCGCCTCGATGATCAGCGCCGCGCTCCTCGCGAGCGCGACATAGGCGTCCAGCTGGTTCAGCTTGGCCGCTGTCCACGCCGCGTAGCGCAACGCCTGGGCCTCGGTGCCGCGGGCGCCCAGCGCGTGCAGCTCGCCGGCGATCGCGATCAGGCTCGCGAGGGTCTCCGGCTGGGGCGCTCTCACATAGCTCACCATCGCCGCGGACAGCCGCACGCGGAGCTCCACGTAGCTCGACTCGATGCCCTCGGTCGCGGCCTCGAGCGCGGCTTGCTGGGCCCGGGCGGTGGCCAGATCCGAGCCTTCGAGCGCCAGGATCACGTGGTTGAGGTGGTGGGCCCAGGTCGCGGTCAGCCGCGCGCTCACGCCGGTGGTGGTGGCGATCGCGGGCGCGGTGGCAATGGCAGGCGCGGGGGGCACACGCGCCTGCGCCGCATCGGGCGCGAGCGCCAGCTCCCACACCGCGAGCACGGACCTGCCCCGGGCGAGCGCGGCTGCGCGCGCTCGCTCCAGCAGCTCGCTCGCCGGACGGACGGCGGGCTCGGCGCCGAGCTGCTCGATCCCCTGGTTCGCGACCAGCTCCGCATCTCGCCAGCGGTTCAGCTCGATCAGGATCGCGATGCGGGCGCAGGTCGCGGCGGCGAACAGCTCCAGGTCGTCCACCGGCGCGCCGGCCAGCATCGGGAGGGCCTCGATGGCGTCGGCGAGCTGCCCGCTCGTGAGCGCGAGCCGCGCGCGGACCAGCGCGAGCCGGGTGCGATCGACGACCTCCGGCGGCAGCGCCATGCCTGCCGGGCCTACCAGGCCGGCGCGGGCGGCGGCGAGCTGGCCCGCCTCGAGCTGGAGCTCGATCTCGAGCAGCTGCACCTGGTCGAGCCGGATGGCGATCTCGGCCCTCGGCAGATCTGGCCGGATCGCGTCGATCAGGCGCAGCGCTGATCGGTACTTGCCGCGCGCGGCCCACAGCCCGACCAAGGTCAGGGCGGTCTCGACGCGCGCCAGCGCCAGGTTGGGCGCGGGCTGCTCCGAGAACCGCAGGTCGCGCAGCCAGGCGAGCACGGCGTCGCAGCGCTCGGTGGTCACCGCGCCGAGCGGGGCGCCATCTCCGCACAGCTCGCTCATCAGGTGCTCGGCGTCGTGCGGCCGCAGCGCCGCCACGACCACCTCGACCCGCGCGAGATCCATCCGGAACGCGCCATGGCGCGAGCCCGCATCGCTGGCGAGCCGGCGGGCCTCGACGAGCGTCGCCTCGGCCTGCGCGTGCTCCCCCAGCGCGCACTCGAGCCGGGCGCGCCACTCGTACAGGTACTGGTATCGCCGGCCGCGCGCCGCCACGGCCTGCATCGCCCGGCCCACGCGCTGCAGCGCGCCGCGCAGCTGCCCGGCGCGCTCGGCCCGGCTGGCGTCGCTGAGCCACGCCTCGATGGTAGCGTCGTCGGGCGGGAGATCAGCAATCATCGCTCGTGCTCGGGGTCTTGTGGTCCGCGTCGCATTGCCGGATCAGATAGGCCCTGGGCCAGAACGCGGGATTCCCGTTCGCTGGCGTGGGCGGAGATACATAGACTTCGCCGCTCGGCATGCGGAGCTGATCGGGGAGGGTGTGGTCGGGGAGCGCGCCGAAGGCGCTGGCGTCGAGCTCGTCGATGCGGACGTCGCGCACGCGCAGCCAGCGCGCCGCCCGTCCGCCGGTGTCGACGAACAGGCCATCCTGGGCAGAGAGCACCCGACCATCGAAGTACACCTTGCCGTTCGAGAGATCGGTGGGCTGAACGCGATGCACCTGGCTCAGGGTGGCGTCCCCGACATCGCGCATGACCTCGGCGCGGCCATCGCGCATCACGATATGCTCGCCGTCACCCTCCAGCGGCGCGCCGCGCTCGAGCATCGCCTCGACGCGGCTCGCGACGGCAGGGCTTTCGTGCGCACGGATCGCGGTGACCAGCGCATCGCGCGGTCCGGGCTCGATCTGTTCGTGGTGCGGCGCCATGCGCTGGAGCCGATCCAGGAGCTGCCTGGGCCGAGCGTGTGCGACGTCTGACACCCCGAGTCGGGCCTCGTCGTTCATCGTCGCCGGGCGGACGATCTCCTCGTCATAGAGCGTTGCAGCCTCCGTGACATGCCCGGTCTTGGCTGCTGTGTCCGCGGTCTCGAGCGTGCGAGCCACCGTCTCCTGCTGTCTCGCGCTCTCGACAGCCTCGTTGACCCACCTGCCACGAACCAGGTCGGGTTCGGCGGCGAACGACAGCTCGCCGACGGCGTCGCGGCCGCTGCCTGCCTGGATCATGAGCTCGCGCGGCCGCGGGCCGGCCTGGTATCGGACCTCCGGCGTCCCCAGCTGGATCGGTCCTTCGGGGGTGAGCTTGATCGCATGCTCGGCGTGCTCGAAGTGCACGTTCCCGTTGGCTGCGACAGGATAGCCGCGGGTCGCCGTGTTCGCCGCGGCACCGCCATTCTCCGGGATGTACGGCTTGCGAGCCCCCATCTCGCCGGTGAGCTTCAAACTGGGAGTCTCCTTGACGGCAGTGCGGCCCGGCGTGCCCACGCCACCCGCAATGTAGCGGGCACTGCCCGCTGACTCGAACCCATAAGAGGCCAAGATCGGGATGCATTCTCTGTCCTTGATCGACGCATGCACGAGGGGCAGCCCGTCATGGAACCGAAGCTTAATGGCGAGCGCTTGCTGCCAATCTGCGAACTTCGTGCTGCGATCTACCGGTGTCTTATGGAGGTGCCGTGCGGTCGGCGAATCCAGTAACGCCGCGGTGATCAACGACCACTTCATGATCTGGTTCTGCCGGTGGTACTGCGGCTCATAGTCGGCCACATCATCGAAGTGGCGATCCCACCAGCCGAGCGTGCGGCGGGGGCCTTCGGGTGGCTCGGATTCCACGCCTGGTTGAGCAGGGTTGTTGCCGGCGGCATAGATCCGGCTAAAGCGATGCTCGAAGGCAAAATTCGTGATGTTGCCTGAAGTCAGATGCGATACTCGATTCATGCGAGGTCCGAACCAGACTCGCGTGCCAGGAGTCGCGGTCATGGTGGCGGCGAACGACGCGGGTAGATCGATCCGAGGCGCTGATTGAAAGCCGGGTACCTCCAGCGTCGGGGCCGATAGGCCATAGTCAGTGGATGCCCATAGTTTGGCGAGTAGGTCGGTATAGAACAACGTCATGCCCACATTGGTTCCGGCCGTACCATCGTACCGAGCACACTGAATTTGCGCGCCTGCTTCGCGAAACTGGAGTGCTGCACTGGTGAGCTTGGCGGCCCTCCATTGCGGTGAGTTGCGTG
>DATBBB010000326.1:0-9482 GCA_036271215.1 Kofleriaceae bacterium | reverse complement strand
ATGTTCGCCTCGCTGATCTGCGCGAGTCGCGGACGACAAGCTGGCTTGTCTTCATAGCGTGGAGGACATTACCTCACGTGCTTGTTCGGCGCTTCGGGAGGCCTGCTCTTGTGCGCGAGAAGCTCTCGCTGATCGCCGGTCGATTCGAGCTTTGTCATACTGAGCCGGTTGGAGCTTTACCGCTTGAGCCGACTGTGTAGCGGACGTTGTGGCGCCGCGTGCGGCGCGGCGGAGTAGGATGCGCCGCATGACGAGCGGCATCGGCCGACGGCGGTTTCTCGGGAGCATGGCGGCGCTGGCGGCGTTGCCCGGATGTGCGGCGCGCGTGGGGACGGTGTCGGGGCCGAGCGGGCCGGTGGCAACGGAGCCCAGCGGGCCGGTGCCGACGGGGCCGGCGCCGTCGAAGCCTGCGGGTACGCCGGCGAATCCAGCGGCGCCGCCGGTTGTGGCTGGTGCGGCGGCGGATCCGGCGATGGCGGCCAAGTATCCGCCGCTGCCGCCGCTCGGCGAGGCGACGTTCGCGCGGCGCTACGACCGGCTGCGCGGGCTGGCGCGCGAGGCCGGGGCCGGGGTCGTGTTCGTCACCAGCGGGACGACGTCGTTCGCGTACCTGGCGGGCAGCCGGGTCGAGCGCAGCGAGCGGTTGATCGCGCTGATCCTGCCGGTCGACGGTGCGCCGTTCCTGGTCGCGCCGGCGTTCGAGGTCGAGCGGATGCGGCGGCAGACCCGGATCCAGGACGTCCGGCCGTGGGAGGAGCAGGACAGCCCGTTCGCGGTGGCGGCCACAGCGCTCGGCGCCGCGCGCGGCCACGCGAAGATCCTGATCGAGCCGCACACCGAGTACCAGACCGCGCTGGCGCTCGGCCGGGCGCTCGCGGGCGCGACCCTGATCGACGGCGCGGCGGCGTTCGAGCGGCTGCGGCTGCACAAGGACGACGACGAGCTGGCGCGGATCCGGCGCGCGATCGCGGTGACCCAGGACGTGTTCGAGGCCGCGTTCGCCGAGCTGCGCCCCGGCGTGCGCGATCGCGAGGTCTCGCAGGCGATCGCCGAGCGGTTCCGGCGCGCGGGCTACGACGGCTACGCGCTGGTCCAGTTCGGGCCGCTCTCGGCGCTGCCGCACGGCCACCCGCGCGGCGACGCGCTCGCCGAGGGCAACGTCGTGTTGATCGACGGCGGCTGCGAGGTCGACGGCTACTGGTCCGACATCACGCGGACCCGGGTATTCGGCGGCCCGCTGCCGCCCGAGCTCGCCAAGGTCCACGCGATCGTGTTCGACGCCCAGAGCGCCGCGATCGAGCGCGTGCGGCCCGGCGTGGCGTGCCAGGACATCGATCGCGCGGCGCGCGCCGTGATCGAGCGGGCCGGCTACGCCGCGCAGTTCACCCACCGGCTCGGCCACGGGCTCGGCATGGACGGCCACGAGCCGGCGTACCTGGTCGAGGGCAACGCGCAGCGGCTCGAGCCCGGCTTCGTGTTCACCGCCGAGCCGGGGATCTACCTGCCCGGCAAGTTCGGCGTCCGGATCGAGGACGACGTGCTGTGCGGCCCCGACGGCGCGATCGTGCTGTCGCGCCGCGATACGCGGTAGCGGACGGTGCGCGGTCCGACGTGGGGCGGGGCGGTACGCGGGCGGCGCGGCGTGGTGCGCGGGCGACGCCGGGTGGCACGCGCGGCGGCGTCGTGTACGATCGAGCCATGGGTCGTGCGCTCGGGCTCGTGGCGCTGGTTGCGATCGCGGCGCCGGTGGCGTGGCTCGGCCGCGCGCGCGTCGCGCACGCCGCCCCCGATACGCTCGCGTCGCTGCTCGAGCGCACCGACGCGGTCGCGCACGAGGTCGCCCGGATCCGCGGCCTGCCGCTCAAGCACCCGATCCCGAACGACGTCGTCGATCGCGACCAGCTCCGCGCGCGGCTGATCAAGAGCGCCGCCGAGGACAAGACCGCCGCCGAGACCGCCGCGGAGGGCTTCGCGCTCGAGCGCTGGGGCCTGGTGCCGCCCGGGACCGACTACCCGGTGCTGCTGATCGATCTGATGACCGAGCAGCTCGCCGGCTACTACGACTCGGACACCAAGCAGCTCACGATCTCGAAGTCCGCCGGCGATGATCCGACGTGGGCCGAGATGGTGCTGGCGCACGAGCTCGACCACGGCCTGCAGGATCAGGCGTTCGATCTGCACCACTTCGAAGACGTGCCGGACTCCGAGGGCGATGCGGCGATCGCGCGGCGCGCGCTGGTCGAGGGCGACGGCGTCGCGCTGATGATCGAGGTCCTGGTCGACCGCCGGCACGCCAAGATCGACTGGGCCAGCCCCGCGATCACCGCGGCGATCGCGAAGGGCATGACGCTCGGCACCGGCACCGGCACCGGCCCCGACGCCGATCACCTCGATCGCGCGCCGCTCGCGATCCGCGAGGCGATGCTGTTCCCGTACCGCGCGGGCTTGAGCTTCGTCGCGGCGCTGCGCCGCCATCAGTCGTGGAGCGCGGTCGACGCCGCGTTCGCCCGGCCGCCGAAATCGACCGAGCAGATCCTCCACCCCGATCGCTACGTCGCCGACGACCCACCGGTGCCGGTCGCGCTCGACGTGCCGGCGGCGCTCCCCGGCTACACGATCGCCCACTCGACGGTGTGGGGCGAGCTCGGCTTCGACCTCTGGTTGCGCAGCCACGGCGTCGATGACGCGATCGCGGCCGTGGCCGCCGCCGGCTGGGGCGGCGATCGCGCCATCGTGCTCGCCCGGCCCGGCGACCACCGCGCCGCGCAGGCCGTCGGCATCGCGCACACCGAATGGGACACCGAGGCCGACGCGATCGAGGCCGCCGAGGCCGCCGGCAAGGCGCTCGCCGATACCGTCGTCGGCGCGACCCTCGAGCGCACCGCGACGCGCACGCGGCTGTTCGGCCTCGACGGCACCGTCAGCTGGCTCGAGCGCCGCGGCGCGACCCTGATCCTCGTCGTCGGCGCGCCGAGTTGGTCCGCCGACGCGCTCGCCGCCGAACTGTGGACCCCGCCGCCGCCGCCCGCCCGGAAGCCGGCGAAGCCGCGGCCAGCCAAGTCGCCGCCGCGCGCCGTCAACTTGCGCCTCACCGTCGGTTCGCGGTAGCACGATCCCATGCTGCGCAATCTCCGGATCTCGGGCTTCCGCGGATTGCGCGAGCTGTCGATGACTGGACTGGGCCGGGTCAACCTCTTCGTCGGCACCAACAACTGCGGCAAGACGACCGTCCTGGAAGCGATCCACTGGCTATCCGCAGGTGGTACGGCAGCTCCGATCTGGCAGGCCCAGGTGTTGCGGGGCGAGGTCACCGACAACCCCCGCGAGCCTGACGTCTCGCACCTCGTTCACGGACGTCAGCTCGTCGAAGGCGGCGGGTTTCGTCTCGAGGCCAAGACCGACCACGAGCCGCTCTCCGTCTCGGCCTCGTTCGAGGCGCGTGACCCGTCTGACAAGGACGTCGAGGACGAGCAAGCCGAGCTGCTCAATGCCGCGGGTCTGGGGACGTCTGCACCGCCGTGGATGTGGATGAAGCTGTTCTGGGAGCGCGGCACGCGGAGCGGCGGGTTCAACGTCCCGATCACGCGCCGTGGTAGCGCGCGGGAACGCGATCTGCTGAGCGTCCAGGTCGCCGTCGGGCCGCTCGGCCCGGCCCTGCTCCTGGGCGCCGGCGGGATGGACAGCGCGAACGTCGTCGCCCTGTTCGATCGCGTGGTCCTGACCCCCGACGAGGCCACGGTGCTCGGCGCGCTCCAGACGATCGAGCCGGGGATCCAGCGCATGGCCTCCGTCACGGGGCAGCCGTGGCGATCGGGGCAAGTGAGCGCGGGTGGGATCGTGATGATGGTCGATGGCCATCGCGTCCCGATCGGCTCGATGGGGGACGGGATCTGGCGCCTGCTCGGGATCGCGCTGGCTCTGGTGAACGCCAAGGGGGGCGTGCTGCTCGTCGACGAGATCGATACCGGACTGCACTACAGCGTCCTGGTCGATCTGTGGCGGCTGGTGCTGGCGACCGCGCGCAAGCTCGACGTGCAGGTGTTCGCGACCACGCACAGCCGCGATTGCTACGAGGCGCTCGCCGCCGTGACCGAGCCGGACCGGAGCGAGATCTCGCTGCAGCGGATCGAGCGCGGCAAGCCCGAGGCGATCGGGTTCACCGAGGACGAGATCCGGCAAGCAGCGGAGCGCGGCCTCGAGGTGCGATGACGCCTCGAGTGTTCCCCAGGGTCCTCATCGTCGAGGGCAAGGGTGAGCGATTCGTGCTCCCGGAGTTGCTCGAGCTCGCCGGCATCGCGTGGCCCAAAGGCAACGAGCCGGTGCGGATCGAGGACCAGGACGGCATCGCCAACATCCTCGCGCCGGCGTTCCTGACCGCGACCTTCAAGGCCTCCGGGGTCACCGCGGTCGGAATCGTGGTCGATGCCAACGGCGATCCGGCCGCGCGCTGGGCTCAGCTGCGGGCTCGCCTCGCCGAGAGCGTCCTGGGGCTTCCGGACGCGCTGCCCCCGGCGGGCCTGGTCCACGAGGTTGCCGGCAAGCCGCGGGTCGGCGTCTGGCTCATGCCGGACAACGTCCGCGCCGGCATGCTCGAGACCCTGCTGCTCGCGCTGCGGACCGGCTACCCGGCCCTGCACGATCACGCACAAGCGGCGACGGCCCAGGCACGCAGCCTCGGGGCGCCGTTTCGCGACGCGCACCGCGAGAAGGCCGAGCTCCACGCCTGGCTGGCCTGGCAGGATCCACCAGGCCGACAGCTTCACGATGCGGTGCGCGCGAACGTCTTGCCGCCCGCACCGCTGGTGACCGACGGCTTCGTCGCGTGGTTTCGCGCGCTGTTCGCGCTGTAGCGGCGCCCGGCGCCGGCTACTCGCCGAGCAGGAACTGCTCGAGGGCCACCAGGCGGTCGACGTCGTGGACGTCGTCGCGCTGGAGCGGGACCGGGACCAGCAGGGCGGAGGCGCCGCCGACCTTGTGCATCGAGTCGATCGCGCGCTGGTCGGCGACCGCGAGGGTCTCGATCTCGGCGTGCGCGGCGAGCAGGGCCTGGGCGGCCATGGCGCGCGTGGTGCCCGAGACGCCGAGGTGGGCGACCGCGGCATTGCCGGCGAGGGCTTCCTCGACCTTGCTCTGCGCCGCGGAGGTCGCGCGCGACAGGTGGACCTTGTTGACCACGAAGCCGACGAACGGCATCCCGGCGCTGGCGAGCCGGGCGTGGAACGCGAGCGCCTCGCGCACCGCCATCGGCTCGGGGCTGGCGACCAGGACGAAGCCGACGCGGGGCTGGCGGAGCAGCGCGAACGTCTCCTCGGCGCGCTGGCGGAACCCGCCCAGGATGTCGTTGAACTCGGTGAAGAACACGCTGATGTCGTCGATGAACTTGCTGCCGACGAACTTGGCGAGCCGCTTGAGCACGTAGGACCCGGTCTTGCCGACCAGGGACCACCGCGAGCCGCCCTCGCCCTGCAGCTTGCGGAACCACTCGATCGCCGGCGAGTCGATCGCCTCGGATAGCTTGCTCGGGGCATCGAGGAAGTCGAGCGCGTTGGCGGTCGGCGGCGTGTCGACGACGATCAAGTCCCACTCGCCGGTCTTGTCGAAGTCGTGGAGCTTGGCCATCGCGGCGTACTCCTGCGCCCCGGCGAGCGAGCCCGAGATCTGGGCGTAGACCGGGTTGGCGAGGATGCGCTGGACGGCGGCCGGATCCTTGGCGTGGCGGGCGACGACCTCGTCGAACGCCTGCTTCTGGTCGAGCATCATCGCCCAGAGCTGGCCGGTCTGGCTCGGGGCGCCGCGGTGGACCAGCACGGGGTCGACCTGCTGGACCTGGTGACCGAGCGCCGCGAGGCCGAGCGAGTTGGCGAGCCGGCGCGCCGGGTCGATGGTCAGGACCAGGGTGCGGCGGCCACGGCGCGCGGCGGCGAGCGCCAGGGTCGCGGCGGTCGTCGTCTTGCCCACGCCGCCGGAGCCGACACAGACCAGGATCCGTCGCTCCAGGAGGACATCGACCAAACGCGCCACGGGTTGCTCGCGGATAGCATGCATCGCCGGCTGGTGGCAAACCACGGGGCGATGGTACAAGCGCCGGGTGAAGCGTGAGCTGATCGTCACCGCCGAGGGCCGCGAGCATACGGTCGTCGTGGATGGCCCTGGACAAGACGGTAAGTTCCGGATCTCCGTCGACGGGACGGACCACGAGGTCGACGCGCGGGCGCTGCGCGCGGGGACCTGGTCGTTGGTGATCGCCGGCAAGAGCTACGTGGTCGACCTCGACCACCGGCGGACCGGGATCGCGGCGTCGGTCGGCGACAGCGAGGCGATGCTGCGGGTCGAGGATGCGCTGCACAAGCGGCTGGCGTCGGCGGCCGGGGCGCGGACGCTCGCGAGCGGCGAGTCGCTGCGTGCGCCGATCGCGGGCAAGGTCGTCAAGGTCCTGGTCGCCATCGGGGACCAGGTGGCGCCGGGCGCCGCGGTGATCGTCCTCGAGGCGATGAAGATGGAGAACGAGCTGGCGGCCGAGCTTGGCGGCAAAGTCTCGGCGATCCACAAGGCGGCCGGCCAGGCCGTCGACACCGGCGATCTGCTGGTCGAGATCGTCTAACCGTCATCTACACCGGCCGGTCATCTACACCGGCCCATCTGGCGGTACTGGCCGGCCGTCTGGCGGTACTGGCCGGTCGTCTGGCGGCGTTTGGCTGGTCGTCTGTCCGGTCATCGCTCCGGCGCGCTGCCGGGCAACCCGCGCGTGCGATCGCGCGGGATGTGGTAGCGCGCGAGGATCCGCGGCGTGGCGCGGCGGACCGCGTCGGCGTCGAGCATGATCATGCCGCCCGACGTCGTCGTGATCTCGACCACCCCGCGCGCCGCCGACAGCCGGGCGACGAAGTCGTGCATGTCGCGCGGGACCTTGCCGTCGAGCGTGGCGACCGCCTCGTTGTAGAGGTGGCCGTAGCCGACGTTGATCTCGTCGGCGAGGATCTGGGTCAGGATCACGACCTCGTGCTGCTCGGGCGAGCGGTAGCCCAGGTAGTAGTAGTTGAGGAACTCCTTGGGCGCCTTGTTCCACCACTTGTCCCAGGTGGTCAGGTAGTCGCGGGTCAAGGTCTGGAACACCAGGCCGCCGTACACGAAGTAGGCAGGCGGCTGGTCGTAGCGGGCGCGCGGCACCAGCGGCATCCACGGCTTGAGCTCGAGCCGCAGCGAGCGACTGCGGCCGGCGCGCTTGATATCGAGCGTGACGAAGTCGCCGATGTAGCGGTGGCCGAGCACGACGTCGTAGCGGGTCCGGGTGCGGCCCATGTGCTGGACCGTGCCGTTGTTGGCGATCGGCAGGCCGTCGATCGCGGTGATCACGTCGCGCGGCTCGAGCACGCCCTCGGCGCTACCGTCGTAGTCGACGTGGAGCACCGCGACGCCGCGCTCGTGGTCGCCGAGCCCGAGCTGCTTGCGGAGCAGCGGGTTCTCGAGGTTCTGGGTCGTGATGCCGAGCGCCGGGATCTCGGACCGGCGGCCGGCGTCGACGCCTTCGAGGAACGCGCGGATGATCGGCGGCGGCACCATCTCGCCGATGTTGTCGACCCCGGTGAGCTTCTGGAACGCGATGCCGACGACCTTGTTGTTGCCGAACACCGGGCCGCCGCTGTTGCCGGCGTTGATCGCGGCGTCGACCGTGACCGCGAGCAGGTGGCGCTGCGAGTGGCTGTAGCGCTGGACCTCGATCCGCGACACCACGCCTTCGGTGATCGAGATCTCCTCGCCGCCGACCGGGTAGCCGACGACGGCGACCTCGTCGCGCAGGTGCGGCATCGGCCCGAGCTCGGCGGGCTGGATGTCGGCCAGGAAGTCCGCCGGCTCGACGACCTCGAGCAGCGCCAGGTCGGAGTCGTGGCTCACCGCGCGGACCCGGGCGATCGCCTTGTCGGGCTCGGACGGCTTCTGGACCTGCAGGAACGTCGCGTTGGCGACCACGTGGGCGCCGGTCAGCAGCAGGCCGGGACCGATCACGACGGCCGAGCCGGTCGAGTTCGACGGCGTGCGGGCCTGCCACGGGCCGTCGAAGTCGGGGTCCTGCGAGGTCGCGAACACGCGGATCACCGCGGGGTAGCTCGGGCCGCGCGTGGGCGCGGGCGCGGCGTGGCCGGGCAGCGTCGCGGGCGGTGCCGGGATCGGCAGGATCGGCTGGCTCTCGGTCAGCGCGCGGGCCTTCGCCGACCGGGGCGACTTGCCGCTGGGCGCCTTGTCGCTCTTGGCCCGCAGCGCCGGCTTGGCGGGGGTCGTCACGGCGGCGCCCCGGGGCTTGGCGGCGGCCTTGGCCGTGGCTCGCCGGGGCGCTTCCGTGGCCTTGGCGGTCGACGATCCCTTGGAACGGCGCAGCTTCACGGAATCAGGCGTAATCTTAGCCACATCCAAAGGTTAGCCTGGCCGCGGAGGTTCGCAAAGCCGTGGACGCCCGGACTGCGACATCTCGTGCAAGCCCTGATGAACGTGCGCATACCGTAACGTAGCTTACGCGGTCACTCCACCAGCCCGCGCGAAGTCGCGCAGGTAGGCCGTGAGCTGTGGCTCGTCCCCGACGTCGACGCTCGCGAGGTGCACGCTCGCGCCGAGCGCCTCGATCGCGCGGACCGCGTCGAGCTTGTCGCGGAGCGGTCCGGTCGTGGTCTGCCACGCGCAACGCGCCGGTACCGGTGACCTGCCGAGCAGGACCAGCCGGCGCGCGCCCTGCTCCACGAGCCAGCGCGCGGCGACCAGGCCGATGCCGCCGAGCCCACCGGTGATCAGGTAGCTGGCGTCGGCGCGCACCGGCACCGGCGCGGGGACCGGCGCGCGCCGGGCGAGCCGCGCCACGTAGCGCCGCCCGCCGCGGATCGCGATCTGATCCTCGGCGTCGCCAACGTCGAGCGCGTCGGACAGCGCGCGGGCGCGCGCGGCGATGGTCGCCGCCGGGTCGAGATCGACCAGGCCGCGCCATTGCATCGGGTGCTCGGCGGCCAGCGTGCGGCCGAAGCCCCACAGCGGGGCATGCGCGAGCCGCGGCAGGTTGGCCTCGACGACCTGGGCCCCGCACGTGACGATCGTGATCCGCGCCGCGGACCGCGCGCGCGTCACCAGCTGCACGAGCTTGGCGACGCGTGCGCAGTCGGCCGCGAGCCGCGCGGCGATCACCTCCGGATCGAGCGCGGCGAGGTAGACGATCTCGGTCACGGCACGCGCGTCGAGCTCCGCCTCGACGAGCGCCTCGAGTGCCTCGAGGTCGTCGAGGTCGTCGAGGTCGTCGAGGTCGTCGAGGTCGTCGAGGTCGTCGAGGTCCGGCACGGGGCTGGTGACGCAGTGCTCGCTGCGCCCGCGCCGCAGGCTCGCGAACGCGTCGGCCACGCCGCCGCGGTCTCCCAGCACGAGCCAGCGCCGGGGATACGGGGGGGCGGAGCGGGCTCCGCGACGTCAGCCGCGAGCTCGTGGACGATGACGACCTGCTCGCCGGC
>DATBBB010000325.1:0-4606 GCA_036271215.1 Kofleriaceae bacterium | reverse complement strand
CTACGCCAAGCGCGACGCCGATGCGCTCAAGGCGTTCCAGAAGGCGATCGAGCTGGCGCCGACCGACGCGAGCTTCCACTTCAACCTCGCGGTCGCGTACCGCCGGCAGACCGAGAAGAACCCAGATCTGATCCCGCAGGCGATCAGCGAGTACGAGCGCGCGACCGAGCTCGATCCCGGCAACGCCGCGGGCTGGTTCGATCTCGGCTTCATGTACAAGCAGAACCACGACACCGACAAAGCGGTCGTCGCGTTCAACAAGTACCTCGAGCTCAACAAGGGCAAGGACGCCGGCGGCCAGAAGCGGGTCGAGGACGAGGTCGGCGCGATGGGCGGCACGGCCAGCACCAAGCAGGGCGGCGCCAAGCAGCCGCCGAAGAAGCCCGCGCCGAAGAAGTAGCCGGCGCGGTCGCCGGCCGAACCGAGCCGGGCACTGCCGGTCCGGGCACCACCGAGCCGAGCGGGTATGAGCAGCTGCCGAGCCGGGCACTGCCGGTCCGGGCAGTCCCGCGCTCTCGGCGTCAATGCTAGGCTGGATCCATGCGGATCAGCTGGTTATCTGCCGAGGAGATCGCGTCGGCTCGCCAGGCGTTGACTGCAAACGGCGCGAGCTATGACGCTCACTTCACGCCGGCGTTCGTCGCGCCGCCGACGCCGATCGGCACCGCGCTGCTCGACTGGTCCGGGGTCACCGAGCACGTGGCGCGGGCCGAGCGGGTGTCGCAGGTCGTGCGCGACGCCGGGCTCGCCGCGGCGCGATCGCGGTTCGCCGGCTCGGGGATCGCGATCGAGGCGGCGACCCTGGCCGCCGCGGCGCACCAGGGCGACGAGCTCGGGTTCGACGAGGTGCTCGGCGTGCTCGGCTGCGCGATCGACGGCTACGTGTTCTACGCCCCGTTCCTCGAGCTCCTGGTCTCGCTCGGCAAGGACCAGCTCGATCGCGCGGTCGTGGCCTACGAGGCGTTCGTCGCGGCCTACGCGCAGGCGCTCGGCAAGGTGCCGGGCGGCGGCGAGCGGGTCGGCGCGGTGCGCGACGGGCTCGCCGACTTCTACGTCAGCGCCGGCAAGCTCGACGAGGCCGAGGCGCTGTTCGAGCGCCGCCACGAGGAGGATCGCGGCGACGTCGCGGTCGCGCTATCGGCGAGCCGGGCGTTCCTGGCCGCGGGCTCGACCGGCCGCGCGGTGCGCTGGCTCGGCCTGGGCGCCGGCCGCGCGGCGACCCTGGGGCGCAACGATCTGGCGAACCGGCTGCGCTCCAAGCAGGCGCGGGTCCGCGAGCGCCTGAGCTGAGCGAGCCGCAGATCGGAAAACGCCCATCGCGGGTGATCGCGCTGGCTACGGCGCGCGCCCGTCGACCCCGGCTGGCTGGCCGACCTCCGCGACAGGAGCCAGCAGTCGCGCCGCGGCTGCCACGCCGGTGCACAACGCGTAGCTGATCACCCCGGCCAGCGTGAACGCCGAGAACCGCAGTCGCCCATCGAACGCCTGCAACGCGAACACCAGCGGCGGCCCGAGCGCCGCGACGGCCTCGACCGTCATCGGGCGCAACCGCACGACCGCGGCCTGGAGCGCGTAGATCGGCAGCGTGACGAGCAACAGCCCAGCGGGGATCAAGCGCGCCGCGCTCGCGAACCGCTGTGGCGCACTGGCGATCCCGGAGCCTGCCCCAGCGACGCCCACGAGCCCGGCTGCGCCCGCGACGATGATGAGCAAGCAGAACCGCACCGCCACCACCTGACGCGCCGAAAATCGGGCATCGTGGAGTTGCTTGGTGACCACGATCGCCACCGCGATCGCGACACCGCTGCCGACCGCGAGCCCAACGCCGATCGCGGTCCGCCAGGGAGCCGCCGCGATCCCGGAGTGGCCGGTCACCGCGGCGACCGCGAGGAACCCCAGCGTACCGACCAGTCCGAGGTGGGCCACTCGCTCGACCATGCCGAACGTTTCGGCCGGCGCCACGCGACGGCGATGGGAGGGCGCGTGCCGCGCGAGGCGCGCCACCGCGAGCGGGCCGACCCCAGCCCAGATAGTGCTTGCTACCGCGGGCTCGAGCAGCTTGACCGCCCACAGGTACGCGAGCCATGCCACGGCGGTAAGCACGTTCACCGCGACGATCGTCTTCAGATAACGCAGGCCGTGTTGCCAGCGCGGGCGCTCGCGCAAGCTCAAGCCGCAAAACATCACGGCGGTGGTTCCGAAGACCAACGCGGTCACCGCGAACACGTCGGTACCTTGAAACACCCACGCGAAGAACACGTCGCGCGCCGCGCTCATGGCCAGAAACACGGCGACCAAGCCGAGGCCGGTGCGCCGTGCTTCACGGTCTGTCACGTCGCGCGCTCGCGCGAGGCGCCGGGGGCGGGCAGTCGGACCTCGCCGTCGAGCAACGCGCGTACGCCTTCACACAACCGGCGGAACCCTTCGGCGGCGAACGGGTAGCGGGCGCGAGCGCGCAGGCAGCCGTGGACGACGCCGCGCTCGACGTGGAGGCGGCACGGCACGCCAGCATCGTGCAGGCGGACCGTGAACGCCTCGGCCTCGTGACGGAGTGGATCCAGCTCGGCCGCCCAGATGAAGAACGGCCCCAGCCCGGACAAGTCGGCGGCGATCAGCGGCGAGGCGTAGGGCGCGAGCCCGGCGTCACCGCCGCGCAGATAGTTGCCGGTGTAGTTGGCCATCTCGTCGCAGAACATCGGATCGCAGTCGACGACCCGGCGCTCGGACCAGCGATGGACATCGAAGACTGGGTTGATCGGGACCTGGGCGAACAGCGCTGGACCGCCGCGGTCGCGCGAGTACAGCGGCAGCGCTGCGGCGAAGTTGCCACCGCAGCTCTCTCCGCCGAACAGCAAGCGATCGGCGCGCGCGCCGTAGCGCTCCGGGTGTGCTGCGAGCTCGGACAGCACCGCGAAGCAGTCCTCGAGCGCGGCGGGGAACGGATGCTCGGGAGCCAGCCGGTACGTGAAGTTGACGACGGTGATGTGCAGCGCCGCGGCCAGATCGGCCGCGATCGAGTCTGTGGCCTCGAGGCTACCGGCGATGAACCCGCCGCCGTGCGCATACAGCAGGCATGGCTCGGCGGCGGGCGCGTCGCGGCGGCGATGCACGTGGAGCTCGAGCCGTCGGCCCGGCATTTCGAGTTGGACTGCCTGGGTATCGATCTCCGGGGGGCGCGGCACCGGGAACGCCTGAAACAGCCGCAGGTAGTTCACCCGCTGCCGGCCGATGTCGGCCTGCTCGCTTGCGGGATCGACGGTGTTGCAGATCGCCTTGTACTCGGCGAGATCGGACGCGAACGAGCTCATGATGGGTCCCTTCGGACGGCGCCGGCGCATGACGCGATGTGGGCACAACCGCGCGCGGCCGGCTCGTGGCGGGTATGGGGATGGCGTAGCATCGCGGTGAATTCACTGCCGGCCGGCAGCACCAGCGAGGCGTCTCCGGTCTGGGCGCGCCAGACCATCGGCAACGCGGTCTGACGCAGCTGAGCGACCGATATGAACGTCCCGTGCCATGGGCACCGCAGGCCGGCGCGGCCTCGGGCATCGCGCGCGACCTCTCCGAGGTGTAGCGGGCCGCCGCGGTGCGGGCACGATGTCGCGAGGAACAGCAGCTCACCTTCGACCGAGACCAGCGCGTACGACGCAGCGTCGCCCGCCAGGTAGTTGACCTCCGCGAGGTTGATCGTCAGGACAGGCACGCGCGGTGATCCCCGATCGTGTGGATATCATAGACACACTCGTCGGACTCGATAATCGCGCCGTGCAGGCGCTGGCGCTGGATCACCGTTCCCTCGCCGGCGTGCAGCTGCACGCCACGCTCGAAGCCCGAGACGAAACGCATCACACCCGAGACGATCAGGCAGAGCTCGTCCTGGTCGTGTACGTGGGTTACCGAGAGCTCGCCGCGCGGTTCGATGAAGCGCTGCACGGGCGGCGTGAGCGTGCCGGCGCGAATCTTCGCGCCGATCGGCCCGGCGTACGACTTGAACGCCAGCTCGCCGTCGGCCCACGCGACCTGGGAGACGAAGTCGCGGTCGGCGAGCTCGCTCAGCACGCGCGCCTCCTCGAAGCCGCGCGCCAGGTCGTCCACCGCGGCGGCACCGAACCGCTCGACCACTGGCAGCACCAGCTCGTTGAGCACCATCCGGCTGTGGTGGCGATCGATGTGCACGTGCTCCGTGAAGTAGGCGACGTTGGCGTCCCCGCCGAACACCTGGCGCATCATCTCGGCGTAGTCGCGGCACGTGTGGATGAAGGTGGTTTCGGCGTAGAAGATGGCGCCGACGTAGCGAAAGAACTTTCGGTGATCCTTGCAGATCCAGTTGTAGTAGTTATTCAGCAACAGCGTCGACGTGAGATAGAATTGCCAGTATGCATGGCTCGTGGTGTCCAGCCCGACGGAGCGCAGCAGCTGCTCGTAGAGTGTGCTGTGCTTGGTGCCGTGCACGCCGTAGCCGTATTCGTCGATCACGATCTTGAACAGCGCCGACTGCAGCGAGCCGTAGTTGCCTGGCAAATTGCGCGCCATCGCCGATGACTCGACGAGGAAGTCATTGGCGAGCTGGATGAGCAACGTACGGGCAGCGTGTTCTCGGTTGCTG
>DATBBB010000324.1:0-20745 GCA_036271215.1 Kofleriaceae bacterium | reverse complement strand
GGGCGCTCGGTACGATGGTGCTCAGCCGCGCACGCTCACGGCGTCGTGGTTCTCTGGTACGTCCCCATCAGCTGACCGTCTGCCAGCACGTGGCCATCGATCTCGCGCAGGAAGTCCAGCTTGGTCGCCGGCGCCGCGATCACCGTGTCGAGCGCGAACACGTGGAAGTAGTAGCGATGGCGTCCGGCCGGCGGACACGGCCCGGTGTAGCCGGTCTCGCCCTTGCTGTTCTTGGCCGCGACCGCGCCCTGCGACAGCGAGACGCCTGCCGGCAGCGAGTTGTTGATCGGCGAGATCCCGGTGACCAGCCAGTGGGTGAACGAGCCGTGCGAGGTGTCCGGGTCATCGACCAGGATCGCTACCGACTTGGTGTCCCGGGGCACCGTCGACCACGCGAGCGGCGGCGAGGTCTCGGTGCCATCGCACGTGAACTCCGGTGGGATCGGCTGGTGCGCGACGAACGCGCTCGATGTCACCTGGAGCTCGAGCCGCGACGGAGTCGGCGGCACGGGCGAGTTCATCGTGATCGGACCGGCGCCTGCGATCGCCGGCAGGGCCACAAGCAAGGTTATGGAGAAAAGCTGTTTCCGCATGATGCCAAACATACGTGCAACGCGTATTCCGAGGCCGCACGACCCGGCCGCCGAGCGCCGCGATCTCGACGTGCATTGCCGCGCGCCGGTCCTCGGCCATACCCGCTGCCGCATCATCGGCAGCGCCGGCGCAAAAGGCCACGATCTGCACGCGATCCACGCATGGCGCGCCGAATCCTGCCCGTCCTCCGACGTTCTGGGACGCTGGCCGATCGCACGCCAGGCCGCGACTGGCGATCTGACCGGCCTGGGCGCCACTGCTCGCTCCCCGCGCACTGAGGCCGCGGAACGCGTCGTGCGCTCGGTGTGTCCGTATTGCGCGGTCGGTTGTGGCGCGTTCGCTATCTCCGCGGAGCGCGGGGCTGCGCTCGCGACGTGCGGGTGCGCCGCCGTGCCGCCGGGTGCGCAGCAGCCAGCGCCGCACGGACCGCGGTGGGAGACTTCGCTCGCGCCAGCGCACCGATCAAGGCCGTCAACGCCTGCGCATCGCTCACGCTGTCGAGCGCGGCGTGATCCGCGGAGGTGAGCTTGTCGAGCTTCGCTTGCATGATCTCCAATCCGGCCTGGCGCATTCCTTGAGAATGCCCTTGAGAGTAGAACTTGCGCGCGAACTCGCTCTGGTACACGTGGTCTTGCATGAACACCCTCCGATCTAGCGGCGATAGCGCCCCCAGGATCACGTCCAAGTATAGCTGACCTTGGTCCGCCGGCAGTGGAGAGATCGCCTGCAGCGCGGCGGTCGCGACGTCGAGCGTGGGGTTCGCAAGTGCCGACAACACCGCCAGCTCCGGGACGCCCTGGGTATCCGACGCATCATGGATCGCTGGAATGCTCCGAAGCTCGAGCACGATCGGCTTCAGCACGAACTCGGGGTGCCCCAGGGGGATCGGCGCACGCGCCCACCGCCCGACCGCCGCGCTCCGCACCATGACGAGCAAAGTGACCGGACAGTGCAGCTTCGCGCGCAGCGCCGAGACGTATAGCGGCCAGGTCGCTTCCTTGTCGCGATCGATCCGGAGCTGGACCTCGGAGATCACCGCCGAGGTGATCGAGTTCTCGGCGTCGCGCAGGATCGAGACAGCGTCGGCGCTGTACTGCGTCGGCACGACCTGAGACAGATCGACCGACCCGTGCTCGGCGCGTGCGTGGGCGAGGTCGATCCCCGCGTAGCGCTGCAGCAAGCGCGGCGCCAGCTCGCTGCGAGTGCGGAACAACTCGACCAGCATCTCATGAGAGAACTTCGCCACGCCCGCGCGAACAGCAAGCCTCGCGCCAGCCAGTAACATCGCGTCATTGCTTTGCTCGTGTGACGATGTTTGTCCGGTATCCGGACAGTCTGGGTGTCACAGCCCCCAAATCTCAAGCGGCTAGAGATCGGACGTCTCGGTGTCCGGTCGAGATCCTGATCCCGGACAGCCGCCGGACAACGTTGGCTGCGCGTCAGCGACGACGAGGCGTGGCGCTCGCGCGAGCCGATCTCGGCTTCGCCGTCGCGGGCTTCGCTGCCGCGGGCTTCGCTGCCGGCCTCGCGGGGCCGCCGGTGCGCTGGGCCGCCTCGGTGGCCTTGCGGATCACGCAGCCCTCGAGGTGGTCGTTGACCATCCCCATCGCCTGCATGAAGGCGTAGACCGTGGTCGGCCCGACGAAGCTCCAGCCACGGCGCTTGAGGTCCTTGGACAGCGCGATCGACGCCGGGGTCTGGGTCATCGCACGCAGCGCGTCGCGGGTGACGTGCGCGGGCCGATCGGCGGCCACCGGAGCGAACTGCCAGACGTACGCCGACAGCGAGCCGTGCTCGGCGATCAGCTCGAGCGCCCGCCGCGCGTTGTTGATCGTCGACTCGATCTTGCCGCGGTGGCGCACGATGCCCGCGTCGCCGAGCAACCGCGTGACATCGCGCGCACCGAACCGCGCGACCACCGCCGGATCGAACCCGGCGAACGCCCGGCGAAACGCCTCGCGCTTGCGCAAGATCGTGATCCACGCCAGCCCGGCCTGAAACCCTTCGAGGCACAGCTTCTCGAACAGCCGGCGATCATCGGTGACCGGGACCCCCCACTCCCGATCATGGTAGTCGACGTAATCGGGCGTCGAGACGCCCCAGAAGCAGCGCGGCTTGCCGTCAGGCCCGAGGGCCAACCCGTCTGCGAGACCATCGAGAGCTGCGGTGGCCATCACGCCACCTGCTGGATCCACAGGGTTTTGCTCGTCGGAGTCATCGCCGAGATGTTGCGCGACCGCGCCGGCGCTGTCGACCGGATCGACCAGCCTCCGCATGCGGGTGCGCGCTCACGCGGTGCTCCGTGGCATCGCGAGCGGCCCGATCATCCCCAAGCTCGGTGAGGCCACAGGCCCTCAGGCGGTGGATCCCGCCCTCCCTGGCTGGCCCAGTCGCCACCCGCGCCGCGCTACACCGGATGCGATCCGCGGTGCGCAATTCGCGCAGCCGCCGGCGCGCAACGCTCCCCGACCCGCACGATCGCGGCGCTTGCGCGGATGCTCGCCGCCGTCGCCGCCGGGGCACGAGCCTTGCTGAGCTGCAAGATCCTTACGCCTGGAGGACTGTGATGCGTGGATTGTGGCTCGCTTGTGTATTGTCAGCTGCGTGTGCCTCGGGCGGACCGCCCGCCGATTCCAAGGCCGGTGCAGGCCTGGGCTCGGACGTCGATAGCGCCGGATCGGCGGCCGAGGTCGGGATCCTCGCCCGGGTCTGCGCGTCCGGCACCACGACCAACGGCCTCGACGTCTCGTACTACAACGGGACGATCAACTGGACCACGGTCAAGAACGGCGGCTACGACTTCGCATTCATCCGGATCTCGGATGGCACCGGCTTCCACGATCCGCAGTTTGCGGCCAACTGGGCCGGCGCGCACAACGCCGGCGTGCTGCGCGGCATCTACCAGTTCTTCCGGCCCAACGAGGACGTCAACGCCCAGGCCGACATGGTGATCTCCGCGGTCGGCACCCCGGTCGCGGGCGATCTGCCGCCGGTGATCGACGTCGAGGTCACCGGCAGCCTGGCGCCGGCCAGCGTCGCGGCCAAGGTTCGCCAGTGGGTCGACCGCGTCAAGGCCGGCACCGGCCTCGATCCGATCGTCTACACCGGCAAGTACTTCTGGCGCGATCAGGTCGGCGGCCCGACCTCGTTCGTCAATAACCCGCTGTGGATCGCGCAGTACACGACCCTGTGCCCCGATCTCACCGATCCGTGGAACACCTGGGCGTTCTGGCAATACAGCGAGAGCGGCAAGGTCGCCGGCATGACCGGTGACGTCGACATGGATCGGTTCAACGGCACGCTCGCCGAGCTCCAGGCCCTCGCCGGCGGCACGGGCACCGGCACGGGCACCGGCGGCGGCACGGGCACCGGCGGCACGGGCACCGGCGGCACGGGCACCGGCGGCACGGGCACCGGCGGCGACGGCGGCACCGACCCGACCACCTGCAACTCGGCCACGATGGCCGCCGACTACGCCGACGGCGTCTGCGTCCAGGCCGCGTCCGACGCCAAGTGGTACGAGTGCCAGTCCGGCCAGTGGTTCCAGCAGACCGGCACCTCGGACTGCACCGATACGTTCGGCTGGTGCTCGTCCGCCACTCTCGGCAAGGATCTCCCGCCGCGGTCGTGCGTCCAGGCCGCCTCCGACGGCATCTGGTACCAGTGCAACGGCAAGAACTGGGTCACCACCGTCGACCCAACGGCCGAGACCGGCCCGGCCGGCGCCTGCGTCCATATGTACCCGCTGTGAGCTAAGAGTCCGGTCCGTTAACCAGAACCGGCCGCGTTCCAGGCGCGCGAGGCAGCACGGACCGCGAACCGCCGGCTACGGCGCCGGGGGCTTGCCGCGCGCGAGCAGCTCCTTGGCCTGGTAGACCACGCCGGCCCAGTTGTCGTGCCACGTGCGCGTGGCGATGTCGGTGAGGATCGCGTCGCTCTCGGCGGCGCGGCCGAGCGCGAACAGCACCTGGGCCTCGTGTAGCCGCGGCGTCGGGTCGGTCTGGTCGATCACGACGGCCTGGTGCCAGAACCCGAGCGCGTCGGCGAGCTTGCCCTGGCGCTCGAGCGCGGTGGCGACCTGGACGTAGCCGGCGCCCGACCACGGATCGCGCTCGATCATCGACGACATCTGGCGCCACGCGCCCTTTGTGTCACCGACCGCGAGCAGCAGCTGGCCGAGCTGGGCATCGACCTGGCTGATCGATGGATCGACCGCCCGCCAGCGCGCGCCCCACGCCAGCGCGCGGGCCACCGCGTGGGCCTGCTCGGCGCCGGTCGACTGCTCGGCGAGCTGGCACGCGACGTCGATCAGCTGGCCGAGCTCGCGGCGCACGGTCGCGATCCCGACCGCGTCGTCGCCGCCCGCGGCCTGCGCCGCCTCGAGTGCGTCGAGCGCCTCGGCGAACCGGTTGTGGCGCAGCGCGATCGAGGCCAGCAGCTCGTAGGCCTCCGCGCTCGGCTGGTCCCGGATCAGCCGGTGCAGCTCGGCCTCGGCCCAGTTCTCGCGGACCCCGCTCGCAGCGCGCACGACCTCGAGCCGGCGCCCGGCGTCGCGGCCGGCGAGCTCGAGCGCGCGGGCGAACACCGCCATCACGTCGGTGCCCTGCTGCGCGACCGTCACCAGCGCCATCACGTGGTCGAAGCTGGTGCCGGCGAGCGCGCGATCGCGCCACGCGGTCCATGCCTGCTGCCACGCCGGCTCGCCGCCCCGGCCGCGCTCGAACAGGTACCGCGTCGAGCCGAGCCGCGGCGGCAGCGCGGTCAGGTCGAGGTCGGCGATCAGCGCCATCACCCGCGCCACGCCGGCGTCGGCCTGACCGGCCCGGAGCAGCGTCGCCGCGGCAGCCTCGCGCGCCACGTTGCGGTATGCGCCGCTCGCCAGCGCGTCCCACACCCGCACCAGCTCGGCGTGCGCCTCCCAGTGGCCGGTGAGCACCGAGGCGCCGATCAGCTGCAGCCGCGGCGCGCGAGCGCCGATCGCGATCAGCCGGTCGGCGGCGGCGCGAGCGTAGCGCGCGTTCTCGGGGCCGGTCAGGAACGCGTCGGCCAGGCGCAGCGACCACAGCCCGCCGATCAGGCCGCCGGGCAGCGCCGCGATGGTGGCCTCGATGGTGGCCTCGGTGGTGGCCTCGGTGGTGGCCTCGGTGGTGGCCGACGCGAGGCGCTCGGGGTGATCGGTGGCGTCAAACGCGCGCGCCGCGATCAGGTAGCGGCCGACCGGCGTGGTGAGGAACGCCGCCAGCGCGGCGGTGAAGTCGGCGTCGGACGTCGCGCCGACCAGGCCGCCGCTGGCGAGCACCAGATCGCCGAGCTCGACGCCGCCGTGATCGCGCAGGTCGCCGTAGGCGCGGACCAGCGCCTTGCGATCACCGGTCGCCGCGAGCGCGACCATGCGCTGGCGCTCGGCGTGGCGCCACGCCGGGCTGCCGGCAGGCGCCGCGTCGCACCGGGCCTGCCAGTACGCCGGCAGGTGGGCCGGCAGCTCGAGCGCCACGCCCGCCGCGGTGCCGCCCAGCGCCCACTGCGCGGCGTCGGCGATCGGCTGCGCCGTGAACCCGACCCCGGCCGGCCCGGTCGCCATCGGCTCACCGTGAACGCGCGCGGTCGCGAGCCCGGCGGCGCCGGCGCCGCCCGGGCCGCTCCAGCTCAGCTCGAGCCGCGCCTCGCCGTCCGGGCCGGTGATCGCGATCAGCCGCGCCTGGTCGTCGAACTGCAGCGCCAGCGCGACCTCGGGCTTGCCGTGCGCGCGGCGCGACAGCACGACCTCGCGCGGGCCGCGCGTGGTGACGTCGTACCACTTCGCGTAGTGCGCCGGCTCGGCGATCCACATCGGCAGCGTGGCGAGCGCGACCGCGAGGTCGTCGTCGTGGACCTCGCGCACCGCGTCGAGCCCGAGCTCGGCATAGCGCTGGGTCCAGCGCGTTCCGTCGAGCGCCGCGGCCTCGGCGAGCCCGTCCTCGGTGGTGCGCCGCACGCCGAGCCGGTGCGCGGCGTCGACCGCGACCTCGGCGCCGTTCCACCGGTACACCCCGATCGGCAGCGCCGCGCGCGCCGCGTTCAACAGCGCCGCCGCCGCGGGCTCGAGCGTGTGAGGGGCGCCGCCGCCGGCCGCCAGCTCGGCGCGCCAGTCGTCGGCGGCGTCTGCGACCAGCGCCGGCACGAACCCGGTGAGATCGTCGAACCACAGATCGCCCGGCTCGCGCAGCCGCGACGCGACCGGCAGCGACAACCCCCGGACCGCGCGCGGCACGCGGTGGGACCGGACCGACTGATCGAACGCCTGAAGGTCGTCGGCCGGCCGGGCCCGCTTGGCCATCTTGGAGACCTCGACCACCGCGGGCTTGGACTTCTCGGCGCGCTGTTCCAGATCGCCGCTCGCGGTCACCGACTCCGGCTGGGCCCGGGTGTCGGCCTTGGCCTCGGCCCCGGGCGCGAGGTCGTCGTCTTCGTCGCGGCCGGTCGCCGCGGTGCGCAGCGCGGCCCGGGTGAGCGTTTGCTCGCCCGTCGCATCGGCGTCGTCGCTGCCGCTCACCCGGGCGCGGGACGAGCGCGGCGCCGGCACCAGGTCGTCGACCACGATCGCACCGGACATGAACACCTCGAGCGGCGCGCGGACCAGCTCGGCATCGCTGGCGATGCCGGGCGGGATCGCCGCGGCCGACGCGGTCACCGGGATCACCGGCGGCATCGCGTACGGCGCCCAGGTCGCGCCGCTGCCCTTGGTCACGCCGTACTTGACGTACATCGCGTCGTTCTCGAGCACGAGCAGCGAGGTGTGGCGCGACAGCAGGAAGTACTGCTTGCCGAGCGCCACGATCTCCTGGCGGATCGCCTCATCGCGCGCCTCGCGCAGCGCGGCCTCGGTCGGGCACACCACCGCCGGCTTGCTGTGCTCGGCCGGCGCCGGGCTACACGGCGGCACGTCCACCGGCTCGTGCTTGGCGAGCAATCGCGCCGCGATGTGGCGCTGGGCCCACAGCCGGGGCAGGTAGCCCGCGTCGTGGTGGACGACCGGCGGCGGCGATGTCGCCGCGCCGGGTGCGCCGGGTGCGTCGCCGCCGAGCGCGATCGTCCGCCGCCACGGCTGGCCGTTCAGCGTGCCGGTCAGCTCGACCGCCGCCGGCTCCACCGCGTCCGCTCCGAGCTTGGCGACCAGCTCGAGCTCCTCGCCATCGGCGAGCTGGGGCGCACCCAGATAGGCCGTCGCCGCCACCGGCTGACCGGCCGAGTCGACCAGCCGCGCCGCGAGCCCGGTGACCCGCGCGGTGTGCAGCGCCGCGACCAGATCGAACGTGCGCCACGCGAGGTCGTCGGACAGATCGATCGTCGTCGCGTAGCCGCCGGTCGCGCCGGCGAGGCCCTGCAGGGTCTGGGTGTCGGGGCCATCGCCGATCCCCACACCGATGAACTGCGCCTTGCCCGCGATCCGGGCGCGCAGCGCGTCGAGGTTGCGCGCGCCGCTGGTGATCACGCCGTCGCCGAGATAGACGATCATCGCGTCGCCGGGCGCGGTGTTGGCGAGCAGCGGCAGCGCGGCGTCGAGCGCCACCCCGAAGTCGGTCGCGCCGACCCCACCCTCGCCGTCGAGCGCCTGGCGCACCGCGCGGCGATCGGCGTCGATCACGCGCGACATCGCGAGCCGGGTCCGCGCCTCGACATCGAACGCGACCACCGCGACCCGATCGTTCTCGTCGAGCTCGTGCAGCAGGCCATCGATGACGTCGGCCTGGGCCCGCAGCTCCATCCGGCTGCGCGACGCGCTGACGTCGTCGAGGATCACCCAGGTCCGCGGCCGGTACGCCACCGGCTGCGCGCCGAGCTCGCCCGGCGCCCGCACCATCAGGAACCGCTCGCCGCCGCGCGCGGCGTCGGCCACGGTCACCGCGGTCCGCGGATCGCGGACCCGCAGCACGAACGCATCGCCGATCCGCTCGCCGGCGCGCTGGTAGCGCACCACCGCGTCGTCGCCGTCGCGCGCGACCGTGATCCGGTGGCTGGTCGATGACAGCTCGCAGCCGGCGCAGCCCTTGACCCGGACCACGACGTCGAGCGTGCCGACCGGCTGATCGACCTCGGGCAGCGGGATCGCCAGCGTGTAGTCGCGATACAGCTTCGGCAGGCTCTGCGTGTACGCGACCATCAGCCGCTTGTCCTGCTGCGCCGGGATCGGATACACGCGCAGCGCCAGCCGGCCGGTGCCCGCCCACTCGAGCAGCGCCGGATCGACCCGGCGATACACCAGCTCCTCGTAGATCCGGCGCGCCGCCATCCGCTCGACCACACCGGACTCGACCAGCTTGCCGTCGACGTACATCGCGAGCCGCTGCAGCGCGGCGTCGGGCGGGATCGCGAACCGGTACATGCCCTCGAGCACGCGCGGCTCGGCGTTGTGGAACGTCTGGTCGAGCGCGACCCGCGCGACCTGATCCTCGACCACGACGTCGACCCCGAGCCGCGCGATCGGCAGCGGGTACTCGTTGCCCGACGCGCCCCACCGCGGGTTCGGATCGCGCGCGAACAGCGTACCGTGGTGGACCGGCGGCGGCGCGTGCTCGTCGCGGTGGCGGACCTCCTGGGCCCAGCTCGCCAGGTGCGACAGCCGCGGCGCCGGACCGCGGACCGGGGCACGCCCGGGCTCGGCGATCGCTTGCTCGCCGGCGTGCAGCACGACGTCGCCGTGGTCGGTCGCCAGCTTGACCTCGCCGCGCACCACCGCCGCGATCGTGCGATCGGCCGCGCCGTCGACCAGGAACCGGGTGCCGAGCACCTCGATCCGGCCGTGCGCGGTGTCGACCGTGAACGCACCGTGGCCCGGCGCGACATCGATCAGCGCCGCGCCCTCGATCCGCAGGTGACGCGCGCCGAGCTCGGTGACCTTGGCGTCCGGCGACCGGACGACGTCGGCCCCGGCGAAGCGCTGGACCGCGTCGCTACCCGACCCCGGCACCCCCGGCAGCCCCGGTCCGCCGGGCGCGTCGCCGACCAGCCGGCCCGCGATCAGCGCCGCCGCGACCATCGCCGCGAGCCCCGCGGCCACCGCGATCAGCGGCCGCCGCGCGCCCGCCCTCACCGCGCCGTGCCGCGCGATCAACTCGGCGCGGATCCGCGCCCGCGCCGCACCCGCGAGCTGCGGCCGCTCGCCGCCGGTCTCGAGCAGGCTCGATACGTTGTGCTCGAGCACATCGTGCTCGTCATTCCCGCCCGGATTCCCGTCCGGCGTCTTCGACGTCTGGGTCATACAGCCTCCGAGAAGTGCGCCGACAGGGTCGCGAACGTGTCGCGAAACGCCCGCCGCGCACGCGCGAGTAAAGATTTGGCAGCGTCGACCGAGATCCCGAGCTCACCGGCCACGGTCTCGAGGCTCTCGCCGTCGACGTACTTGCGGGTCAGCGCGGTGCGGTACTGCTCCGGCAGGTTCGCGACCGCCATGTGCACCAGGTCGCGGGTCTCGGCGCGCTCGAGCACCTCGCCCGGCAGCGCGCGCTCGGCCATCGCCGCGAACGTCTGCGCCAGGGTCGCGTCGATCCGCTCCCACGCGGCCTGGAACGCATCGCCGCGGTGGTGCGCCCGCAGGTGATCGCGGATCACGTTGCGCGACAGCACGGTGAGCCAGCTGCCCACCGAGCCGCGCGCCGGATCGTAGTCGCCCGGCTTCGACAGCGCGGTCGCGAACGTCTCCTGCACGACGTCCTCGGCGAGCGCGGCGTCGCCGCCGACCCGGTAGTACACGAACGTGTACAGGCCATCGACGTGCGCATCGTAGAGCCTGCCGATCGCCGCGCGATCGCCGCGCCGCGCCGCCCGGATGTCAGCGGCGGCCGCGGCGGCGGGGCTCGATCGAAACAGGCGGGCGAACAGGGCGGCGATCACAAGGGCCTTGGCAAGGTCATGGTGCCTGTTGTGTCAGCGGGCCTGTGCGAGGTGTCGCGAGAAATTTCGCCCTGACCAATCGCGGGTTTGCGGCTACGATGCCGGGATGCCCAGCTTCACCTACCGGGGGCGCCAGATCAGCTATCAAGACCACGGAGCCGGCGCGCACGTCCTCGTGCTGACCCACGGCCTGCTGATGGACAGCCGGATGTACACCCGGCTCGCCCCGAAGCTCGCCGCGCGCGGCCACCGCGTCATCACCGTGGACATGCTCGGCCACGGCACGTCGGCCCAGCCGTACCAGATGACCGAGTACTCGATGCCGCAGTTCGGCCGCGACATCATCGCGCTGCTCGATCACCTCGAGCTGACCCAGGCCGTCATCGGCGGCACGTCGCTCGGCGCCAACGTCGCGCTCGAGGTCGCGGTCGCCGCGCCCGCCCGGGTCCGCGGCCTCGTGCTCGAGATGCCGGTGCTCGAGAACGCGCTGCCGGCCGCGGCCGCCGCGTTCGTGCCGCTCGCGCTCGCGCTGCGCAGCATGCAGCGCGCGATGGGCGCGCTGTCGGCGTTGACCCGGCGGATCCCGCGCACGCACTACCTGATCGACGTGCTGATCGACTTCGTGCGCCGCGATCCGGCCGCGTCGCTCGCCGTGCTCGACGGCCTGATCTTCGGCCGCATGGCGCCGCCGATCGACGAGCGCCACGCGCTGACCCAGCCGACGCTCGTGATCGGCCACCCGTCGGACCCGATCCACCCGTTCAGCGACGCCGACCGGATCGCGCACGAGCTGCCACACTCCCGGCTGGTCACCGCGAGCTCGATCTTCGAGTGGCGGATCCGCCCCGGCCGGCTCGACCGCGAGCTGCTGCGGTTCCTCGACGAGGTCTGGCAGTCGCAGCGCGCCGTGGCCTGATCAGTTCAGCACGCCGCCGGCAGCGCGATCCAGAACTCGGAGCCGCGGCCGACCTCGCTGGTGAACCCGATCTCGCCGCCCATCAGCGAGATCAGCTGCTTGCAGATCGTGAGCCCGATCCCGGTGCCCTCGATCCCGCTGTGCTCGCGGCCGGCGCGCTGGAACGGCTCGAACACCCGCGCCTGCTGGTCGGCCGGCACGCCGACGCCGTCGTCGATCATCGCGATCCGCAGCCGCGCGCCGTCGGCGGCGACCCGGAGCTCGACGTGGCCGTTCGGGCGGCCGTACTTGATCGCGTTGGTGCCGAGGTTGATCAGGATCTGCACCACGCGGGTGTGATCGGCGAACAACCGCGGCACGTCCGCCGGGATCACCGGCGGTGCCAGCGAGATCCCCGCGTGCTGGGCGATCGGCCCCAGGGTCGCGACCACCTCGCCGACCACGCTCGACAGGTCGAGCGGCGTGGCGTTGATCGTCACATGGCGCGCGTCGATCCGCGACAGATCCAGCGCGTCCTCGACCAGCCGGTGCAGGTACTGGCCGCTGCGCACGATGCGGCGCAGCCGTTCGCGGTGGTGGTCGTCGAGCGGCGCGGTGTGGTCGTACTCGATCAGCTGCGCGAACCCGAGGATCGCCTGCAGCGGCGTGCGCAGCTCGTGGCTCAGCACCATCAGCATCTCGGTCTTCGCCGCGCTCGCCGCCTCGGCCGCCGCCGCCGCGTCCAGCGCCTGGTGCAGCGCGCCTTCGCCACCCTGGAGCTGGCGCTGCACGACCAGCGCGGCGCGCCCGAACCCGACCAGCTCGGTGACGTCGTCGAGCCGCATCACGATGTGTGAGACCTCGCCGCCGGGGCCCAGCACCGGCGCGCTGGTCGTGCTCCACCACCGCGTGTCGCCGGTGGTCGTCGGATCGCCCAGATCGTGGTGCTGCTCCTCGGCCTCGCGCGACTCGACCATGCGCTCGAGCGCCATCGCCAGCCCGCGCATCCCGATGTCATCGCTGGCGTCGCTGACATCGCCGTGCGCGATCGGCAGCACGGTGAACAGCGGACGACCGAGGATCGCCTCACGCTCGAGCCCGAGCATGCGCGCGTAGCCGTTGCTCACGGCGACCACCGTGTAGCGCGGCGTGTCCGGCTCGAGCACCAGGGTCAACCCCGGCATCGCCTCGAACACCGCACAAAACTCGGGTGGTGGCGGCACCTGCACCGGCTGCACTCGGTTCAGATCGCCGCGCACCTCGAAGTGCGCCGTCGTCGCGTCCGCCGTTATCCCCATCATGCAATCAGTCTTGGGCGCTCACCGGGTGCGACGTCAAGCAGTCCGCGATGAATGCAAGCATGATCTCGCCCGAGAGAAATTCGTAGTCATGTACTCACTACTAGATACGAAATAGCACTGTACGATCACAGGCAATTTATCCGTCGGGGGCGGATCGGTTAGGCAGGCAAGACGCCGAGTTGGCTCGCGGTGTTGCGAGCCAGCACATCCCGCACGCGATCACCAGTCACATAGCTCATCGCGATCGTGAACATTCACTAGCGGGCGCAATTGAACAGGAGTTCGGACTCCAGATCGCGGTGAGTGGCGCAATATGCGGCGCGGCGCGCGGCGGCAGCTCGCAGGTATTCCGGACGTACGGTATTCTTATGGGTTGTGCTCGTACCGAGTAACCCGACCGCGTCAGCTGATTACTGGATCATTTCGATCGGATAGATTTTTCGTCGAGAGGCGAGAGGATCGACGCGGGATCCAACAAGCGCATCAATAGCTCGACGTCCAGTGATCTGCGTGACCGCTTTGCGGCGATTGTCGCGTGCACGAGCTCGGCAGCGCCTCGGTGCCGTTCCGGTTCGACGTCCACGCGCTGATCTTCAGCGATGACGCGGTCGGGCTGGAGACCCAGCTGCATCACGAGCTCTCCGCCAAGCGGGTGAACATGGTCAACAGCCGCCGCGAGTTCTTCTACGCGACGGCCCAGGAGGTGCGGGACGTGCTGATCCAGCTGCGCGGGTCGCTGCTGCAGTTCGTCGATACGCCGGAGGCGCTCGAGTGGCGGCAGAGCGAGAACCTGCGGCGTGATCGGCTCCCCGGTGCGGAGCCCGCCGCCGAGATCATCGACGATCTCGATGACGATCTCGATGATGACGACGACGACGATGACGACGACGGCGACGACGACGACGACGAGTGACTCGCTCGGCCGAAGCCTCGCTGCGGATCTACCGCGCCGCGCGTGCCGGACGGGCGCCGGTACAGTACGCTTGTAGGCTGTGCTCGTACCGAGCAAGGAGCCGCGCGATGTCTGCCGATCTGGAGCCTGAATCAACCGAGCCGCCGGCGCCCGACGACCGCGATCACCGCCGCAGCGCGGGGCTCCGGCGCGAGCGCAGCGCGGCGTCGCGCCAGTTCGCAGACGGCCTGTTCCGCAACACCACGGTGGCGCCGCCCGGCGTGCAGGGCGGGTTCTTGCCGATGTTCGGCGAGCTGCTGTTTGGTGGCCAGCAGCGCCGGCCGCCCGCGCCGCTGCCGCTCGAGCGCCCGCACGCGGCGTGGGCCCAGCGCCCCGACACCGGGTTTCGCGCGACCTGGCTCGGCCACAGCACGGTGCTGCTCGAGCTCGACGGCCGGCGCGTGCTCACCGATCCGGTGTTCGGCAAGCGGGTCTCGCCGGTCGCGTTCCTCGGCCCCAGGCGATTTCATCCGGTGCCCGCCGAGCTCGCCGAGCTGCCGGCGCTCGATCTGGTGCTGTTGTCGCACGATCACTTCGATCACCTGTGCAAGCCGACGATGCAGGCGCTCGCGCGGATGACCGTCCCGATCGTCACCGCGCTCGGGGTCGGCGCTCACCTCGAGCGCTACGGCATCGCGCCATCGCGGATCACCGAGCTCGACTGGCACGAGTCGATCGAGCGCGGCGGCCTGCGGCTGACCGCGCAGCCGGCGCAGCACTTCTCGGGCCGCGAGCTCGGCGGCCGCAACAAGACGCTGTGGGCGTCGTGGGTGATCCAGTCCGAGCGCCGCAAGGTCTTCTTCTCCGGCGACACCGGGCTGACCCCGGAGTTCGAGGCGATCGGCCGGACCCACGGCCCGTTCGATCTGGTGATGCTGGAGATCGGCGCGTACCACCCGAGCTGGGGGTCGATCCACCTCGGCCCCGAGCACGCGCTCGAGGCGTTCCGCATGCTCGGCGGCGGGGCGCTGTTGCCGGTGCACTGGGGCACGTTCAGCCTCGCGTTCCACGCGTGGAGCGAGCCGGCCGAGACCCTGCTCGAGCACGCCGGCAAGTCCGGTGCGCGGATCCTGACGCCACGGCTCGGCGCCGCGTTCGAGCCCGAGCAGCTCGACGGGCCGTCGCCGTGGTGGCGCGAGGTCCGGTCGCGCCGCGAGCAGGCGCGGCTGGCCCCGGTGCTCGACCCGCCGTGACCGCGCCTACTGGTCGCCGTACTTGATCGTGTTGTTGCCGGAGCCGCCGTCGATCGTGTCGCGGCCGTCGGCGCCGAGGATCAGGTCGTCGCCGCCGAGCCCGTAGATCACGTCGCCGCCGCCGCGGCCCCAGATCGTGTTCGGCCCGTCGTCGCCCCACAGGTGATCGGGGCCGTCGCTCGCCTCTAACACCTCGAGATCGGCGTCCGCGCCGGTCCGCCAGCTCGTCCACTGGCCGGGCTTGCTGCCGCACAGATCCATGTTGGCGGCGAACCCCCACCACTGGGTCTTGAGCTGCGACGGCCCGCCGAGCTGGGCCCAGATCCCGTGGTTGCCGCTGCGCGCGAACCCGGCGATGTCGTGGCCGGGGCCGCCGATGTAGCGGTGGCCGCCGCACACGTAGTCGCACACCAGCTGGTCGTTGCCGTCGCCGCCGTCGAGGATGTCGGCGCCGTCGTGGTAGTCGGCGACCTCGGGCCGATCGCCGGCGTCCCACGCCGCGGTGTGGTGGCTCTCGCTGATCAGCGCGTCGTCGCCGCCGCGGCCCTCGAGGTGATCCTCGCCCGAGGTGCCGGTGAAGAAGATGTCCTGCTCGTCACCGCCGATCAGGTGATCGTTGCCCTCGCCGCCGCTGATGTGGACCTCGAGCTCGCGCGGGAAGTCGCCGAACATCTGGAACGTGTCGTCGCCGTCGTCGCCCCAGCCCAGGATGAAGTGCCACGGCGCGTCGCGGTGCGCGTGGGTCGCGAGGTAGTCGTCGATCCCGCAGCGGATCGTCATCGCGTCGAGCGACGTGCAGCCCTCGCCGGCGGTCAGCGGGTTGGTGCCGACGACCTTGAGGTTGCCCGGCGAGCCGAAGATCTGGAACCCGTCGGCCTGCTTGCTGCCGAGCACGACCACGCCGAGATCGACGATCCGGCCGGCCTGGTCGAGCGCGGTGGCGATGTAGACGTACGAGCTCGGGGTCGGCGTCGCCTCGCCGAACGTCACCGGCACGTCGCGGCCCGGCGCGTCGATCCGATCGGTGAACGAGCTGCCGACGATCTGCTCGACCCCGTGCAGCGGCTCGTTGCCGCCGTCGCCGTTGGCGCACCCGCCACCGTCGCAGCTGCCATCGAACTTGACCGCCACGCCGGTGATCGTGTTGGGCGAGCCATCGGCCGTGACCTCGGGCTGGCCCGGCGGCAGCGCGGTCGCGAAGCTGACGATGTCGTAGCCGTCGCCGCCGACGAACGTGTCGTTGCCGGTGTCGCCGCGCAGGAAGTCGTTGTCGTCGCCGCCGTCGAGGTAGTCGGTGCCGTGGCCGCCGATCAGGATGTCGTTGCCGGCCTCGCCGTAGAGGTGGTCGTCGAGGATGTCGCCGAACAGCACGTCGTCGCCGGGGCCGCCGTAGATCGTGTCGCTGCCGCCGCGGCCGTGCACGATGTCGGCGCCGGCGCCGGCGAAGATCGTGTCGTTGCCGTCGCCGCCGTCGATGTAGTCGTCGCCGTCGAGCCCGCAGATCAGGTCGTCGCCGGCGCCGCCGAAGATGATGTCGGGGCCGTCGGTCCCGATGATCACGTCCGGGCCGTCGGTCCCGATGAAGTGGTGGCCGTCGATCGTCGCGTGGACGTTGGCCCGGTTGCGGATGTCGGGGTCATTGCACGGATCCTGGCCCGCGGCGTGATCGCTGAGCGCGATCGCGGCGACGTCGAGATCGGCGGCATCGCACGCCGCCAGCACGAACAGGATCAGGACCGGCCAGCGAGAGCGCATGCGCGACCGGACTGCAACGGCGATGCCGCGCGTATGTGGGTGGATCTCGGCCCCACCTGCGCGACCGCCCTGGGAGGCCAAGGCCCCTGACACCGCAACTCGAAGAGGGCAGTCGTCGTCGAGCCCCGCGCGTATTGCACAACCTGCGCACGCGCCGCGGCATGGTCGGCGCAACTGGAGCCGCGTCAGGCGTCAGCTGGTGCGGTCGCCATCGGCGTTGCCGCCAGCGCCATTGCCGCCGCCAGCGAGCCGCGCGATGCGACCGATCAGGTAGTCGCGCTCCGGGATGCTCGTCGTCCGGCCGGCCGCCGCGCGATAGTGCACCAGCGCCGCCTCGTGGTCGCCGGCGCGCTCGTGGAGGTGCGCGCGCACCGCGGCGAGCCGGTAGTGCCCGGCGAGCCGCTCGTCGCGATCGAGTACCTCGAGCAGCCCGAGCCCGACCGCGGGGCCGTGCACCATCGCCGCGGCGATCGCGTGGCTGAGCGTCACCATCGGGTTGTCGGCCAGCCGCCGCAGCACCTCGTAGAGCGCCAGGATCTGCGGCCAGTCGGTGTCCTCGGCGCGCGCCGCCTCGTCGTGCACCGCGGCGATCGCCGCCTGCAGCTGGTAGGCGCCGACCGCGCCGTGCGCCAGCGCCTCGCCGACCAGCGCGACGCCCTCGGCGATCGCCGCGCGGTCCCACCGCCCGCGGTCCTGCTCGTCGAGCGGGATCAGCTCGCCGGCCGGGCCGGTGCGCGCCGGCCGCCGGGCATCGGTCAGGATCATCAGCGCGAGCAGGCCGGTGGCCTCGGGATCGCCGGGCAACAGCCGGTGGACCGCGCGCGCCAGCCGGATCGCCTCGCTCGACAGATCCACGCGGGCCAGGCTCGGCCCGGCGCTCGCCGCGTAGCCTTCGTTGAAGATCAGGTACAGCACGTGGAGCACCGCCGCGAGCCGCGCGCCGCGCTCGGCGTCGCCCGGCATCGCGAACCCGATCCCCGAGCGCTGGATGCTCTGCTTGGCGCGGCTGATCCGCTGCGCCATCGTGGCCTCGGGGACCAGGAACGCGCGGGCGATCTCCGCGGTCGTCAGGCCGCCGACCGCGCGCAGGGTCAGCGCGATCGCCGATGGCCGGGTCAGCGCGGGGTGGCAGCACATGAACAATAAGATCACCGGATCATCCTTTGGCTCTGGCTCTGGTCCTGCCCCCGGCCCGGCCGCGTCCGGCGCGCCGTCGGGTGTCGCGATCCAGTCGGCCTCGGCGATCACCGCAGCCTCGCGCCGCCGCCGCGCGTGGTCCGCGCGCAGCTGATCCAGCATCCGGCGCGCCGCGACCTGGATCAGCCAGCCGCGCGGATAGTCCGGCACGCCCTCGACCGGCCACCGGGTCGCCGCCGCGATCAGCGCCTCCTGCACCGCGTCCTCGGCGGCCGCGAAGTCGCCGAACCGGCGGACCACGGCCGCGAGCACGTGCGGCGCCAGCCCGCGCAGCTCGGCGGCGATCGCGGTCACGGTCTCCGGCGCGGTGCTCGCTGGCTGGGTCATTGGCCCTGGCCCGGCTTGGTCATCTCCTCCGGCATCCGGCATCACACCGGCGGCGCGGACATCACCTCGCGGACCTCGATCGCCAGGTTGAGCGGCACGCCGCCCGGCCCCGGCGACGCCGACGCGCGCGCCGCGATCGCATACGCCTGCGCCGCGCTCTCCACGTCGACGATCCAGAACCCGGCCAGGAACTCCTTCGCCTCGGCGAACGGCCCGTCGGTGACCTCGGGCGCGCCGGTCTTGCCGGCCCGCACCACGCGCGCCTGAGCCGGCGACGCCAGGCCCTCGGCCGCCACCAGCTCGCCGGCGGCGCTCAGCTCCGCGTTGAACCGCTTCATGAACTCGATGTGCGCCTTGAGGTCGGCCGGTGGCCAGCTCATCACGTTCCAGTCTCCGTCTCCGCGGGGCGCATTCATCATCAGCATGAACTTCATCGGTAACTCCTTGATTCAGTGCGCCAGGCGGCGCGTTCATGGCTACATCGGAGCCGGCCGCGCGGTCTCGACATCTCGCGGCGAAGTTTTTTCGGCCCCGGCGAAGAATCTGCCATTGCGCACTGCGCAAAATCACAAAGCTACCCCTCACCGATGCGCGACGCCGCTGGATCAGCAGCGAAATCGCTTGAACGGATCGCCGGCCGCCGGAGCTCAGCCCGCTCGCCACTGCTGCAGCTGCCCGAGGGTATCCAGGCAGCGCCACACGGCCGCGATGTGATCGCCCGGTGACAGCTCGTGGCTGGCCCAGACCTCGGCGAGGAAGGCGCGCTCGCACGGCGATTCCGCCACCACCTCGGCCATCTCCAGATAGTCCGGCGCAAACCCCGAGCACTCCAGGATCGCCAGCAACGCATGAAAGCTCAGCACCCAGAGCTCGGAGAGCAAGCGGGACAGCTCCGCGCGCGCGAGCTCGGCGCGGAACTCGGCGTACCTGGCTTGCTGCAGGAGGCCGTGGAGCCGTTGCACGGCGCTGATGCCGCGCGCCCCGCGCGCCCCGCGTTCCCCGCGAGAACACGGCTCGGGTTGGGGTCTGGGTCGATGGTGAGGTCTCGACTCCTTGCTGGATCCTGGCTCGCCGCGAAGTGTCAGCGCACCGCCACCTCCAAGATGAAGCGTCAGCGCACCGCCACCTCCGAGGTCATGACGAGAGCTGGTCTCATTCAGATCACGATGTTCATTGTGCAAGTCGTACATGTTCACTCCCTGTCAGGGACGCAGGTTGCCCGTGTGATCGACCCCGCCCGGAATACCGGGCAGCGCCGCGTCCAGGATGTCCGTCTCCTGCGTGGTCGAGACGACCTGATCCCTGCGCTAGCGTAGTCGGTCGCATTCCGCGAAATCGACAACGAAACCGACGTCCGCTCCTGGCGAGCACCTCGCGTCACTCGCGCGTTCCCGGACTGGATCTGGTCGCAACCAAGGCGCTGGCCGTTAGCTTCTGGCGATGCGATCGCCTCGCGTCGCCGGATTCCGGAGAAATCGCGACTCGCGTTTTCATACATTTTTTATTAAGAGGCCAAACTAACGATTCTGTAGCCCCAAAAACTAGCGCCCGGCGCTCGGTGTCTTACATAGGAGGCTAACAAGACGGTCCGGTGTTCACGAGTTGTTGGTAGCTGCCAGGGGAGAGGGTCAGATGAACATGCCTAGACGACATCTCGAGGAGTTGCTCGAGGACCCCGAGTTCTTGCGGGTCATGGATCTCGCAGCACAAGAGGTGATGCACCTCTGGCGGTTAGCGCTCGCAGACGCCCGCCGGATCGTACTGTCGGCGATCGGTGAGCCGGCGGCGCTCGCCAGCATCTACGAGGCCTGGACCGACGCCCAGGCGCGCGGCACCAGCCGGGGCAAGGCGAAGATCATCATCCGGCGACGGGTGATCGATCTGCTCCGCAAGGACACCCGGCGGGTCGGTCACACCTCGTTCGAGGACGCGGCCGACCAGGACGCGGCCGACGACGATGGCGACGAGCTGGCCGGCGAGCCGTCCGCGCAGCAGCTCCAGCGCAGTCCGTACACCCAGCTGAAGATCTCGCAGCTCATCTACAGCGCGCGAGACGCACTCGCCAGCTTCGCCACCGGCGGAAAGATCCAGCGCCGCCAGGCCGAGCTGGTGTATCGCCGCGCGCTCCAGGAAGTGTCCTATGCCCAGCTGAGCCGGGAGCTCGGATGTACCGAGACGGCGCTGCGCGTGCGGCTGTGCAAGGCGATGCGCGCGCTCCAGCGCCACATCCAGACCCGTCATCCCGAGCTGCTCGAGCTGATCGATGTCGCCTCCACCTAGGTGCCACTCCATGGAGCACATCTATAGATCCGAGGATCGCGACATCCTCGCGCTCGTCGATGCGGGCAATACCAATGCCGCGCTGCGGTTGCTGATGCAGCGCTACAGCGACGCGGTCCGCCGCTACTGCCTCTCGATGGTGCAGGACCCGACGCTCACCGACGACCTCCATCAAAACATCTTCATGGCGGCGCTCGACGGGCTCGCGCGGTTCGCGCGGCGCTGTTCGCTGCGCAGCTGGCTGTTCGCGATCGCGCACCACTGCGTGGCGGACACGCTCCGGCGTCGCTATCGGCGGCCCCACGTCTCGTGCAACAGCCTCGGTGCGGCCATCGAGGTTCCGGATCCCGGGCCGACGCCCGCCGAGTCGCTCGACGAGCG
>DATBBB010000323.1:0-21911 GCA_036271215.1 Kofleriaceae bacterium | reverse complement strand
GCGCGCGGCTTCGAACGCGTCGATCCCGGTCTCGGCCGCGAACAGATCAGCGTTCAAGAACGGCAGCCCCGACTCGGCCAGGAACAGATCGTAGAACGTGGACTTGCCGGCGCCATTGGGTCCAGCGAGCACGACGAGCTGCGGCGTCATCGCGACTTCGACGCGCGCAGCGGCTTGCCATCACGGTCCACCGCCACCAGCCGGCCGCCCGCCGCGATGCCATGGCGAACGGCGTTGCGCGCCTTGATCAGCTTGGCGGCCTTCGCCTGCCCTGCAGCCGTGGTCGCGAACGCGAGCCGCGCGTTCAGCTCGGGGTCGTAGCTTCGGGCCTTCAATCGCTGCAGCGCACCCGCGGAGATCGTCGCCTCCACGACCTGCCCTAACCGCGCCCAGAACGCCGTTGGGCATACCCAGTTGTAGCATTCTGCTACGAGCTCGCCCATCACGCCCGGAGGGCGAGCGGGTCCCAGGCGCCGACCCGGAATGCGGCGGGCAATGGGTCGGCGCTTCGCGGCGACGATCTGCAACCCGGGGAATGGCTTTGCATGCACCGGGCCGAGTCGGCGGTTCCAGGTGATCAGGATCGCGACCTGACGTTTGGGGTTCCCAAACTGCGCGGCTTGCGTGTCACTACAGGAACGAACAGGGCAGCCATGCATCGTTTCCTCGTAACTCTGATGGTTTGTGCCGTGTCGCTCGCGGCCGGTGCCGCGCGCCGACGGCGACGCCGGCGGCGTGGCCACCTACGCCCTGGTGGTCGGCTCGAACGCCGGCGGGCCCGGGCAGCCGGCGCTGCGGTTTGCCGAGGACGACGCGCGGCAGGTCGCGGCGACCCTGCGCGAGCTCGGCGGCTACCGGACCGGGACGATCGACCTGGTGGTGCACCCGACGCCCGAGGTCCTGCGGGCGTGGCTGGTCGCGCTGGGCGCGCGGGTCGCGGCCGACCGCGACGCCGGGCGCCCCGTTCGGTGCCCCGTTCGGCGCCCCGTTCCGGATCAAGGGCGTCGGCGAGGTGACCGTCGAGCTGGTCCGCGAGCGGGCCGGCGCGATCCAGCTCGACGCGCGGCGCTACGCCGCCGGCGATCGCTGGAAGCTCGTCGTGACCTGCCCGCCGAGCGCCGCGGCCTGGATCGAGATCTCGGTCGCCGAGCTCGCCGGAGCCAACCAGCCGCGCGACGCGACGCGCGGGGTGCGTCCCCTGGTGATCGACACGCCGATTGCGCCCGGCCCGATCCGCTGCGGCAACCGGGTCGTCGTGCCCGGCGCGTTCACGATCACCGGCCATGCCGCGAACCGGATCTGCGCCCGGATCACCGCGGCCCCCCGGAGGCTCGGCGCCGGGCACCGGCCCCGGCACCGCCTGCGTCACGGTCGATCCAGCGTAGCCGGCCCAGCGTAGCCGGCCCAGCGTAGCCGGCCCAGCGTGGCCGGCCCGGCGTGGCCGGCCCGGCTACTGCTTGAACGCCGTCCGCCAGCTCGCCGCTGTTGCGTCGGGGCCGACCGCGACCACCGTGTACGGCCCCGCGCGCCACGCCAGCGCGTGCAGCTCGCCGTCCTGGCGCTCCGAGCGATCCGGCGCGATGCCGCGCGCGTGCTGCACCAGGTACGTGATCTCGTCGCCGCCGATCCGCACCCGCAGCACCGCCGCCGCGCGGTTCAGGATCTGCCGCCGCGACGCGCCGATCACCGTCGCGCCCGCCGCGGTGTCATCGCCCGGCAGCGGGACATCCTTGCCGACCACGCCGATCGCCCAGCCGCGCAGCTCGGCCTGGCCCGGCGCGGCCAGGTCCCAGGCCGATCCCGGGCCGATATCGCGATGCAGCTCGAGCGCCTCGGTCATCAGCACGTTATGGCGCGCCGGGAACACCAGATAGATCGTCACCACCGTCCCGATCAGCACGGTCAAGGTGAACAGCAGCGACACCGACACCCGGCGGTGCGGCAGGCGCGGCGGCGTGACCTGCGCGTCGTCGCCCTCGACCGGACCGGTGGACTCGGCTTCGACGAGCTTCATCGAGGCAAGCCTCCGGGCGGCGTGGCTCCGTGCGGAGGCGTGGCTCCGTGACGGCTGGGGGCGGCTCCGAATCTACGCACGAACTCGTCGAATAACTTCGCACAGAATGCCGCCAGGTCCGTAGCCGGCTCGGTCTCGATCAGATGCCGGCACACGATGCCGCCGGCCCCGTGCGCCACCGCCCAGCGCTGGGCCGCTGCCGCGACGCTGGCCGCGTGCTCGTAGTGCACCATCGCGCTCTTGCCGCGCGGATAGTCGAGCAGGCCGTGCGCGAGCCGGAGCTGCAACACCCCTTCGCCCTCGGGGGCGAGATCCCGGGCATCGGCGAGCGCGTACCACGGACCAAACCGCATACCTCCATAGTAGTGTGGCACGCATCGAGATCGTCGACTTTGGCCGCACTGCTGAGCCCGACTGGCTGGTCGAGGGCGAGGCGCTCGACGAGCTGACCGCGCTCGCCGACGGCGCGCTCGACGCGATCTACATCGATCCGCCGTTCGGCACCGGCGCCCTCCGCCGGGGCCGCGGCCACGCCTACGCCGACCGCGCCGACGATCCCGAGCCGTTCGTGGCCTGGCTCGCGCCGGTCCTGGAACACAGCCGGCGCACCCTCGCGGCCACCGGCTCGCTGTTCGTCCACCTCGACTACCGCGCCGTCCACTACGTCAAGATCGCGCTAGACCGACTGTTCGGTCGCTCCAGATTCGTCAATGAAATCGTATGGTGCTACGCCGTGGGCGGCAAGAGCCGCCGGGGGTTCGGCCGCAAGCACGACACCATTTTGTGGTACGCGAAGACCGCCGACTGGGCATTTTATCCTGACGCGGTCCGCGTCCCCCGCAGAGGGGGCTCTCACATGCGCCTGGTCGACGGGGTACAAGAAAAGACCGATCGTAAGACCGGCCGGGTCTATCGCTATTCGGTCGCCGCAGGCAAAGTCCCGGAGGATTGGTGGACCGACATCGAAACCCTCAATCACTCGGACCGCGAGCGGACCGGGTGGCCTTCGCAGAAGCCCGAGCGGCTCGTCGAGCGCGTGCTGCAGGCCGTGACCGTGCCCGGCAACCGGGTCGCGGACTGGTTCGCCGGCTCGGGGACGACCGCGGCAGTGGCGCAACGCCTCGGCCGAGGCTTCATCACGGTCGACCGGGAACCGGCGGCCATCCAGCTATGCCGGGCTCGGCTCACCGCGCAGGGCCACCGGATGGCCGCGGACGGGCAGCCTCCGGCACCGATCCGCATCCGAAGCAACAAACGTCGTCGGTAGGACGCATTTGGGCCCCAGCGCTTGCTGCACGGCACGCGGCGGGCGAGAATTCCCGGGTCCTAGGCGACTGATGGCGGCTGCTCCTCAAGACGAAGCCTCGCGCGTTACGCTCGAAGCCTGGCTCGTTACCGACGTTGGCGTCGTGCGCGAGCACAACGAAGACTGCGCGTACAGCGAGAAGGCCAAGGGCTTCTTTATTGTCGCCGATGGCATGGGTGGCCACGCCGCCGGCGAGGTCGCCTCCGAGATGGCGGTCGCGACCGTGCGCAAGGCGCTCGAGGACTCGCTCCCCGAGATCGACGCCTTCAAGCGCGCGCCGACCGACGCCGGGCGCCGCGGCATCGTCCAGCTGCTGCAGAGCGCGGTGCTGTCCGCCCACCAGGCGGTGTTCCAGCGCGGCCAGAACGAGGCCGACAAGGCCGGCATGGGCACCACGCTGGACGTCGTGCTGGTCGCCGGCCCCGAGGCGTTCGTCGCCCACGTCGGCGATAGCCGGACCTACCTGGTGCGCGACGGCCGGTCGTCGCAGATCACCACCGATCACACGGTCGCCGAGGTCCTCGTGATCGAGGGCAAGCTGACGATCGAAGAGGCCCAGGTCTCGCCGCTGCGGACGATCCTGGTCAACGCGATCGGCGTGTCGGCCGACGTCGGCGTCGAGATGGCGCACGTCACGCTCAAGCGCGGCGATCGCCTGCTGCTGTGCTCGGACGGCCTGCACGACTACTTCCCGCTCGAAGAAGAGATCGCGCAGAAGCTGTCGGCCGCGGCGCCCGGCGACGCGCTCAAGGACATGGTCGAGCTCGCCAAGACCCGCGGCGGGCATGACAACATCACCGGTGTGGCGGTCGAGGTGATCGAGGTGATCGAGGCCGTGCCCGGTGCGATCGACAGCGACCTGACCCATCCGGTCGATCTGCACGGCACCAACCCGTTCGCGTCCGACGAGCCGACCGAGACCGCGTACGTCGAGCTGCCGCCGATCTCGGGCCGCACGTTGACCTCGTCGAGCCGGATGCCGTCGCAGCTCAAGTCGACCCAGCCGATGCGGATCATCGAGGACGACGACGCGTCCGACGTGGCGACCGCGGATACGATCCCGCCTGGCGTGGCGGCCAAGCTGGTGCCCCCGCCCGCGGTGGCCCTCAAGGCCAAGCCCGAGCTCCCGGTGGCCAAGGCGGCCGGCAACGCCGGGGCGACGAGCCGCGCGGAGGCCAAGCCGGCCGCGCCGGAGACCAAGCTCGACCCCGACGCGAAGACCGATCCGGTCATCAAGCCGCTGCCCGAGGCCAAGGCCGAGGTGACGCCCGCCCCCAAGGCCGAGGCGACGCACGACCCCAAGGCCGGCGTGCCCGCGTCCGATGCGGCCAAGCCGAGCGACACCAAGCCGGGCGATCCCGGCGAGCTGTCGAGCGCGGACACCGGTCCGCTCCGTACCCCGACCCCGAGCAAAGACGACAAAGACGCCGGTTAGCGCGTCCCCGCGGTCCCCATGGCCTGGGTCGTTCCCGACGATCTCGAGGACGCGGTCCGCGTCGCGGCCCGGGCCGCGCTCGGCGATGCCCCGCTCGCGACCCGCGCGCTGACCGCGGCGATCGTCGATCGGTCGCGGCGCTACACCAGCGAGCGGGACCGGCTGTCCGCCGACCGGACCGGTGATCTCGCGGCGCGCGCGGTGTTCTTCACGATCGCCGACGCGATGAAGATCGCGATCCCGCTCGGCGAGCTGGCCCACCGCGGCGCATTGCCCGCCGCACGGCCGATCCGGCTGCTCGACCTCGGCGCCGGGTGCGGCGCGATGAGCCTCGGGGCGATCGTCGCGCTGTCCGCGCTCGCGGGCTCCAGCGCCGCTGACCTCGCGCTCGACATCGTCGCGATCGATTGCGACGGCCCCGCGCTCGCGATCGCCCATGCCGCGCTCCGCGATCTCGCCGCCCGGCGCGGCCTGCCCGTCACGATCGCCACCCGCGACGAGGACGTCACCCGCGCCCGGCTCCCGCCGGCCGATCTGATCGTGCTCGGCACCGTGCTCAACGAGCTACCCGCCGCCGCCCGGCTCGAGCTGGTCCACCGCGCGCTCGCCGCGATCGGCGACGACGGTGCCGTGATCGTCGTCGAGCCCGCGCTGCGCGACACCGCCCGCGCGCTGCACGAGCTACGAGATACGATCCTCGCCGGCGGCGGTCACGTGTTCGCGCCCTGCACCCGGACCGGGGCGCCCTGCCCCGCGCTCACCGATCCGTCCGACTGGTGCCACGAGGATCGGCCGCTGACCCTGCCACGCCGCACCGCGGAGCTCGCCCGGCTCACCCACCTGCGCGACGGCGGCATGAAGTTCGCGTACCTGGTGCTCCGCCGCCGGCCGCTCGGGCTCGTCGAGCTTCGCAGCCGAGCCGGCGCCGCCTGGCGCGTGGTCAGCGCGCCGATGCCGGCCAAGGGCAAGCTCGAGCTGATCGGCTGCAGCGAGGCCGGCCGGATCCCGATCCGCCTGCTCCGCCGCCACCGCGCGCCGCACAACCGCGGCTTCGAATCCGCCGTCCGCGGCGACGTGCTCGTCGTCGGTCCGCCCTCGGACGCGGCCTCGGACGCGACCCCAAACGCGGCCCCAAACACCGCCGCTGATACGGCCCCCGGCACCGCCGCTGACACGGCCCCCGGCACCGCCGCTGACACGGTCCCCGGCACCGCCGCCCCGCCCGCCGAGCCGGCCGACCCGGTCCGTGTCGAGATCACCAGCGCCACCCGCGTCGAGCGCCTGACGCCGGCCGAGCCGCCCCGGCCGCGCGGCTGATCTCGCCCGGATCGCCGGATCGCCGGATCGCCGGATCGCGCCCGGATCGCCGGATCGCGCCCGGTCGCCCCGATCCTGCGCCCGGCAGACCCGGCCGGCGCTCAGTCGATCGGGTGGAGCGCCAGGAACCCGAGCACGACGTCGCTCGCCACCCGCCGGTACTCCAGGAAGTACGCGTGGCGTCCGCCGGAGATCAGGTAGAGCTCGGCGCCCGGGATCCGGCCGACGAGCAACGACGCGTTGGCCGCGACGTTCACCTGATCGTCGATGCCGTGGATCACCAGGGTCGGCGCCGCGATCTCGGGCAGCCGGTCCCACGCGTCGTGCGCCTCGCTCGCCTGGTAGTGCAGGCGCCGGGCGTGCGGCGGCACCGGCCGGTCGCGCGCCGCGGCCTCGAGATCGGCGAGCAGCTCGGGATGCGCGGCCTGCCACGCCGGCGACACCAGGTACGGCACCATCCGCGCCGGCTCGCCGCTCGCGAGCGCCGGATCGACCTCGCGCGGCCGCCGCACGCCGTGCGCGTTGCCCGGCGTGGTGCAACCGAGCACCAGCGCGCCGAGCCGCGCCGCATGCTCGATCGCGAGCCACTGGCCGATCCGGCCGCCCATCGAGATCCCGTAGACGTGGGCGCGCGCCGCCCCGGCGGCGTCGAGCACGGCGATCGCATCGGCCGCGAACCCGCGGGTCGAGTACGGCGGCGCCGCCGGCTTGTCGCTGGCGCCGGTCCCGCGGTGATCGAACACGATCACGCGGTGGTGCGCTGCGAAGTCGTCGCGCACGCGGTCCCAGACGTGGCGATCGCTCGCCTGGCCGGCGACCAGCAGCAGCGGCGGCCCGTCGCCGAGCACCTCGTACGCGAGGCGCGCTCCATCACCGGCGGTCGCAAACAGCATCGTCGACTCCAATGGGCTCCGGTGGGCATCGTACGCCCATTCTTCGAGGGCCCCGATATCTCGCACATCGCGTCCGACGACGGGCCGCGGTTCACCCCGCGCGCTGATCGACGTGCTGGTCGCGCGTGGCGTGATCCCGGCGGCGGCGCGCGCTCCGGCCGCCGGGCCGCGCTGAGAGCTCGAGAACGCTTCTGATCACCTCATCTCGAACCGTATTTATCAGCCATTTATAGCACTTAGCTGTCTTGTGGCGTCCCCAAGACGTTGCATGTCGCGGCACTGGAAGTGGGGTCGAGGTGGGGCGGTTTCGGCCGTTCTCCCGGTGGCCCTCGATCGTGAGGGTAGCTCGAGCCACCACGCGATTTGGAAGCACCAACTCGCGGAGAGCTTGTGCACGCCCGTAGCCCTACGCGCCGAGCGGTCGTGGATTCGATCCTGGCAATGTATAAACTTATCCATGCGCTTAGCGCGGTTTTCCGTCGAGAACTACCGAGGGTTCGTCCAGCCGACGAAGCTGGAGCTTCGGCCGCTCACGCTGTTCTTCGGCTACAACAGCGCGGGCAAGAGCGCCCTCGTGCGCTTCTTGCCGATCGTCGCGGCATCGTCGGGAGATCAGCTCGCCCCGCTCGCCCTCGATTCGCCGGCCGCGCGTGGCGCATCATTCCGCGATGTGCTTGCACGCAACAGCTCGTCGCCGACCATGCGGCTTGGTCTCGAGTGGACGACAGCGCATGGTCCGCTTCGGCTCGATGTCGGCGTGCGGGATGTGCCCGAGCGGCAGTTGCAGGTGGTCGAGAACCTTCAGATCCATGCACCGGGTGGCGAAGTTGCTGCGGTGTGGAACGCCGAGCCTGCGTCAATCGTCGCGAGGACCCGTGAGTATGAGGTGACGCGCGATGGTGCGTCAGTTGGAACGCTTCCGCTTACGCTCCGTGGGTTCGTTCCCGTTCCCCGGGCTGGAACGCTTGGCCAGGCTCAGACGATCGTCGAAGAAGCCGCGGATGCGTTCTTTGGCCTGCGGGATCGCGTGCACTGGCTGAATTCTCTCCGCGCTGTGCCTCCTCGTGTCGCTCGTTTTGGCGTGCCGCCGTCGCGGCTCTCGCATGACGGTCTGAATGCGGGTGACTATCTCGCGCACGATGCAATCGCGGATCGGGCCCTCGTCGACACCGTCTCGGCGGTGTTCGCGAAGATTACGAACCATCAACTCGACGTGAAGCGCTACGCGCTGGCTGGCGAGGAGCAATACGCGCTCGTCGTCAACGCGGTCGGCGCCACGCCACCGATCGAAGTACCTGTGGTCGACACCGGCGAAGGCATGGCGCAGTTGCTGCCGGTCATCGTACTTGGCGCGCTCGCGAAGCTCGGCCGGCTGCCTCCTGATTCGGTGCTGGCTGTTGAACACCCCGAGCTGCATTTGCACCCGGCGGCGCATGCCGCGCTCGCTGAGTTCTTCTGCGAGCTCGCGAGCGCAGAGGACGGACCGGAATGCATCATCGAGACGCACTCCGAGAACTTTTTGCTTCGCGTTCAGATCGCCATCGCGAAAGGCGATTTGCCTGCCGATAAGGTGATCGTTCATTGGGTGAGAACGCTCCCTGGAGGAAGCGTCGTCGATACGATTGCATTTGACGATGCCGCCAGGCCGCAAGGTGCTGGGTGGCCGCCTGGGGTCTTCTCGGAGGACATGGTGCAAGCGCGCGAGCTGCTCAAGATCCGCAAGCAGAAAGGGTTAGCGTGAAGATCATCCTGCTGCCCGATCTATTCTCTCACCCAGCCCAGCACGTGCTGCTCGTGGCCTTGATCAGCCACGCGCTCGAAGAACGGCACCGCTTGGACTTTGACCGGCAACATCCCGCTGTAGCCGCATGGCTGAACCAGCAAGGGAGCGGGTTGCGGGAAGACATCGACCTTGCACTCGACGCTAGCGCGCACGATGAGACGCGCGAGCCTTCCCATACGGTCGTTGAAGTCACGAGGCTTGCCACCTCCGACTTTGAACGCACTCCGATCCGGCTGCATCTCGCCGACGCTCAGCAATTCCTGGGAGAGCCGTTCGTCGTTCTGTTGGAAGATCAGGTCTCGGATCGTGGCTTTCTCACGCGCATGATGTCCGATGAGGAACGGCGCTTCTTCGATCAGCGCGTCCAGCGCGGCTTCGTGCGGATTGACCATGGTGGCGGCCTGGGATCAATGACGCGCCGGGTAGCTGCGCAGGCGACCAACGCGGCGGACAGGCATCGCTTGTGGGTACTATTCGATAGCGACGCCATGCAACCAGGTCAGCCAAGCCGACAGTCCGAAGCGCTTCGCGACGCGGCTGGCCCCCTGCTTCACCACCAACTTCGCCGGCGCTACATGGAAAGCTACCTTCCCCGTCAAGCGCTCCACGCGTGGGCGGCAAACGAGCCCAACAGTCGCGTTCGCGATGAGCGACTGGCGCGTTTTCGTTCCTTCGTTGGCCTCACGGAGCAGCAACGACATCACTACAATATGAAGCATGGATTTCGAGGAGATGCGGACAGGGCCGACGGTTCCGCGGGGACCTTGTACGACGACGTTTCCGAGGAATCCCGTCGCACGCTCGGCTCAGGTTTTGGATCTGACATTGGCGATCTGTTCCAGAGTGGCGAAGTGTCCGAGCTTGATCTGCGTCGCGATACTGGCTGGGAAGAGATGCGTCCGGTCGTGCGTGAGCTTCTTGCGCGGGTGCGGTGAGCGATGCGCGGACCGGCTCAAACCTCCGAACCGATCATTCAGTATCTGTATCAGCTGATCGATTCGATCAGCGAAGGCAAGCTGCTCATCCCCAGGTTCCAGCGCCCGCTCGTATGGGAGTGGGATCGCCAAGCCGAACTTCTTAGAAGCGTGAAGGACGGGATCCCGATGGGCGCCATCATGGTGTGGCGAACCGCAAGGAAGCGGATCCGCTGGCAGGAAGAGCTCGCTGGTCACAAGTTGCCCAAGCCACCTGACAGCCAACCGCACGAATACTTGCTCGATGGATTGCAGCGTCTGAGCACCATGTTTGCCGCGTTGCGGGGCTTTGGGAAGGGAAGCGAGGAGCCGGCCAGACCATCGATTGGGTACGACTTGGAAGAAGAAGCCTTCGTCGAATCGTTTGACCCGAGCACGCAGCCCCAGGTTGTGCCACTAAGCGCCCTTCCGGATAGCCTCACTTTGCTGCGCTTCCAGCGCAAACTTCCCAAGGGCGAGCGTTCCGATACATGGGTGAAACGCTCCGACGCGCTGGCCAAGGCGTTCCGTGAATACAAGGTTCCAGTGATCCCGATCGTGAGCGAAGAGTTCGACGTGGCGGCGCGGACCTTTAACCTGCTCAACAGCCAGGGTATGCGCATGGGCGAGGCGGACATGATCCACGCGCTCACGTGGTCGCCTAAATTTGAGCTGCGCGACAAGCTCGAATCGCTGCGCAACGAGCTACTCCAGCCGCTCGGATGGGAAGACATCGAGTTCGAGAACATCCTCAAGGTGGTGAAGGCCGAGGCCGACCTCGACGTGTACGAGGAGTCGGTCGAACAGGTGAGCAAGCTACTCAAGGACGATCCAGAGGCCCTCGATCGTGCGTTCGACCATCTGGTTCAGGTCGCTACGCTCTTGCGCGAGAAATGCGGGATTCGGAGCTGGGGGTTGGTTCCGTACTCGCATCAAGCCATCCTGATGGCCGACGCGATTCGTCTCGCGCCGACGAAGAAGCGGACACGCAGGGTCTTGTCGGATTGGTTTTGGATCACGACCTACGGCGAGATGTTCGCGGGGCTCAGCGGCCACCGCATCAACCTTGCGATCCGCGACCTGCGCGCCGCCGTGAGGGACGGGAACATTCACTGGTCGGGTGCGTCCAATTTTCGCGTGCGTCCGGTTCCTGTGATCGCCGATTTCCGCGCCGTGCGGATGAAAGCGATCGCACTCATGCTCGCCCGGAATATAGAACCCTCGGATCGTTCGGCGCCCCATCCCTTCGAGACGCTCGCGAGCTACGGCCGCCACGCCATGGTCGCGCTCGTGCCCCGAAAGCTGCTTTCCAAGACGAATTCCTCCAGCCCGGCGAACCGCTTCCTTTGCGATCCGGACGACGTGGCACAACTACGGCAGCGCGTGCTCAATGGCCAGTTATCGGCGCAAGAGCAGGCCGAGCAGTTGATCTCGAATGCGGCCCTCGAGCTCATCCACGCTGAAAACTGGGATGCCTTCGTCGAAGCCCGACTAGAAACCATCATAGAATATGAGGAGCGCTTCGTCGCCGAGATTACAGGCCGCTATGACCTCGACGGTCCGGCTAAGAAGCGAAAGAGTCGTGTCGAGGACGATGAGTGAGATACCCGCGATCAATTGGCCGCCTGCTTCATCGGGCGAAGCCGCTCGACGCGGAGCGGGAATCGAAGATTCTCGTTCTCTGATTCAGGGTGTCAGCGCGACCGTCAACTCGGCGAGCTCGCCGGCGACCACGGTTGTGGTGCCATGGCCGAGCCGCGCGGGCTGGCCGGCGCGCGGCGGCAGCCAGGCGGTGACGGCGTGCTTGCCGGCAGTGAGCCCGGCCGCGGTGACCTGGCCGCTGGCGTCGGTGATGTAGCTGCCGGGGTACGCGACGAAGAACGCGAGCTCGGCGGCGCCGGCGTCCGTGCTGGCCGCGCCGGCCTGGCCAGGCTGGCTCGCCGCGGGCGCCGCGGTCTCGAGCGAGTAGATCGCGCCGGCATCGAGCGCCGCGACCACGGTGTGACCGGCGATCGGTAGCAGCACCGGCAGCGGCGCGCCATCGGTGAGGTGCGCGAGGTCGGACGCCGGGCCGCGCTTGCGCAGCACCAGCCGCGCCGGGTGATCGACCGCGCTGGTGATCGCGATCGAGCTGCCGGCGGCGATCCGCGGCGCGAGCGTGCAGTCGGCGAGGGTCACGTGCGCGACCGGCGGCGGGCCGCCCGCGCCGTCGACGATCACCAGCGCGTCGGGCACGCCCCACGTCGTGGTCGGCGCGACCGACGGCGTGCGCGGCGTCCCGCACGGCGTGCGGCCCGGTGAGCTGCGCGCGGCGACCGGGACGTCCGGCCACGCGACATGGATCTGCAGATCGCCGGTGGTGCCGCGCGGCTGGTCGCCCGCCGAGCCAGATCCCACCATCGCGCCGGCGCTGCCGCCGGCGTCGCCCGGCGTCGCCCCGCCGTGGCTCGCAGCCTCGGGCCGCGGCTTGCCGCTGCACGCCACGAGCGCCGCGATCATCGCCGCGCAGCCTACCGCGCCGCGCCCATGCCCCGCGCCACACCCACGCCCCGCGCCGCACCCACGCCCCGCGCGCGCTACCACGCCCGGACCTCGGCCACGACCGCCGCGCCGTCGGCGCACAGATCGTTGAGCCCCGGGCCGCGATAGTCGGCGCCGGCCAGGGCGATGCGCTGGCTGCGCGCGGCGGCGACCGCGTCGCGCACCCGGTCCTGGTGGCCGAGCGTGTACTGCGCCACGCCGCGCTTCCAGCGCACCACGCTGGTGTGGCTCGGCGCACCGGTCGCGCCGAGCACCACGGCCACGTCGCGCACCGCCTGCGCGATCAGCGCCGCGTCGTCGAGCGCGGTCGCCTCGGGATCGCGCCCGCCGCCGTAGATGCAGCGCAGCAGCACGTGGCCCGCCGGCGCGCGATCCGGCCACACCGTCGACTCGAACACCACGCCGAGCACGCGGACGTCCTCGCCGATCGCGACCAGCGCGCCGAACCCGTCGGCCGCGCGCGGCACGGCGCCGGCGGGGAACCCGAGGTAGACCTGTGCCGCCGGCGCGCGATGGAACCCGGCGAGCCGGTGGCCGAGGCTCGCGGCGCGCGGACCGGCGACCAGGCCCACCGCGTCCTCGGCCGGGATCGCGAGCACCGCGCCGTCCCACCGCGAGCCATCGATCGCGACGCAACCGTCGGCCGGCTCGATCTGCGTCACCCGCTCGCCGCACCGCACCCGGCTGCCGAGCTCGCCGGCGAGCGCCGCGGTCAGCGCCCCGACCCCGCCGACCGGCGCCCACATCCCGCGCGGCGTCGACACCGACGCCACGCCGCGCAGCCGATCGCCGAGCCCGCGCACCGCCTGCGCGAGCATCCCGCGCACCACGCCGCCCCGGGCATCGAGCGCGGCGATCCGCGGGAACCCGGCCGGCAGGCTGATGTCGTGCGCGTCGGCGGCGTAGACCCCGGTCACGAACGGCGCGACGATCGCGCGCGCAGCCTCGGCGCCGAACCGGCGCGCGGCGAACGCGTGCATCGACTCGTCGCCCGCCTCGCCGGTGCGGCCGGCCGGCCGGAACGGCTCGGCGAGCAGGTCGAGCTTGCCGCGCCAGGTCAACAGGTCGGTCGCGATCAGATCGATCGGCGAGCGCGGCAGCGCGCGCAGCTTGCCGTCGAGGTAGATCCAGCGCGCGCGGGCCCGCGGCGACGCCTTGTCGAGCGCGACCCCGAGGTCCTTGCACAGCGCGTACGCCCCGTCGGGCGGCCCGCCGAGGAACGAGCTCGCGGCGTGCTCGCGGACGTAGCCCTCGGCCGCGGTGGTCCCGATCACGCCGCCGGCGCGCGGCGCGGCCTCGAGCACCTGGGCGTCGATCCCCGCCCGGACCAGCGCCCGGGCCGCGACCAGCCCGCCGAGCCCACCGCCGATGACCGCGATCTTCATCCGCGCGCCGATAGCTCTTTGACCGCGGTGACCATCGCGCGCACGTGCTCGGGATCGGTCTCCGGCAGCACGCCGTGGCCCAGGTTGAAGATGTGGCCGGTCGCGCCGGCGCGCGCGAGGATGTCGCCGACCCGGGTCCGGATCTCGGCCGGCGTCGCGAACAGCGCGCCGGGATCGAGGTTGCCCTGCAGCGCGACCCCATCGCCGACCCCGCGGCGGACCTCGTCGATCCCGATCCGCCAGTCGACCCCCAGGACGTCGGCGCCGCTCGACGCGTAGTCGGCGAGGTACGGCGCGCAGCCGTTGACGAAGTAGATGATCGGCACCGGGCTCGCCTGGAACCCGCGCGACGCGCGCAGCAGCGCTATCGCCTGCTTGGCGTAGCGCAGCGGGTACTCGCGGAAGTCGCCCGGCGAGAAGATGCCGCCCCAGCTGTCGAAGATCTGCACCGCGTCGGCGCCGGCGGCGATCTGGGCCTCGAGGTAGGTCGCGCAGGTCCGCGCCAGCTTGTCGAGCAGCGCGTGCGCCGCGGCCGGCTCGCCGTACAGCAGCTTCTTGGTGTGCGGGTAGTCCTTCGAGCCGCCGCCCTCGACGGCATAGGTCAGCATGGTCAGCGGCGCCCCGGCGAACCCGATCAGCGGCACGCGGCCGGCGAGCGCGTGCTTGATCTTCCGCACCGCCTCCATGACGTACGGCAGCTCGGCCTCGGGATCGGGGACGTGCAGCGCGTCGATCGCGGCCTGGGTCCGCACCGGCGTGGCGATCTTGGGCCCCGAGTCGGGGAACGCGACGTCGAGCCCCATCGCGGGCAACGTGATCAGGATATCGGAGAACAGGATCGCGGCGTCGAACCCGAACTCGTCGATCGGCTGCAGCGTGACCTCGCACGCGAGCTCGGGGCTGCGGCACAGCTCGAGGAACGACGCGCGCGCGCGCACCGCGCGATACGCAGGCAAGTAGCGCCCGGCTTGCCGCATCATCCAGATCGGGGTGCGCTCCACGGGTTGTCGGCGACACGCGCGCAGGAACAAGGATTCCGCCATCGCGAGCATCCTACCCGCCGGGGTATACCCGCGCCATGCGTTGGCCGGGTGTCTTCGCGCTCGTCGCGGTCGCGCTGGCGGGCTGTGTGGACGACACCAGCGGGCCGTTCGATGGCCTGCCGCTCGACGGTGAGTTCACGGTCGGCGTCACCGCGCCGGTCCACGTCGCGCGCGATCGCTATGGCATCGCGCACATCCAGGCGACCACACCCGGCGACGCGGCGTTCGTCCAGGGCTACGTGATGGCGCACGATCGGCTGCCGCAGATGGACGTGCTGCGCCGGATGGCGTCCGGCACGCTCGCCGAGCTGTACGGCGTGGCCGATCCGGCGGTGATCGACGGCGATCTCGAGATCCGCATCCACCGCCTCCAGCCGCTCGCGCTCGCGACCTGGACGGCGCTCGAGGCCTCGACCGACCCGATCGATCAGGAGCTGGTCGAGCAGCTGGCGCAGTACGCCGGCGGGGTCAACGCGTACATCACCGATCTGCAGCGCGGCAAGTGGTCGATCGATCCTGCGCTCGCGGCGAGCTTCGATCCGGCGCAGCTCACGATGTGGTCGGCGGTCGACTCGCTGGCGATCGGCCGGTGGTGGGCGCTCGCGCAGGCGTTCACCGTGCCGTACGAGCTCGACGCGACCGAGCTGTACCAGAAGCTGCGCGCGTTCTACGACGCCGCGCCGCTGTCGAACCCGGCCGCGGTCGCGCGCCGCGACATCTCGCGCGATCTATGGAAGCTGACCCCGGTCGGCACCGCGCCGACGATCGACGGGTTCCCCAATGTCGCCGCCGACACCGGCTCGCGCGCCGACGGCAGCGGCGTGGATCCGGGCGCCCCGAGCGGCGTCCGGCGCAAGGCCGCGGCCCCCGCCACCGATCCCGCCGATCCGGTCGCTCCGGTCGCTCCGGTCGCTCCCGTCCGGCCCACGGTGCCGCAGCCGCTGCTCGACGCCGCGCGCACATTCTTCACGCGCGGGATCCACAACGGCCCGCTCGGCGCGCTCGGCAGCCACGCGTTCCAGCAGCCGCACGTCGGCGGCGACGCCTGGGTGGTCGGCGCGTCTTTGACCAGCACCTCGGCGCTGCTCGCGTCCGATCACCACCTGCAGCTCACCAACCCCGCGCTGTTCTGCCCGACCCACCTGATCGTTCAACCACCGGCAACCCCGTCCGCCACGTCCACCACGGCTCCTGCGGCCCCCGCGCTCGATCTGCTCGGCATCACGATCCCCGGCATCCCCGGGATCCTGTTCGGCACCAACGGCGCGATCGCGTGGTCCGGCACCGCGAGCCTGCACGACGTCAACGACGTCTACCTCGAGCAGATCGGCCCGTGCGGCGGCGCGGTCGCCGGCGACTGCGTCGCGTGGACCGATCCGCAGGGCACCGCGCAGAGCGTGCCGATCGCGACCGACCCCGAGGACATCCAGGTCGGGACCCTGGGCGCGATCAGCTCGGTCGTCCACGCGACCTACGAGCGCGTACCGCACCACGGCCCGATCATCCCGGCGATCGATCCGGCGACCCACACGCTGGTCCCGCGCGCCGGCGGCGCCGCGCTGTCGTTCCGCTCGACCGGCGACGCGCCGACGTTCGAGCTCCGCGCGCTGGTCAAGCTCGCCCACGCCCAGTCGGTCACCGAGGGCTTCGCCGCGCTCGCCGACGCGACCTACGGCGGCCAGAGCTGGGTCGTGATCGATCGCGCGCTGCACATCGGCTGGACCACCGAGGCCGAGCTCCCGCAGCGCGCGGCCCCGGCCTACGCCTGGGATCCGCTGGTCGCACAGGACGCACCGGCGCCGTTCTTCGTGCTGCCCGGCGACGGCAGCGCCGACTGGCTGCCCGGCGCCGCGATGGCGCCGCGCTACCTGCCGCATGCCGTGGATCCGGCGCAGGGCTTCCTGATCGCCGGCAACGCCGATCCGGTCGGCGCCACGCTCGACGGCAAGCCGCTTGATCAGCGCGACGCCGGCGGCGCGACGCTCTACGCCGGGGTCGCCTACGCCGCCGGCCTGCGCCAGGATCGCGCCACCGCGATCCTCCCCGCGCACGCGAACATCGTCTCGCTCGACGATCTCGCCGCGCTGCAGAGCGATACCCACTCGAGCGCCGGCGAGCGGCTCGCGCCGGTGCTGCTCGCCGCGCTCGGCCGGCTCGATCGCCAGGCGGTCGGCCCGCCCGACGTCAACCCGTACCTCGACGCGCTCGCCCCCGGCGATCTCGCGCGGCTCACCACCGCGCGCGGCCTGCTGGCGCGGTGGACGTTTGCCACGCCGGCCGCGATCGACGCGCCCGACCAAGATTCAGCGGCGACCGCGCTGTTCAACACCTGGATCCACTTCTTCATCGAGCGCACGCTCGAGGACGAGCTCGACGCGGTCGGGTTCGACGTCTGGCGGCTCGACGACGAGCAGCTGGTCCGGGTGATCTACGCGATGCTGCACGATCCGAACTCGTTCGTGACGAGCCCCGCGACCCAGCAGCCGATCCTGTGCGACAACTACGCCGTGTCCGGCCCCGACGACAGCTGCACCAAGGCGATCCTCCAGTCGATGGTGGACGCGATGGCGCAGCTCGAGTCGCCGCAGGGCTTCGGGACCGCGGACCCGGCGGCCTGGCGGTGGGGCGCGCTGCACCAGCTGGCGATCACGCCGCTGGTCGGCGGCCCCGACAACGCCGCGCTGAGCCTGGCCGCGATCCCGCGCCCCGGCGACAACTTCGCGATCAACCGCGGCGATCCGGGGTGGGCGGATCTCGACTTCTCGACCCGGGTCGGCGGCGCCGCGGCGCGCCTGCTCGCCACCGCCGATCCGTACACCCCGATCGCGGTGTCGTGCGCGCTGGCCGGCGGCGTGATCTTCGATACCCGCTCGCCGCACTACCGCGACCTGCTCGATCAGTACTACCTGACCGACCGCACGTTCGTCGCGCCGGACTCGACCGCGCAGATCGTCGCGGCCGGCGAGACCCGCTGGGTGTTTCACTGATGGACCCGGCGGCGATCCTCATCGCGCCGCGCGGGCTGACCGGCGCGCTGCGCGATCTGATCGACGGGCTCGGCACGGTCGGGGTCGAGGTCACGGTCGTCGACGAGCTCGCGACCGCGGTCGACGCCTGCGCGCGCTCGGCCGCGCTGCCCGCGATCCTGCTCGACCTGCGCGACGCCGGGGCCGGCGAGGTCGAGGATCAGCAGATCGCCGGCGAGCTGATCAAGAAGACGCTCGCCCGGCTGCCCAACGCGCTGCCGATCGTGGTCACCAGCGCGGCCGATCCGATGCTGATCGTCAGCTGCGTGCGCGCCGGCGCCGGCGACATCCTCGACCTGCAGCTCGAGGGCACCGCGGTGGCCCGCGCCGTGGTCCAGCGGATCTGCGAGCGCCAGGCTGCGCGCCGGGCCGAGATCGCGATGGTCGCCTCGCAGCGCGACATGATCGAGGATCTCCTGAAGGATCTGATCCGCACCGAGCGGCGGTCGATCGACGCCGAGGAGGCGCTCGCCGCCCGCGCCCGCCCCAGCAGCGAGATCGCCACCGCGCTCGAGAGCCGGCAGCCCTCGGTGCTGCTGATCGAGCACGAGCGCACGCTCGCCAACGAGCTCACCGAGCTGCTCGAGACCGCCGGTGTGGCGACGTTTGCCTACGTCACCGGCGAGGAGGCGCTGCGCGAGGTCGAGGCGCTCGGCGGCCCGGCCTGGCTCGACCTGGCCCTGGTCGCCGCCCAGCTCCCCGGGATCGACGGCATCGAGACCGTCCGCCGGCTGCGGGCCCGGGTCCCCGGCCTGCCGGCGTTCCTCATGACCTCGTTCCACGACGGCGACCTGGCCGAGCGCGCCGCCGACCTCGGCGTCGTCGGGTTCGTTGCCAAGCCGCTCGCCGACATCAACGATATCGTGCGCCGGCTCGCCCAGCTAGCACGCGATTCGCTCCATCGCACCCGCGAGCATGTCTATCTCCAGCGGATCAAGGAGCGCCACGAGCGCGTACTCGCCCGGTACCGGTCGTTGCCTCGCGAACCGTGATCGGCCTATGATCTCGCGTGGATTAGCATGGCTGACGGGCCGCTCTCGATCAAGCTCAGGTGCGCCTCGTGGCAGCAACTGGCGACGATCTACAGGCGCGATCTGAGCCACGGCACGATGTTCCTGCGCGCGGCCACGCCGCCGGCGGTCGGTACCGCGGTCCACATCGATCTCACGTTGCCGAGCGCGACGGTGATCGTGCTGACCGGCGCGGTCAGCACCCACGTCCAGGATCCGCAGCGCGGCGCGGGCGTCGAGCTCAAGCTCGATCCGATCCCGGCCGGCTCGAGCTGGTTGATCGAGAGCGCGCTCGCCTCCGAGCACAAGCGGCTCGCGCCGCCGGCCGCCACCGCGTCGGCGTCCAGCGCTCACCACAGCTCCGGAACGGGCCCCAGCACGATCCCGACCGTGTCGGGTAGCTCGGCGGTCGCCGCGCTGTCCGGCGTGCCCGGCATCACCGACAGCGCCGATCTGTCCGCCGCCGAGCGCGATCTGGTCCGCGCGCTGGTCGCGGAGGCCGAGTCGCTCAAGCAGCTCAACCCGTTCCTCGTGCTCGGCGTGGGCTACGAGGCGACCGACGCCGAGGTCCGCGCGGCGTTCGGCGAGCTGACCAAGCGATATCACCCCGATCGGTTCGCGCGCTACGAGTCGGGTGAGCTGCGCGAGGCCGCCGCCGAGATCTTCATCCTGATCCGCGACGCCTATCGCAAGCTCGGCGACACCGCGGCGCGGGGCGCCGTGCTCCAGGCGCTCGGTAAGTCGGCGCCCCGCGCGGTCGCTGCGCCGGTCCGGCCGCCCGGCCCGCCGGCCCCGGCGTCGGCTGCGTTCGCCGCGTCACCGCTGACGACGATCCTGCCGTCGTCCCTGCCATCGTCCCTGCCATCGTCCCTGCCGTCATCCCTGCCGCCGGGGCCGACCGCGACCTCGCACGCCGGGGCGCGGCCACTCGATCCGCGGCGCCTGCCGGCCAAGCGGCCGAGCGACCCGGTGATCCCGGCGCGGAGCTTCGCCCGGCCGACCACCGGCCAGCCGGTGCCGGCGGTGCTGCCCGGCGAGTCGGCCGACGTCTCGGCGCTCGAGTCCCTGATCGATCAGGGCCGGCTCGACGAGGCGCTGTCGGCGTACCGGGCGCTCGGCAAGAAGCACCCGCAGGACCGCAACGTGCGCGCCGGCGTCGAGCTGTGCGAGGGCCTGATGGCGCTCAACGTGCGCGACCGGGCCGAGGCCGCGCAGCGGTTCGAAGCCGCGCTCGAGATCGATCCGTCGAACGAGCGCGCGGCGCGCGAGCTCGCCGACATGCGCCGCCAGGCCACCAATGAACGCAAGGGTCTCTTGAGCCGCCTGATGGGGAAGAAGGAGCCGTAGACCGTGCCACGAATCATCGGCATCGATCTCGGAACCACGAACTCGTGCGTCGCGGTGCTCGACGACAAGCGTCAGCCCAAGATCCTCGCTGCCGCGGACGGCGAGCGCACGATCCCCTCGGTTGTCAGCTGGGCCGCGTCGGGTCAGATCGCGGTCGGCACGAAGGCGCGGCGCCAGGGCGTGACCAACGCCGCGGCCACCGTGTACGGCGCCAAGCGGCTGATCGGCCGCAAGGTCAACGCCGACGACGTGTCGTGGTTCGCCCGGCTCGCGCCGTTCCGCATCGTCGCGGCGCCCAACGGCGATGCCTGGGTCCGGGTCCACGGCCAGCCGATCTCGCCGCAGGAGGTCGCCGCCCACGTGCTGCGCGCGATGCGCAAGATCGCCGAGGACGCGCTGGGTGAGCCGGTGACCCGCGCGGTGGTCACCGTGCCGGCGTACTTCGACGACGCCCAGCGCCAGGCCACGCGCGACGCCGGCCAGATCGCCGGGCTCGATGTCATCCGGATCCTCAACGAGCCGACCGCGGCCGCGCTGGCCTACGGCGCGCACCGGGTCAGCGACGGCCGGCGCCGGATCGCGGTGTTCGACCTCGGCGGCGGCACGTTCGACATCTCGATCATGAGCGTCGAGAACGGGATCTTCGAGGTCCTCGCGACCGGCGGCGACAGCGCGCTCGGCGGCGAGGACTGGGACCGCCGGCTGCTCGAGCGCATGGTCGACCAGGTGGCCGCCGAGTTCAAGGTCGACCTGACCACGATCCCGATGGCGATGGCGCGGCTGCGCGACGCGTGCGAGGCGGCCAAGAAGGCGCTGTCGATCGACCGCGAGACCCAGCTCAGCCTGCCGTTCCTCGCCAACGACGCGCACGGCGCGCCGATCAACCTCGAGCGGCCGATCACGCGCGAGCTGTTCGAGTCGCTGACCAAGGATCTGACCGAGCGGCTCGACGCGCCGTGCCGCCGCGCGCTCGCCGATGCCGGGATCACCGCCGCGGACATCGAGGACGTGCTGCTGGTCGGCGGGATGACGCGGTGGCCGGCGGTCGCCGAGATCGTCGAGCACATCTTCGGCAAGAAGCCGTCCAAGGGCGCCAACCCCGACGAGGTGGTCGCGCTCGGCGCCGCGCACTACGCCGGGATCCTCGCCGGGGAGTCCGACGACGCGGCGCTGCTCGACGTCACGCCGCACGACCTGGGGATCCGGGTCGGCGACTCGCAGTTCGCGGTCGTGCTGCCGCGCAACTCGATGCTGCCGGTCCGCGCGCGCCGGATGTTCGCGACGACGTCAGACAACCAGAAGTTCGTGTCGATCGAGCTCTACCAGGGCGACTCGACCGACGTCGCGAAGAACCGCAAGCTCGGCCAGGTCACGCTCGACGACCTGCCGCCCGGACCGGCTGGCTCGGCGCGCGTCGAGCTGGTGATCACCGTCAACGTCGAGTCGATCCTCAGCGTCACCGCGCGCGAGATCCGCAGCGGCCGCGAGGCGAGCGTCACGATCCGGCCGTCGGGCGGGCTGTCGCAGCGCGAGATCGTCGAGATCATCACCCGGCGCCGCCAGGAGCACGCGGCGATTGACCCCGGTCCTGGCGTCGGTCCTGGCGTCGGCACTGGCCTCGGCACTGGCCCCGGCTCTGGGCCTGCGCAGGGCGCCGGCGACACGCCCGGCGGCGGGGTGCGGGTCACCACGCGCGATCAGGTGCTCAGCATGCCCGCCGGCGATGCCGGTGCCAGGCCGGCGACCCGGCCCGCCCCCACGCCGGAGACCAAGCCTGCCGGTACGCCGGGCGACAAGAAGACCTAGTCGCCATGGCCGTCGATCCCGCGGTGCTCAAAGTCGCCGACGCCGTCGGTGC
>DATBBB010000322.1:0-67887 GCA_036271215.1 Kofleriaceae bacterium | reverse complement strand
GCCGCCGCGGCGAGCAGCGAGCCGTCGTCGATCAGGGCGCGGACCGCGACGATGTCGGGGGCGATCGGGCGATCGACCATCATCGCGGGGACCCGGGCGCGGATCGCGGCGTGGATCGCCTCGAGCGGGCGGGTGGTCTTGAGCGGCCGGCGCAGGTCGACGCCCTGCGCGGCGCACAGCAGCTCGATCGCCAGCACGGTGCGGACGTGGTCCTGGATCGTCGCGAGCTTGAGCGCGGCGGTCGCGCCCATCGACACGTGATCCTCGCGGCCGGCCGACGACGGGATCGAGTCGACCGAGGCGGGGTGGGCGAGGATCTTGTTCTCGGACACCAGGGCCGCGGCCGAGACCTGGGCGATCATGAACCCGGAGTTGAGCCCCGAGTCGGGGGCCAGGAACGGCGGCAGGCCGCTCGACAGGTGCGGGTTGACCAGCTGCTCGATCCGGCGCTCGCTGATGTTGGCGAGCTCGGCGACCGCCATCGCGGCGGCGTCGAGCGCGAGCGCGACCGGCTGGCCGTGGAAGTTGCCGCCGCTGATCATCTCGCCGGGCGCTTCGCCGGCCGCGGGCGCTTCGCCGAGCTCGCCGGCGTCGCCGGCCTCACCGAGCTCGTGCGACTCATCCACGAACACCAGCGGGTTGTCGGTCGACGACCCGGCCTCGCGCTCGAGCACGCTGCGCGCGAACCCCAGGACGTCGCGGCTCGCGCCGTGGACCTGCGGCATGCAGCGCAGCGAGTACGGATCCTGGACCTTGCCGCAGTTCTTGTGGGACTCGGCGATCTCCGAGCCGGCGAGCAGGGCGCGCAGGAACGTCGCGACCGCGATCTGGCCGGGGTGGGGGCGGGCGGCGACCACCCGCGGGTCGAACGCGCGCACCGTGCCCTTGAGCGCCTCGAGCGACATCGCGCCGGCGATGTCGGCGATCCGGCAGGTGATCTCGGCGTCGCGCACGGCGAGCCCGCCGACCGCGGTCATGTGCTGGGTGCCGTTGAGCAGGGTCAGGCCCTCCTTGGCCTCGAGCACGAGCGGCGCGATCCCGGCCATCTCCAGGGCGTCGGCCGCCGGCAGGGTCTGGCCGCGGTACTCGGCGTCGCCCTCGCCGATCATGCCGAGCGCCAGGTGGGCGAGCGGGGCGAGATCGCCGGATGCGCCGACGCTGCCGCGCGCCGGGATCACCGGGTGGACGCCGGCGTTGAGCAGCTCGCACAGCCGCTCGCAGCACACCGCGCGGGCGCCGCTGCGGCCGGTGGCGAGCACGGCCGCGCGCAGCAGCATCATGCCGCGCACGGCGTCGGTCGGCAGCGGGGTGCCGACCCCGGCAGCGTGGGACCGCACCAGGTTCTGCTGCAGCCGGGCGACCTGGTCGGCCGAGATCCGGACCTCGGCGAGCGCGCCGAACCCGGTGTTGACGCCGTAGACCGCGGGCGCGGCATCGCCTCCGGCGACCACGGCATCGACGACGGCGCGGGCGCGCCGCATCGCACCTTGTGCGCGTGCGCCGATCTCGACCCGGCGGCCGTGGCGTGCAACGGCGGTCAGAGTTTCTAGCGTGAGTGGTTCATCTCCCAGGCGGAACGCGGTCACGCCGCAGATGTATCGCACCTGGGGGCTGTACGAGCACCTGAACACCCAAATACCGGGAATGTCGTAGCCCTACGTTGACACCCAGAGCCCGGTCTGATGATCTTTGAGGCGACTTGGGAGCGCCACCGGAAGATGATGCCGGCACGCCAGGGGACGGCGCGCCAGACTCGGCCATTCCGCCTCAGCTGAGCGAGGCCGCGCGTGCAGACGCCAGCGAACGTGCGCGTTCACTCGCCGCGCGGATCGACGCGATGATGGACGATGACGACGAGCCGGCCGCGGCGCGGCGCTCGCCGCCGCCGTCGAGCCCGCCGCTGCCACCGGCGTATCCGTCGGGACCACCGGCGTATCCATCGGCGGCCCACCCGGCGCCGCCGCGCGCGCAGACCCTGGGCGGCGACGCGTCGATCGATCTCGAGGAGTTCGAAGAAGTCGAGGATGTCCCGGCGATCCCGCCGCCGCGCACGCCGATGCGCAACGCGGCGCCGACGCCCCCGCCGCTGCCGATCCGGCCCGGCGTACCGGTGGTGATGGTGCCGCCGCGCAGCGGGGGTCCGCAGACCTTGCGCGTGCCGCCGCTCGGGATGCGGCCGCCGATGCCGCCGCGCGCGGCGACCCCGATGCCGATGCCGGTGATGCCCGCGGCGCCGCTGCCGCCACCGTCGGTCGCGATCCCGCCGCGCGATCCCGAGCCGCGCCATGATGCGCGGTCCGAGCACCCCGCGCGGCGCGAGCATCCGGATCATCACGACCGGCCCGAGAGCAACGGCGAGCTGCACGTCGAGATCGCGCACGAGCCGGCACGGGCCGAGCACAGGCCGGCCGAGCACAGGCCGGCCGAGCACAGGCCGATCGAGCACAGGCCGATCGAGCACAGGTCGACCGAGCACGCGCCGGCCGAGCACGCCCCGAGCGCACCCGAGGTGCCGGCGAGCCAGGAGGCGCACGCGGCACCGCCGAGCCCCCACGAGACGTACGAGGCACACGAGCCGGTCGCCCCGGGGACGCCGAGCGCGCAGTCGGCGCCCGAGCCGACCGGGGTGATCGATCTCCCCGACGTCGCCGAGGTCAGCGATCTGAACGACGTGGTGATCGCGCCGCCGCCGCCGAGCCCGCGGCCGCCGGTGCCGCGCCGGGCCGCGCCGACCCTGCCGCCGCCGATGCCGCCCACGGCCGCCGGGCACACGCCGTCGGCCGGGCTGCCCGCGGCGCCGAGCGAGCGCCGCAGCAGCGCGACCTGGCCGCCGCCCCTGGCAGTAAGCGCGGCGAGCGCGCCGAGCCCGGTGCCATCGGCCGCCGAGAGCGGCGACAGCCTGCTGAGCCCCGGCGACTCCGGCATGCTGGGCACCGGCGGGGTCGAGGTCTCGACCGGGATCGCCAACATTGTCGTCGATCAGCCGCTCGAGGCCCACCTCGAGTCGCCGACCGTGCTCGACCGCGCGCTCGACGAGCTGGGCGACGCCGGCGGCGAGAAGCGCGCCGAGACCATGGCGCGCGATCTCGAGGCCACGACCGACGGCGCGGCCGCCGCGATGCTCGCCTACGAGCTCGGCGAGCTGTACGAGCGCCGGCTCGGCGACGAGGCGCGGGCGGTCAAGGCGTTCGGCCGCGCGCTGACCCTCGATCCGGGGCTGCGCGCCAACCTGTGGGCGATCCGCCGCGTGTTCTACCGGCGCGCGCTGTGGCCGAACCTGGTCAAGCTGATCTCCGCCGAGGTCGCGTACGCGCGCGATGATCTCGAGCGCGCCGACCTGCTGCTCGAGCGCGCCCGGATCTCCGGCGAGCAGATGAACGATCCCGGCGAGGCCCGGATCGCGCTCGAGGAGGCCACGCAGATCGCGCCGAACCACCAGGCCGCGCTGCTCGAGCTCGAGCGGATCCTCGCGCGCACCGGCGACGAGCCGGCGCTGCTCGACGTCTGGGAGCGGCTCGCCGAGACGGTCGAGCACCCGGCGCGCAAGGTCGCGTACTGGCTCGAGGTCGCGCGCGGCGCGGCCGCCGCCGAGTACCCGCGCGCGCAGGCGGCGTTCGATCATGCGGCGAGCCTGGCGCACGGCGGCGCCACCGCCGAGCGGATCGCGCGCGAGCGGCTGCGCACCGCCGAGGCCCACGGTTCGCCCGACGACGTCACGGCCGCGATCGAGGCGCTCGCCGGCCAGCTGATCGCCGCGTTCGGCCCGGCCGGCGCCGAGGTGACCGGCGACGACCGCCCCGACCGCGCGCAACAGATCCGCCGCGAGCTGGTCGCGCTGCGCCGCCGCCAGGCCCAGCTCGCCCGCACCGACGCCCCCGAGCGCGCGTGGGACGTGCTGCAGCAGGCGATCGCGATGTCGCCCGGCGAGCCGCTGGTGCTCTCGGATCTCACCGAGCTCGCCGAGGAGCTCGGCCGCTACGACGACCTCGCCGAGCTGGTCCAGAGCTGGCAAGCCGTGGAGGGCGATCCCGGCCGCGCGATGGTGCTGTCGATCCGGCGCGCCGATGCGCTGCTGCGCGGCGGCCAGCGCGACCAGGCGCGCGCGCTGCTCGCCTCGCTCGAGGCCAGCGCGCCCGGCTTCGTGATCCTGACCTCGGCCTCGGAGCGCGACGCGCTCGGCCGCGGCGATCCGTCCGACCTCGCGAAGACCTACCTGTCCGCGGCGCACGCGGCGCTGCTCGGGAGCTGGCTCGGACCCGGCCAGCAGCCGGTGCCCGATCCCGGCGCGGCGGCGGCGCTGTACGTCCAGGCCGCGGAGCTGCTCGCGTACGAGGTCGCGGTGGGCGGCGCCCACCCCGAGGCGCTCGACGACGCGCGCGGCGCGCTCGGCAAGGCGCTCGAGGCGGTCCCGAACTACCCGGTCGCGCTCGAGGCGCTGACCGAGCTCGATGACACCACCGGCAACATCGCCGAGGCGCTCGCCCGGCTCAAGGCCCAGGCCGCCGCGGCGACCGGCGACGACCGGCGCGCGCTGATCGAGCGCGCGATCCGGCTGGCGCGCAGCCACGGCGAGCTCGACGCGGTGCTCGCGCTCGAGACCGAGCTGGTCCAGCTCGCGCCGTCGGAGCTGGCGCTGCGCTGGCGGCTCGAGGGCACGCTGGCCCAGCTCGGGCGCGACGACGAGCGCGCCCAGCTGTTGACCGAGCTCGCGGCGCTCGAGCCCGACGCGATGCGGCGCGGCACCGCGGTGCTCGCGGCGGCCCGGCTGCGCGAGCGCGGCGGCGCGGTCGAGCAGGCGACCGAGCTGTACCGCCAGGTGCTCGCGCTGTGGCCCGAGGACACGTTCGCGCGCGAGTCGCTGATCGACCTGCTGCGCGCGCAGGAGAAGTGGACCGAGCTCGTCACCGAGCGCCGCGCCGAGGCCCGGGCGTTGCCCGATGGCGCGGCGGCCCGGCGCGCCATGCGCGAGGCGGCGTGGGTGCTCGAGGTCCGGCTCGGCGACACCGCGTCGGCCGCCCAGGTCTACGACGAGTGGCTGATCCGGCTGCCCGACGACCGCACCGCGCTCGAGGGCGCCGCGCGCTGCCGCGCCGGGTTCGGCGACCGGCTCGGCGAGGTCACCATGCGGCGCCAGCTCGCCGAGGCCGATCCGAGCCCCGAGGCCCAGTGGCTGCTCGGCCGCGCGCTCGAGCGCAGCGGGCAGTTCGACGACGCGGCCGACGTGTTCCGCGCGCTCGCGGTGCGCGACGAGCCCTCGGTGGCGGCGACCAGCGCCGCGCTCGCGCTCGCCGATCTCGCGGCCGGCCGCGCCGATACCGTGATGCGGGTCGAGGCCACCGCGTCGCTCGCCGGGCGGACCAGCGAGGCCCGGCTCGGCGCCGCGCTCGCCGAGGACAGCGGCTGGATGTACGCGCTCGTGCTCGAGGACTTCGATCGCGCGCAGCAATCGTTCGCGGCCGCGACCACGCTCGAACCGAAGCGGCGCGGCGCGCTGCTCGGCGCGGCCCTGGTCGCCGCGCGCCGGCTCGATCCGCCGGCGCTGTCGGTCGCCTACGATGGGCTCGCGGCGTCGGTCGAGATGCCCGAGGCCGCCGCCGCGCTCCACCTGCGCGCCGCGGCGATGGCGGCGGCGAGCGGCGACCTCGAGCTCGCCAACCAGCGGGTCGCGGCGGCGCGGACCGCGGCGCCCGACGATACCAGCGCGCTGCTCGTGCTCGCCGAGACCGGCACCGTGCCGCAGGTCGAGACCGACGCCGACACCGCGAGCGTGATCGACGCGCTGCTCGCGCGCGCCGAGGTCCTCGAGCTGCGCAGCGCGCTCGCCGATGATCCCGCGTCGCGCTCGTCGTGGGAGCTCGACCGCGCCGAGGCGCTCGAGCTCGCCGGCCGGCTGCGCGAGGCCGGCACCGTGGTCGCCGCGGTGCTCGCCTCGCAGCCCCACGATCTGCGCGCGCTCGAGGCGCTGCGCCGGCTCGCCAAGCGCGCCGGCGATCACACGGTGTGGGCCAACGCGAGCTACCAGCTCGCCCGGGTCACCGGCGATCACGCGGCCAAGCTCGCGCTGTTGCGCGATGCCGCCGGCGTGTTCGATGCCGGCGCCAGCGGCGGGGGCCGCGCCGCCACCACGTCCGACGTGTCGGATCTCGCGATCGCGACCTACCGCCGGATCCTGCAGGTCGATCCGGGCGCGCCCGAGCTGACCCGCGTGCTCGCGCTGCTGCGCGCGCGGGCCGACGTCAAGGGCCTGGTCGCGCTGCTCAGCAGCCGCCTGGCCTGGCTCGAGACCGAGGGCGCCGACGGGGCCGCGGCCGGCGACGCCGAGGGTCGCGAGGCGCCCGAGAAGCAGATGGTGCCGCTCCTGCTCGAGCGCGCGACCGTGCTGCACGGCCTGGGCGATCAGGCCGCCGCGATGGCCGACCTCGACGCGCTACTCGACCGCTCGGCGAGCAACGTCGAGGCGCTGCGGTTCCGCGCCGATCTCGCGATGAACGCCGGCGACGTCGACCACGCGGTCGCGCTGTGGCGGCGCTGCCTGGTCGCCGAGACCCGGCCGCAGCGCCGCGCCGAGATCGAGCTCCAGCTGTCGCAGGTGCTCGCCGAGAACGTCAACGACGTCGCCGGCGCGATCGAGAACCTCGAGCGCGTGGTCGAGGCGTCGCCCGATGACGCCCCGCTGCGCGAGCGGCTGCTCGGGCTGTGCCTGCGCGCCAGCGACTGGGACCGCGCGACCCGCGAGCTGCGCGCGCTGGCCCGGCTGCGCCCGACCCCGCAGGACAAGGCGCGCGAGGAGCTGCGGCTCGGCCTGATGCTGCGCGACCGGCTGAACGATCGCACCGGGGCGCGGCTCGCGCTCGACCGCGCGCGGTCGCTCGATCCGCTGAACCTCGACGTGGTCCGCGAGCTCGCCGAGCTGCTCGAGCCGGCCGCACGCCAGCAGGTGCTCGCCGGCACCGCCGCCAATGTCCGGGCGTCGATCCTGCAGAACCCGCGCAACCCGCTGCTCTACGAGCGGCTCGCCCAGGTCGCCGCGTGGCAGAGCGACGTCGATGCGCGCTGGCTCGCGCTGGTCGGGCTCGAGGCGCTCGGCACGCCGGCGGTCGATCAGCGCCAGGTGCTCGCGCAGGGCCGGGCGACGCTCGGGCCGCCGGCGCGGCTCAAGCTCGACGACCCGGCGCGCACGGTGCTGCGCGGCGGCGCGCCGAGCGCGGCGCTGAACGCGACGATGCTCGAGCTGTGGCGCGCGATCGCCCCCGCGGTCCAGGTCGCGACCGGCGTCGATGCCGGCAAGCTCGGGTTCATGCGCGGCGACCGGATCGCGCTGAAGAAGCTCGGCGACAAGTACGAGCCGCTCGCGACCGCGCTGGCGTGCTTCGGGGTCGACGACGTCGAGCTGTATATCAGCTCCGGCGGCCCGGGGAGCTCCGGGATCTCCGGCACCCGCGCCGCGACCGCGCACGCGCTGGCCGCCGAGACCCCGATCCTGTGCCTCGGCGCCGACGTCGCCGCGGCGGCATCGCCGCCCCATCGCTGGCTGCTCGGCCGCACCGTGGCGATCCTGGCCGAGGGCGGCGCGACCCTGGCGGCGCTGCGCGAGGGCGAGCTCGGCTGGACGATCGCCGCGGCGCTGCGCGCGCTCGATCTCGCGCTGCCGCCGGCGCTCGCGGCCGAGATCGACGGCGAGGAGGCGAGCATCGCCGAGCGCGCCAAGCTGTTGAAGAAGGAAATGAGCCGCAAGGCAAAGGCGACCGTGCAGCAGATCGCGCAGACCAAGGCCGGCGAGCTCGGCAACCTCGAGGCGTTTCGCCAGCGCGTGCTCGCGACCGGCGACCGCGCGGGCCTGTTGTGGTGCGGCGATCTCGCGGTGGCGCACGCCCAGCTCGACGTCGGGCGCGGCGGCCGGACCCTGGTCGACAGCCGGAGCGCGCTCGAGCTGACCGCGTGGTCGGTGTCCGAGGATCACCTGGCGCTGCGCGACCGGCTCGGCGTGGGCCTGAAAGGCGGGCGATGACCACCCCGACTCCTCCCGGCAAGCCGCCGGGCAAGCCCGGCAAGGCCGGTCCCGTCAAGCCGTTCCTCGGCGACGACGACCTGTCAGAGCTCGATGCCTGGGTCGAGACGTTCGATGCGCTCCACATGGGCGCGCCGCCGCCTGGACCCGCCCCGGATCCGACCGAGCTGGTGCACGCGCTGGCCGATGTTCCGGATCTCGATCTCGGCGACGGCCCGGTCGGCGACGCGACGCGGTTCGGGCTCGGGCTGGACGACGAACCCGACTTGCCGGGGCTCACCGAGCAGATCGGCGCCCAGTTCCACGACGAGCACCCCGAGGCGCACACCGAGGAGCATCCCGGCGAGGGCCAGCACGACGACCATGGCCACGCGCCGGACGACCACGACGACGACCACGACCACGACGACGACCACGACCGGTTCGACACCCGGGCGTCCGACGATCCGTCGACGCTCGATGGCCCGCTCGAGGACGAGTCGCTCGACCCGACGCGCGCCGCGGCGCTGACCATGCTCGATCTCGAATCGGGCGACTCCGACGCCGACGATCCGATGGAGACCGACTTCTCGGGCGTGTCCGGTGGCATCGCGGGCGGGGCGGGCCGCGCGCCGCATCCATCACGACCGGCACCTCCGGCACCTCCGGCACCTCTGGCACCTCCGGCGCGACCGATGCCGCTCGGCCGGCGCGGCCCGGTGCCGCCGGTCCCGGCGCCGCGGTTCGTGCCGTCCGGGCCCACGCCCCGGCTCCACGTCGACGACGACCTGGGCGACGCGTTCGACGACGATGATGACGACGAGGTGTTCACCTCGGCGTCGCGGCCGTCGATCCCCGCGATCGACGATCCGATGTTCGACGACGAGCCGGCGCAGCCGCCGGCCCCCGAGCCGCGCCGCAGCCCCGCGATCGTCCGGCGGGCCCCGGTCGCGCCGCTCCCGGTGATGTCCGACGACATCCAGTCCGGCGACAGCGACTCGATGTTCGCCGAGCAGACCCGGGTCGCCGACTTCACCGAGCTCGAGCAGCGCGTGGTGTCGTCGCGCCAGTCGCAGCCGACGCTGCCGCCGCCGATCCGCGTCGACGAGGACGACTACGCCGACATCGAGGTCAGCGACGACAAGCTGTCCGCCGCCCCCGACGCGCCGGCGTCCGAGGTGTTCTCGACCAGCCGGCGCACCGCGCACGTGCTGCGCCGCGGCGACTCTGCGGCGCGCAGGCCGCCCGGACCGCCGGACCGGCCGCCCGTGGTCCAGCTCGATCTCGAGGACGACCTGTCGCCGGTCCGCCCGCCGTCGAGCCCGCCGTCCGAGGAGGACTTCTCCGACGTGGCGGCGGCGGTCGGCGCCGCCGAGGACGACGGGCTCGCGCCGCCCGAGCTGCCGTCGCGGCCGACCCCGCGCGCGCCGTACAACGCCGTGATCCCCGAGATCGCGATCGAGCCGCGGCCGCGGGCCTCGCTCGACGAGGCGCTCGCCGGGCTGCCGCACGACGAGCCGCAGCCGTTCGACGATCGCCACGCGTTCGATGCGCCGCGCGCGTTCGATCCCCACGAGTTCAGCCAACCGAACCCGGTGCTGTCGACGATCGATCCCGAGCCGCAGCCGTTCGAAGAGCCGGCCGGGTTCGACCCCAACGCGTTCGACGACTCGGATGAGTTCGTGCCGCCGCCGGCCGCGCCTGCCGCCGGGCTGGTGCCGCCGCTCCCGCGGCTGCATCGCCCGGATCCCGAAGCCGACAACAAGACCACGCGCGGGGTCAAGGTCGCGCCGCCGTCCGCGCAGCCCAACACGCTGCGGCCGCCCGCGCTGACCGATCTGTACCCGCGGATCAAGACCCCGACCTCGGTGCCACCCATGGGCAACGCCGGGCCGCCGGGCAACGCCGGGCCGCCGATCGCGCGGCCCCTGGCCACGCTGGTGCCGGCCGCGCCGCTGCCACCGGCGCGGACCCTGCTCGAGTTCGTACCGATGCCGCCGCCGCCGCCGTCGTCCCAGACCTCGGCACAGGCGCAGGCGCCGGCGCGGCTGCCCGAGCCGCTGCCCGCGCAGCCGCCGCGCCGCGCCCGGCTCGCCACGCCGCTGCCGGTCGATCCCGATGCGCCGTCCGAGCTCGAGCCGGTGCTCGACCTCGAGAGCTGCGCGCGCGGCTGGCCCGAGCAGGTCGCGCCGCTGCCGACCGCCACGCTCGACGAGGCGTCGGCCCAGGCGCTGCTGGTCTACGAGCGCGAGCTGATGACGGTCGACGACGGCGCGGCCTCGGCGGCGCTGCGGATCGAGGCCGGCCGGCTGTGCGAGCGGCTGACCGACTTCGAGCGCGCGCGCGGCCACTACGACGCCGCGCTGATGCTCGATCCGCGGGCGACCCCGGCGCTGCGCGGGCTGCGCCGCCTGGCGCGCACCAGCGGCGATCTCGCCGAGGCGATCCGCCACCTCGACGCCGAGATCTCGGTCGCCGGCGCGCTCGAGCGCCGCCCGCTGAGCCACTACCGCGTCGATCTCATGATGGCGAGCAACGAGCAGGACCTCGCGCGCGTCGCCGCCGGCGAGCTGCTCGATCAGGCGCCGTCGGACGTCCGCGCGCTGCTCGCCCAGCTCGAGCTCGCGTTCCTCGACGGCCGCGCCGACGAGTTCGGCGTCGCGCTCGAGCAGCTCGCGCTCGCGGTCAGCGACACCGAGCTGCGGGCCGCGCTGCAGTCGGCGCGCGGCGCGCTCGCCGCCCACCACAACGACACCGGCGCCGCCGCCGGCTGGTTCGCCGCCGCCGCGGAGTCCGATCCGACCGCGCTCGCCGCGCTGCTCGGCGCGATCCGCCAGGCGACCGCCGCCAACCACGCCGACGCCGCGGCGCGCGCGATGATCGATCTCGCGCGCCAGGTCGAGTCGTCCGATCCGATCACCGCGGCGGCCGCCGCCGTGCGCGCCCAGCAGTGGGCCGGCGGCGAGCTCGGCCAGGCCGCGGCGCTGATCGCGATCTCCGCCGCGCCGGCCGATCCGCTGGTCGCCCGGCTCGCCGCGAGCCACCTCGACGGCGGCGCCGATCCGATCGCGAGCGCCAACGCGTTCATCCACTGGGCGCACAACGCCGGCTCGAACGCCGAGCGCGCCTACGCCGCCGCGCGCGCCGCCGAGCTCGATGCCAGCCGCGGCAGCGAGCTGTGGGCGAGCGCGCTCGCGCTCGACCCCGGCGACGACTACGCCGCCGCCCAGCTGCGGACGTCGCACGTCGCCGCCGAGGCCACGCAGGCCGCGATCGACGTCGATCTCGAGATCGCCGCCGACCACGTCCGCGAGCGCGCCCGGCTGCGCGCCGCGTACGGCATGATCGCGCAGAGCCAGCTCGACGCCGCGATCGACGTCCTGCAGCAGGGCCGGGTCGAGCGCCCGGGCTCGATCGCGCTGTCCGAAGCGCTCGGCGAAGCGCTCGCCGCCGCCGGCAAGTGGACCGAGCGCGCCAAGCTGTTCGCCGAGCTCGCCGAGGATCCGGGCGAGCAGCTCGACAAGGAAGTCGCCCAGCTGCGCAGCGCGCTGGCCTGGGAAGAGGCGGTCGGCGCGGTCGCGAGCGCCGAGGCCACCGCCGCGGCGGACGGCGACGCGGTCCCGGAGGACAGCGCCGACGGCGCCGACGCGCGCGGCAGCGTGGTCACCACCACCGCCGCCGCGCTCGACGCCTGGGAGCGCGTGCTCGAGCGCGGCAGCTCGCCGTCGGCCCACGCTGCCGCGATCGTGCTCGCGACCCGGCTCGGCGACGCCGGCCTGCTCGGCGAGGCGCTGGCCCGCGCCCAGGCCGCCGAGCGCCTGCCGCTCGCCGCCGCCAGCCTCGCGCTGCGCCGCGCCCGGCTGGTCGCGACCGACGATCCGCAGCGCCACGAGACGATCCTGCGCGAGCTGGCGTCGGTGCTGCCGCCCGGGTTCGACGACCCGCGCCGCACGCTCGGCCTCGTGGTCGGCGCCGGCCGGCGCAAGGAGCTCGGCGACGCCTCGGCGGCGCTCGAGGAGCGCGCGGTCACGCTCGAGGCCCGCGCCGGCGCGGCCGAGGCCGGCGAGATCGCCGCGCTCCGGCTGCGCGCCGCCCAGCTCGCGCTCGATGCCAACGAGCCGTCCAAGGCGACCGCGCTGCTCCACAAGGTCGAGCAGGCGCTGCCGCAGCTCGGCGTGGTGCCCGATCTGCTCGCCGCGGCCCGCCGCCGCGCCGGCGATCGGCTGACCGCCAAGCCGCTGCGCCGGGTCGACGCGGCGCCGACCGGCGCCGGCTCGGCCGATGCGTTCGCGCGCGTCGTGCGCGACGCCGATCTCGCCGCCGCGCAGGGCGACGTCGCCGCGGCGCTCGGCCTGTACCAGCGCGCGCTCGAGCTGCGGCCCAACGATCCGCTCGCCGCGGTGCCGCTGATCCGCACCGCGATCCAGCTCCGCGAGCCGGCGCCGATCGCGTCGCTCGCGCTCGCCCAGCTCCGGATCGCCGAGGAGTCCGGCGACGGCGCCGCCAAGGCCACGGCCTACGAGCTGCTCGCCCAGATCGACGGCGAGCTGCGCGGCGACGCCGGCTCGGCGCAGATCGCGCTCGAGAGCGCCGCGGCGGCCGACCCGTCGCGGATCGACCTGCTGCACCGGCTCGAGCGCCACTATGCCGCCGGCGATCAGCTCGCCGAGCTGTTGCGGCTGCGCACCAACGAGCTCGCGGCCACGCCGCCCGGGCTCGACCGCGACCGGGTCGCGCTGCTGCTCGATCTCGCCGGGCTGACCAACCGCGACGGCCGGCCCGAGCTCGAGCTCGCCGATCTGTACCGCAAGGTGCTCGCGGTCGATCCCAGGACCCGGCTCGCGCTGCTCCACCTCGAGTCGATCGTCCGGCGCAGCGGGTTCTCGCCCGAGCTCGCCGCGCTCGAGGAGCAGGTCGCCGCGTACTTCGAGGGCGACGCCAAGACCCAGGCCGCGTTCTGGACCCGCGCCGGCGAGACCCTCGCCGATATCGGCAAGATCGACGAGGCGGTCCAGCGGTTCGGCAAGGCCGACGCCGCGCTCCCCGGCCACGTCCCCGCGCTCGAGGGCTGGCGCCAGGCCGCGCTCAAGGGCCAGCTGTGGGTCGACGTCGCCGAGGCCGCGACCCGCCAGGCCGCCGGCGCCGAGGGCAGGCCGCGCGCTGCGCTCCACCACTTCGCCGGCGTGGCGCTGATGGACAAGGCGCTGGTCGGCGATCAGGCGATGGCGTCGTTCCGCCGCGCGCTCGACGCCGAGCCCGGCCACCGCGACGCGTTCCTCCGGCTGCGGATCCTGCTCGAGGAGGATGCCAACCACGACGACCTCGCGACCTTGCTCGCGCTCCGGCTCGAGGTCGAGACCGAGCCCGGCGCGAAGATCGAGCTGCACCGCGCGCTCGCCGAGCTGCACCGCAACTTCCTGTCGGATCGCGACACCGCCAAGCAGCACTTCCGCGCGATCCTCGACGCCGACACCAACGATCTGCGCGCCCACGCCGCGATCGCCGACATCGCGTGGGAGCAGGGCAACTGGCAGGAGGCGGCCGACGCGCTTATGGCGCGCGCCCGGCTCGAGCGCGCCCCGGAGATCCTCAAGACCCTGTGCTTCCGCCTGGGCCTGATCTACGCCGACCGCCTGGTCGACGTGCCGATGGCGCTCAAGGCGTTCCAGCGCGCCCTGAGCTACCAGCCCGACGACGAGAACACGCTGATCCGGCTCGCCGATCTCGCGGTCCAGGTCGGCGAGTGGAAGCTCGCGCTCAGCGCGTGCGAGCGGCTGGTCAAGAACGAGACCGATCCGGATCGCAGGGTCGCGCACCTCCACCGGGTCGCGCGGATCTTCAAGCACGGGTTCGCCGACGCCAAGCGCGCCGAGCGCGCGCTCAACCTCGCGCTCGACGGTGCGCCGACCAACGACGAGGCGCTGGTCCAGCTGGTCCAGTTCTACAAGGAGGCCAACGACTTCACGTCGGTGCGCGTCCACCTCAACCGGGTCGCCGGGGCGATGCGCGCCCGGGTCACCCAGACCCCGCAGGACGGCGTCGCGTACCGCGTGATCGCGCGCGCGATGGCGGCCCGCGCCGGGGCCAACGTCGCCGGCTCGCTGCCGATCGCGCACGCCGCCGCCGAGCTCGCCGATCTGCTCGGCGCCAGCGGCGAGCCCGAGCAGCGCCTGCTCCAGACCACGCGCCAGGCCGATCTGTCGCTGCTGACCAAGCCCGAGGCCGACGACGTGATCTTCCCGCGCGGCGTGCCGGTCGAGCTGCGCCACATCTTCCAGCTGCTCGGCGACCGGATCGCCAAGCACGTCGGCGTCGATCTGCGGCCGTACGGCGTGACCCGCGGCGATCGGCTGCGCGCGCGCGATAACCCGGTCGCGGCGGTCGCCCAGTCGGTCGCCAGCGGCCTGGGGTTCGGCGAGATCGACGTCTACATCTCCAACCGCCAGCCGTGGGTCATGGTCGCCGAGCCGACCAGCCCGGTGTCGCTCGTGATCGGCAGCGCGATCGCCAGCGCCGGCGGCGACACGATCCGGTTCGCGTCGGGCGGCGCGCTCAAGCTCGCGCAGGCCTCGCTCGCGATCCCGGCGCGGCTGCCGACCGAGGATCTCGGCGTGCTCGTGCTCGCGCTGCTCCGGCTGTTCCAGCCCGACTTCCCGATCATCGGGATCAACACCGAGGCGGTCGCGGCCCAGGCCCAGAAGCTGCGCCGGCTGATCCCGACCGGCCTCATGAACGAGCTCAAGCCGTTCGCGATCGCGATCGACGCCCAGAGCTTCAACCACCTCGACCTCGAGCGCGATCTCAAGGTCGCCGGGCTGCGCGCCGGCCTGGTCGCCTCGGGTTCGCTGCTCGCCGGCCTGCGCATCCTGTCGTCGCAGCTCGGCGGCGAGCTGCCGGCGTTCCTCGCCGATCCCGCGGCCCAGGGCCTGATCAGCTTCGCGCTCGGCGAAGAGCACGCCGTGGTCGCGCGCTGACCTCCCGCGGCCCAGGCCTGATCAGCTTCGTGGTCGCGCCGGGTGGCTCGCGGCGCGTGCGGGCTACCGCGCAGGGCGCTGTAATCCTCTGTCATGGAGTGTAGTCCGCGGGGTCAGTAGCGTGGCCGGAGATGAGCAGAACCCTGCAGGGCGGAAAGATCGGCGGCGCGACCCAGACCAGCCTCATCGAGCATCCGGCCGGCGTCGCGAGCGCGGCGGTTGGCAAGCGCACGCGGGTCGAGCAGGCCGAGCCGGTCACCGCGCCGGCGGTGTTTCGCCGCGCGGCCGGGGCCAGCCCGGGCGGCGGGCCGGCGCCGGACCAGGTCGTGGCGGCGGCGGCCGGCGGTGGCGCGGCGCTGCCGGCGAGCATCCGGACCCTGTTCGGGCGCCGGCTGGGCCACGATCTCGGCGACGTCCGGATCCACACCGGCACCGCGGCCAGCGCCGCGGCGCGCGCGATCGACGCCCGCGCATACACGATCGGCAGCGACATCGTGTTCGGCGACGGCCAGTACCAGCCCGACGCGCGCGACGGCCAGCACCTGCTCGCCCACGAGCTGGTCCACGTGATCCAGCAGCGCGGTGGCTCGCGGGCGGCGCAGCGCGCGGGCCACGACGGCGCGGCGGCCATCGGCTCGGCCACTGGGACGGCCACCGGAGTGTCCGGCGGTACCTCCGGCGCGGCGAGCCCGGCCGACGCCGGCGCGCGGCTGGCCCAGACCGTGGCCCAGCTGACCGCGCTGCACGCGCTGGTCGCGCCGATCGTCGCCACCGGCATCGAGGGTGCGCAGTACGTCGCCGGGCTCGCGGCCGGGCTCACCCGGCTGCGCGCGGTGCTCGCCGGTGGCGATGCCGCCGCGCAGGCCCGCGTGCTCGATCAGCTCGCCGCGCAGCTGCCGCCGGGCATGGTCGCCGGGGTCGACGGCCACGCACCGCCGGTGTCGCCGGGCAGTGCGCCGGTGCCGGCATCGGCATCGGCATCGGCATCGGCATCGGCATCGGCGCCGGCATCGGTCGCGATCACCGAGCAGCGTGCGCCGAGCGTGGCACGGGCAGGGCTCGCGGTCAGCCAGGTCAGCGACGCCGCCGAGCAGGAGGCCGAGCGCGTCGCCGACATCATCATGGCCGGCGGTGAGGCCCAGGTCGGGGCCGCGCCGGGCGGCCTGGTCTACCGCGGGACCGGCGACGGCGACGGCATCGGGGGTGGCGGGGGCGGCGGCATCGACTGGGTGACGCTGCTGACCGGCGCGATCGTCGCGATCATCGTCATCTTGTTCGTGGGGTTCCTGGCCCGGCGCGCGATGGCCGGTGCGCCGCAGCCCGCGGCCCCGCGCAACGTCGCCGACGGGCTCGCGGTGCTCCGCGACCGCCCGCCGTCAGGTCCGTCGGGTGCGCAACCGTCGGGTGCGCAACCGTCGGGCGCGCAGCCGTCGAATGCGCGGCCGTCGGGCGCGCAGGGCTCCCACGCAGCACAGGACGTGCGCGGCATGCCGCCGGCGGTCGGGCGCGATGCGCAGCCAGTCCTCCCCGGCGCGCAGCCAGTCCTCCCCGGCGCGCAGCCAATCGTTCCCGGTGCGCAGCCGGTCGTCCCCGGCGCCCAGCCGGCCGTACTCGGTGCGCAGCAGGGCGCGGCAGCCAACGCAGTGCCGGTCGCCGTGGTGGTGCCGCCCGCGCTGGTGATACCGCCCCCGCGCGCACGCCCCGCCGACGCCGCCCTGATCGCCTCGTTCACCCGGCTGTTCCTCGCGCCCGCGCTGCTGATCCAGCGCCTGCAAGGTGGCGGCGCCGCCGCCGCGGCCCCGCTCGCCGTGAACGGCAACCCCGCGCCGCTGATCGCCGCGCTCCAGCAGATCGCCGTCACCAACGGCGCCGCGCTCGAGCAAGCGTGCATCACCGCCACGCAGCTGTGCATCCAGCTCGGGGTCGGCGCGGTGCTGCACCCCAAGAAGGCGCCGCCGCCAAACGCCAAGGCTGAACCGAAGGCCGAACCGAAGGCCGAACCGAAGGCCGAGCCGAAGCCCGAACCGAGCGCCGACGCCGAGCACGACGACGCCGAGCACGACGACGCCGAGCATGACGGCGCCCCGGCCCAGAGCGCCGACGCCGCCGAGGCCCCGTCCAGTGCGGCGCCGGCGCGCGATCTCGCCGATGACAAGGCGCGGCTCGGCCTCGTGGACGTCGGCGCCAAGCCGAAGGCCAAGGCTCCCGTCAAGGCCCGGGCCGTCGGCAAGGCCAAGGCAGCCAAGGGCCGGTCGAAGAAGGCCCAGGCCGCCAGCGCCGCCGGCGACCAGAGCGCCGCCAACCTCAGCAGCAAGAACGCCGGCGACCACACGTTCAACGATCCGTTCGACGCGGTGGTCAAGGGGCTCGAAGGGCTGCCCGAGCGCGAGCAGACCGAGCTGGTGCAGGAGCCGCTCCGCGAGCTGCGCAGCGTCTCGACGATCTGGTGCTCGGAGTTTCGCGACCAACTGCGGGCGTGGTTCATCGCGGAGCGCCCCGAGGGGATCAGCGATGCCAACTCGGTCGCGTTCGGCCTGTTCTCCGAGCGGCTCGCGGGCCTGTTGCTCACCGCGCGCGCGCCGGCCCAGTTCGCCCAGCTCGTCGACACGGTCGACCGCATGTTTGCCCACGGCATCACCGATCCGGCCTCGCTCCGCGAGGTCCAGGTCAAGCAGGGCAAGCTGGTCAACGAGGCGCTCCGCTACCTGCAAGCGCACCGGCCGTTGATCGACCGCGCGCTCGAAGCCGTGCACGAGCAGCGGCTCGGCAAGGGCGAGAACACCCGCAACGTGCAGCGCCTGGCGATGCGGTGCACGGCGGCGCTGCGCGCCAACCAGCCGATCGCCGCCGAGCTGCTCGACGAGCTGCTCCACGTGCGCGAGCTGCTGGGTCGCGACGCGTTCGTCGACGTGTTCCGGGAGATGATCAAAGAGAAAGCCGAGAAGAAACCGCGCCTCACCCGGGAACACAGCGAAGCGATCTCCCAGCAGATGGCGGCGCGCAAGGCGGGCGCGTCCGGCAGCGCGCCGGCGCCATCCTCGGGGAGCAACCGAGACCGAGGCCAGGACCGGGACGATCGCAAGGCGAGCGGGGCGTCCAACGGTGCGCCGGCCGACCGCGCGCCGGCCGACCGCAAGGCCGATGCGGCCCCGGCGAAGCCCTCCGCCGACAAGGCCAGCGCGAAGGCCAGTGGCAGCGCCGCGGCGCCCGCCGCACCCCCGCGCGCCCGCGGCGCCTACCAGGCCAACACGCTCAACGTCGTGCACGCGTTCAACCACTACCGCCTGCTGTTGCAGCTCCCCGACGGCCGGATCGTCGACCTCGACGTCCCGGCCGACGGCAGCTGCTTCGTCCACGCGGCGGCGTGGGGCGAGCTGCTCGCCGGCCCGTGGCGCCAGTACTGCCTCCAGCACCAGGCCGCGGCGCTGCGGCTCGGCGAGGTCCGGGCCTGGTTCGCCCAGCAGGTCGAGGCCCTCGCGCCGAACGAGGCCGCGCGCGTGGTGGCGCTGCGCGGCGAGCTCGCCACCGAGCTCACCCTCCACCTCGGGCTGTATCAGCCCGAGATCGACTTCACGCTGGCGAACATGATCGATGGCGCGCGGTTCGCCAACGAAGCGGTCGCCGATCCGGGCGCGTGGTACTTCCAGGGTGCCGGCGCGCTGGCCCCGGTGCTCCGCCAGTTCGCGGCCGCCCACCTGGCCCAGGTCCTCGACTACGACCAGGATCTCCAGGCCCTGGTCGCCGGCGAGCCGATGCTGGTGCCGGCCTATATCGCGGGCGTGCGCAATGATCCGGCGATGTGGACCGGCCAGGCCGAGATCCACGCGCTGAACGTCCTGCGCCAGGGCCAGCAGCTGCCGCCGATCCGGGTGTTCCTGCCGCAGACCATGCCGCTGGCCGACCTGCAGCTCGACGTCGACGACGTCCGGTTCGAGGCCGCCGAGGGCGAGTCGTCCAAGCAGGCCGGCGCCAAGCCCGCCGCCAAGCAGATCGAGGGCGGGCTCGATGTCCCCAAGGTCGGCTACGCCAAGATGGCGAAGCTCGGCACCCACGTGGTCCTGCTCAACACGGTGCGCGGGCTGTTCAACCAGGTCGGCTGGTACAACGCCGAGCACGGCGCGCCGCACGTGATGGAGTGCCGGGCCGCGGCGCCGTTCGGGATCGACTTCCATGCCTCGCTCGTATGCAAGGAGGTCGATGGCCACGAGCCGGAGGCCAACTACGTCAACCAGGTCGAGTTCGTGATCCGCCAGCCCGAGAAGGACAACGACCGGAAGCGCGAGACCAGCGTGCGGTGGTGGTACTGGATGATGACGTCCGGCGAGGGCGACGTCCGGCTCGCGTTCTCGGGCAACGTCGGCGTGGCCGACCCCAAGGACGCCGAGAAGGTGAAGGAGCAGGCGAAGCGCCAGGCGCAGTCCGACGAGAACGAGAAGGCCTACGCGCGGTTCACCGCCGGCGCGTTCGACCCCGGCGCCGAGATCACCCGCGCGGTGCAGTTCCTCGAGGCCCAGCTCACCCTGCTGCAGCAGGCGGCCCTGGTCGTGCAACGCGGTTCGGGCGGCGCGGCGCGGGGCTCCGGCGGTCAGCCACGCAAGTAGCCACGCACGTAACCCGGCGATCTCCGATCGCCGATCGCGGCGTAACCCGGCGATCTCTAACCGCGATCGCGGCGCCGCAGGGCGAGCCGCGCACGTAACCCGGCGATCGCCAACGGCGATCGAGCTGCGCAAGTACGACGGCGAGCCCGACGGCCGATCGCGGCGCCGCAGGACGCGGCAGCCCGCTGGGGTGGTGCGATCTCAAGATCGCTGGACTACGCGCCGGCCGGGTCGCCTCGAGTTCGCTGCTCGCCGGCCTGCACATCCTGTCGTCGCAGCTCGGCGGCGAGCTGCCGATGTTCCTCGCCGATCCCGCGGCCCAGGGACTGATCAGCTTCACGTTCAGCGAAGAGCACGCCGTGGTCGCGCGATAAAACGCGGCTGCGGGTCGTATACTGCTGCGGCCAGCTCGCACAGGTAGACGCGATCCGTAACTTCGACGCGGTAGCAGTCCAACAGGCGAGCGGGAGGATCGCATGGGTGGAATCGAGAGCAAGCCAGGCGGCAGTAGCCTTGTGAGCGGCACGGCTGGGCGCGGTTCGGCATCGGGCAGCGCTGCGAGTACACCGGGAAAGACAACCCTCGCGGGGGCGCTGATGCCCTCACGCGTTGGCGCATCGGGTATGAGCGCGGTCCAGCGCAAACCAGGCGCGGCAAACGCGGGCGCGCTGGCCGCGCAGACCGAGGGTGACCACGCGGCCCCGCTGATCCGCTTGCTCATATCGTCGCCCTCTGCTGTCCGCGAGGATCCGGTGGTGGCCTACCTGAACACGCTCGACACGCACGATCAGATCTCGGCGATCGACGGCGCTGCGGAGGGCGGGTACTCGCCGCAGCTTCGTGCGAGGCTGACGTCAGGCAGGCCGTTCCTCATCGCGGCGTTGTATGCGGTCGAGCTGGCTCGGGCCGGATCGGTGGCCCCGAATCACCCGCTGCTGCAACGTGCCGGTGTTGCGATCGATGGCGTATCCCGCGATCAGCAACTCCAGATCCTCGAATACCTGCTGTACCGTGGGGGTGTGAGCGTCGAGGCAACGATGTTGATGGAGGGCGTGGTCGCGATGCGATCAGGCGCAGATCTCGACACCGCCGCCGCATCGCACGAGCAGTTGCCGACCGGCGCAGGCCGCGGTGCGGCGGACGAGGCTGGCGCGCCGGCCAGTGATGAGCATGCGATTGGCGCGTCAATCGGGGCGGTGGCCGCTGGCGGTGGCGCGCCGGCGCCGATCAACCCAGGGCCATGGGCGCAGCCCGGCGATCAGCCAGGCGGTCTGTACGTCGGGATCTCTGCCCATGACGCGATCGGTGAGTCCTATCGTGCGGCGCACGTAGGCGATCGCATGTTCTTCAACCACACACCACTGTCCAGCATTCTTGGGGTCTTCGAATCGCTGGCGAAACGCAATCTCAATCCCTCGGCGTTGGCGAAGGACGAGCTTCTTCGTCGGCCGGATATCGTCAACCTCAAGCGCAAGCACCTCTACGAGATCAAGCCGGCCGCCGCCCAGGCGGCCGCCTCCACCAAGGCAAAAATGTACTTGAGCTTGTTCGAGCGCGCGGGCGCCGATATATCGCTTGGGCCGATGGGTGAACCTGGAACGTCCGGTGGGCTGCCGGCGCCGGCCGGCGTATTCATGTTCCAGTCGCCAGAGCCTGGCGTCATCACCTACGAGTACCGGAAGGGCCGCCTTGTGCCGGTGCCGGTTGCTCAGCCAGAGCCAGCTACGGCGCGGAACTGGAGGTGGGAGGTTCAGCCGCTTACCCGGATCCAGAAACAGGCGATCGTGACGACAACCGTCGGAGGTGCCATGCTGCTGCTCATCATGATCATCCTTTCGCCCCTTGGAGCCTGAACGTGCTCATACCCGCCGTGCAGTACGGGGATGCGGCCGACGTCAAGAAGCGGATGCGGTCGATCGTCAAGCGGCTGATGCGCGGCGAGAACCTGATCCATGTGATGACCGAGGGCGGCATGCTCGACGTTGCGGAGCATCCCGGGTTTCTTGTGCTCAACGGCACCGTGCTCAGCGGTGCGCCGCATTTTCACTGTGGCCTGCCATGGATGCCGCTCTGGCAGGCATTCTTCGATAGGCGCGCAAATGTGAACGCGGTGCTCAACGAAGCCATCTTCGAGGCATCGCTCAGCGTTCCATGGGGAGTTCTCGGGCTCCTTCCGTACGAGAATCATCCATGGCTGATACCGGAGACGCGGTTTGCGCCTTTCATCGAAGCTGCGTTGAGGGTATGGGATGAACTCGACGCCGTCGGGCCTCGCTACTCTGCCTCCGTGGAGGGGAAGCATTTGTGGTTCGTCACCAATACCCTGCATTTCGCTCTCGCAAACATGGGCGTACCACAAGACTACCTGCGCGCGCCTATTCCCGCCGTGGGACCTCGAGCGCTACTCAAGTACGCGCGTGTCACAAACTGAAGATGGGAGAAGACGATGCGCGTTAGTGCTGCACTCTTGACGGTCTATTCACTCTCGTTCGTGGCTTGTGACTATCGCCTCGACGTGCAATGCGTGCAAGACTCCAATTGCGATCTGTCATCAGGAGGCGCTTGCACGACGGCAGCGACCGGAAATCATTGGTGCGCCTATCCCGACATGAATTGCTCGAGTGGCTACCGGTTCTCCAATGAGGATGTTGGCGATGGTGTATCGGGATCGTGCTTCGTTCCCGTTGATGCTGGCGTCGGCAGTGATGCAGGATCTTCGATGCCACGCAGCTGCATGGGCTTACCATCCACATGCGGCGTCGACCAGAACGATAGCTGCTGCGCCAGCCCAAACATTCCTGGGGGCACCTACTATCGAAGCTACGATCTTGCAGGTGATCTCGGTTCCGGGGATGCCAACTCTCCGGCGATGGTCAGCGGCTTCCGCCTCGACAAATATGAGGTCACGGTGCAGCGATTCCGCGCGTTCGTGGCAAATGGAATGGGAACTCAGGCCAGTCCTCCGGAGATGAGCTCGGGGGCACATACAAACATTCCAGCGAGCGGATGGGAGGCCGGTTTCAACGCGAGCTTGGCGCTGGACACGACCACGCTAGTGGCAGCTCTAAAGTGCGATGCGACGCTTCAAACCTGGACAGATCCACCAGCAGCGAATGAGGATCGCCCCATCAACTGTGTCACGTGGTACGAGGCGATGGCGTTTTGCATCTGGGACGGCGGATATCTACCGACTGAAGCAGAATGGAACTACGCCGCGACAGGTGGGGATCAGCAGCGCGCGTATCCGTGGTCAACGCCGGCATCTTCTCTTGCGATCGATATTTCTCAGGCGAGTTACTACGATGGATCGAATTGCGCTGGCGGCACATCCGGCTGCACGCTCGCCAACCTTGTGTTTGTCGGCAGCAGGCCCGGGGGCGATGCTCGCTGGGGTCAATCCGAGATGGCTGGCAACGTACTCGAGTGGACGCTCGACTGGGACGGAAACTATACCAACCCATGCGGAGATTGTGCGGAGCTCGCTGCGACCTCGGACAGAGTCGCTCGCGGCGGTAGTTTTGTCGGTTCTGTGGCCATGCTGCGGACAGGGGTTCGGCTGGGAGTGGCTGCGTTGCGGCGAGCTGTCAGCGTGGGCTTTCGCTGCGCGAGACCGTTGTGAATGAGCTGGTCAGCGCAAACGAGATCGGCTGTCTCACTGATTACCTCACGTATGGATGATCACGGTCTCCTGTCATACCGGCAAATTGACGTGGAGCCGCGACGTGCGGCATCAGGCTGGTGCGTTCCTTGCTTTTGGCTCAGGTGCCCGAGCCCCATCGAAGGAACGACGCCATGTTACAGCTGCTTACCAGCAACTACAGTCGCTTGTTTGTGCTCGGCGTCACTTGCCTGGCTACGACGGTAGCCTGTGGCCCGAGCACCACACCCGATCTCGGCGTGCCCGGCGATCAGGTCGCCCAGGTCGGCACCGAGCTCACGATCGTGCTCACCGGCATGGACGCCAGCGGCGACTCGCTGACCTATTCGTACACCGCGCGCGACCTGATGGACCTCGACGGCCACGCCCAGATCTCGGCGTCGCGCGCCGGCAGCGGCGTGTTCAAGTGGACCCCGCAAGAGGCCGACGTCGGCATGCACCAGATCATGTTCTCGGCGTCGAACGGCAAGCGCTCGACGACGTCGATGGTCAACATCGACGTCCGGTCGGCGGTCAGCGCGGTCGGCGCCCCGAGCTTCCGGCTGCCCAACGGTGACGGCCAGACCCTCGATCTGACCCAGAACACGTGCCTCGACCTCAACGTCGCGGTCGACGCCGCCGACACCGCGCGGCTCGCGCTGACCCAGGACGAGCCGGTGATCGACGGCGCGATGCTCAAGGTCGATCCGCCCGGCACGGCCGCCGGCACGACCGCGATCTGGCACTGGTGCCCGACGCGCGATCAGCAGGCCGAGTCGCGCTACACGCTGGTGCTCGACGCCAACGACGGCATCAACCCGAAGCTCACCAAGACGTATCTGCTGGTGCTGAGCGGCGGCAGCGGCGCGAGCTGCCCCGGCATGCCGCCGGCGATCAGCCACACGGCGATGAACGTGTCGTCGATCGCCGCGCTGCCGATCAGCACGACGATCACCGACGACAAGGGCATCAAGGACGCGCCGCTGCTCTACTACTCGGCGACGCCGCTGGCGACGCCGCCCGACCTGACCAAGATGAACCAGCTGGCGATGACCAGGACCAGCGGCACCCCGACCAACGGCGTGTACGCGGCCAGCGTGCCCAACCCGGTGGCGACGATGGCGGCAGGCACCAAGCAGACCCTGTACTACGTGATCGTCGCCACCGACGACGACGACACGACCGGGACCTGCGATCACACGACGACGTCGCAGCCCTACACGATGACCGTGACCTCGACCGGCACCGCGGACCAGCCGGTCTGCTCGGCGTGCACCACCGACGCCCAGTGCGGCACCGGCAACGAGTGCGTCCGGCTCGGCTCGTCGGGCGGCTCGTACTGCCTCGAGGCGTGCGGCACGGGTTGCCCGACCGGCTACACCTGCTCGATCACGCCGGTCAGCTCGGTCGGCGGGGCGATGGCGCCGCAGTGCGTGCCCGACAGCGGGTCGTGCACGATGACGACCACGTCGTGCATGGACGACACCTGGGAGGTCAACGACAGCCGGAGCGACGCGTCGCACAACCCTGCGATGACGCCGGACACCTACGACCTGGTCAGCTGCCCGAGCACGACCACGGCGGATCGCGCCAACGACGACTGGTTCCGGATCGTCGTGCCGAGCGACCAGCGGGTCGATCTGATGCTCGCGGGCGACCCGGTGTCCGATCTCGATCTGCACCTCTATCACTCGGACGGCACGGTGATCAGCGCGTCGACCAGCCTCGATCCCGATGAGGAGATCTCGGCGTGCCTGCCGGCGGCGACGTACTACGTCAAGGTCAACGGCTACGGCAGCGCGCGCAACCCGTACGTGCTGTCGTACGACTCGCACGCCGAGTCATGCAACACGACCTGCGTGGACGACGCCAACGAGGACGACGACACCTACAGCCAGGCCCGCGAGATCACGTCCCCGACGTACACGTCGACCGGCAACATGATCTGCCCGAGCGACGACGACTGGTTCCACGTGCCGCTGTTCACCGGCGACACGATGACGGTCGACCTGGCGTTCACCCAGTCCAACGACACCCAGGATCTCGACCTCCACCTCTACAAGGACAGCGTCGACCTAACGCCGTGCGACGCCAGCGATCCGAGCACGTGCACGATCGAGAACGGGCAGAGCGGCTCGTCGAACGAGCACACCACGTTCACCGCGCCAGCCGGCTGCGACGACGGCTGTGACTACTACGTGGTCGTCCGCGGCTTCAACAACTCGTCGAACGCCTACGGCATCACGATCGCCGTCCAGTGATCGCCGTCCGGTGACCGGGGCCTAGCGAACGAGATCGTAGCTCGACACGCTGCACCGGCCCATGTGGTGGCTCCAGTGGTGGCCGCGCACGTGGTGCATCGGCCGCGCGTGGACGGCGAACGTGAGCGACACGACGGCGGCCAGCGCCGCGGCGGCCAGCGCGATGGCGCGGCCCCGATGCGGTGCGGACTCGGCGAGGATCGGGTGCATGGGGCCTACGATAGCAGCGCGCCTCGGCTTATGCTCGCGCCAGATGTCCAACTCCGCGGCGCCTGCCGCACCGAGTCATCCGCCCACCCGGCGCTCCGCCCGGCGTTCCGCCCCGCGGCCCCTCGATCTGCGGCGCTGGATCTACGGCGTGCTGGACGTGGTGTTCGCGGCGGTCTACGCGGTCGCGATCTGGAAGGTCATCCCGAACCGGTTGCCGTCCGCCGAGGCCCACATGTGGACGTTCTCGGTCACCGCCCTGGGGCTCGGGTTCGGGACCTTGCACGGCGGCCGGCGCGGCTGGTGGATCGCCGTGGTGTCGGGCTCGGCGATGCTGCTATCGACGTTCCTCTTGATCGCGCGGATCGTGATCTCGGCGGCGTTCCTGTCCGGTGTGTACGGCGCGTTCGGCAAGGCGGCGGCGACGTTCTCGCTCGTGATGATCGCGCTGATCGTCGAGATCGTCGCGCTGCTACCGATCGTACAGGTCAAGTACCTGATGACCCGCGCCGGCCGCCGCGCCTACGGCATGCCGCTGCCATGACCCGCCGCCGCCTCGCGCTGATCGCGGTGTGGACCCTGCCGAGCGCGATCCTGCTCGCCGCCACGGCGATCGTGTACGCGGCGTTCCGGATCGCGCCGCCGGCCCGGCTCGACGCCGCCGCGCGCACGAAGGTGATCGCCGGGCTGCGCACCGGGCTGCGTGATCCGGCGCTCGATCCAGCCCCCGGTCCAGCCCCCGGTCCAGCCCTCGATCCAGCCCTCGGTGCCCCGGACCCCGTGCCGGCGCTCGCGCTCGACGGCCCGATGGTCGTCACCTTGTGGTCGGGCGGCCGCGCGGTGGCCCAGGTCGACGCGTCCGGCGATCTCGCGGCGGCGACCGCCGATGCCGCGCACCAGCTGCACGACGCGCCCGGCGTCAAGGCGCTGGCGGCGGCCGACCGCGCGGCGGCCCGGCTGCAGGTCGATCTCATCACCGGCCACGGCCCGATCGGCAGCGGCAGCTGGCTGTTCGATCACTTCGCGATCCCCGGCATCGGCAGCATGCTGGCGGTCAACCCCGGGGTCGAGGGCATCGGCGCCGACATCGCCGGGGTGCGCGCGCTGCTGTTGCCGCACGAGCTGGTGTCGGCAAAGTTGCTCGCCGCCAAGCGGCCGTCCGACGCGATGCCCGACTTCGCGATGGGCGTCGATCTGGCGCGGATCGAGAAGCGGCTCGCCGGCAAGGCCGGCCACCCGGCGACGCTGCCGCCGCCCGGCTCGCTGTACCGGTTCCGCACCGACACGTTCGTCGAGGCGCCCGATCACACCAGCGCGCCGGTGCCGCTGTACCGCGGGCTGCCGCCGGCGCCGCCGCTGTCGGCCCAGGCGCTGCGCGATGCCGCGCTGCTCGGCGGGCGCTACCTGGTCGCCCACCTGGCGCCCAACGGCCGCTACGTCTACGAGCACGACCTGACCACCGGCTCCGCGACCGACGCGACCAAGCTCGGCGGCAACTACAGCATGCCGCGCCACGCCGGCACCACGTACTTCCTCGCCCAGCTGTACCGGATCACCAGGCAGCCGTGGCTGCGCGAGCCGATCGAGCGCGCGTTCGCCCACCTCGTCGATCTGATGCAGCAGGGCCACTGCGCCGGCACGCTGCCCGACGGCACCGCGTTCGACTGCGTGATCGATCGCGGCGAGCAGAGCGCGCAGCTCGGCTCGACCGCGCTCGCCGTGGTCGCGCTCGCCGAGTACCAGCGCGCGACCGACGATACCCGCTACCTGGCGCTCGCGACCCGGCTGGCGGCGTGGCTGCTCTACATGCAGCGGCCCGACGGCTCGTTCCGCCACCTGTACAACGTCCGGACCCGGACGCCCGACGACCACGCCGAGCTCCTGTACTACTCCGGCGAGGCCACGCTGGCGCTCGCCCGGATGTTCACGATCACGGCCGACCCGCGGTACTCGGCCGCCGCGGCGCGCGGGCTCGACTGGCTGGTCGACTGGTACGACTTCTTCCTGGCCGGGTTCTTCTTCGGTGAGGAGCACTGGACCTGCATCGCCGCCGAGGCGATCTGGCCCGCCGCCCAGCGCGACAAGTACATGACGTTCTGCCACGACTACGGCAGCTTCCTGCGGCTGCAGCAGGCCGAGCCCGGCGAGCACCCCGACGAGGACGACTTCGCCGGCTCGTACAACCTGACCCCGTTCGTCGTGCCGTACAATACCCCAGCCGGGTCGCGCACCGAGGCGATGATCTCGGCGTACCTGCTCGGCAAGGAGCACGGCACGCCGGATCGCCGGGTCGCCGGCCAGATCCGCGCGGCGCTGCAGTATGCGCTGGGCCAGCAGATCCGCCCCGACAGCGACTTCAACGTGCTCGCCGGGCCGCTCGGCACCGGCGACGGCGCGATGCCGGGCACGCCGATCGACCGAAATATCCGGATCGACTATGTCCAGCACGTGTGCTCGGCGATGATCCGGGCCTCGGAGTGGATCGATACCGATCCGTGACGCCGGATCCCGGGACCCTGCTACGATATCGAGGGTGCCGGATGACCATGGGGACAAGCGGACCAAGATCGGGACGCCGGTCCCTCCGGTGACCGGTGCCCGCAGCGCCGTGATCGCGTCCGTGACGCCCGCGCCGAGCACGCCGCCTCCGAGCACGCCGCCTCCGAGCACGCCGCCCCCGGGCACGCCGCCCCCGGGCACGCCGCCCCCGATGACGACGGCGCCGATGGCGTCCGACTCCAACCCGCCGGGCAGCGGCCACGCGACCTCGATCCTGCCGACGCGGACCGATCCGATGCTCGGCCAGACGCTCGCCGGGCGCTACCTGATCCAGAAGAAGCTCGGCGAGGGCGGCATGGGTGCGGTGTACCTGGCGACCCACAACCTGCTCGAGAAGCAGGTCGCGCTCAAGGTCCTGCACGGCGAGTTCGCGCGCAAGCCCGACCTGGTCGAGCGCTTCATGCAGGAGGCCAAGTCGGCGTCGCGGATCCGCCACGAGAACGTGATCGACATCAGCGACTTCGGCACCACGCCCGAAGGCATGGTGTTCTTCGCGATGGAGCTGCTCAAGGGCCACGATCTCCACGAGGAGGTCGCGCGCGCGCGGCTCGCCGGCCAGCTGTTGCCGTGGGAGCGCAGCAAGAAGATCTTCCTGCAGATCTGCGCGGCGCTCACCGCGGCGCACGCCATGGGCATCGTCCACCGCGATCTCAAGCCCGAGAACATCTACCTGGTCGAGTTCCTCGGCGAGCCCGACTTCGTGAAGCTGCTCGACTTCGGGATCGCCAAGCAGACCGAGCTCGGCGAGGGCGAGCGCAAGCTGACCCGCACCGGCATGCTGTTCGGCACGCCGGAGTACATGTCGCCCGAGCAGGCGCGCGGCGAGCACGTCGATCACCGGGTCGACGTCTACGCGATGGGCTGCATCCTGTTCCAGCTGGTGACCGGCCGGGTGCCGTTCGAAGCCATGAACTTCATGGGCGTGCTCAGCATGCACCTGACCGAGCCGCCGCCGGTGATCCCGCCGGAGATCTTCGATTCGATCAGCGCGCCGCGCGCGCTGGCCGGGGTGATCGATCACGCGCTGGCCAAGGATCGCAACCAGCGGTTCAGCTCGATCGAGGAGCTCGCGCGCGCCGTGCGCCAGGCCTCGGGCGACAAGCTCACCGAGTCGGTGGCCGTGCCGGCCAGCGTGCCGGCGCCGTCGGTCTCGTTTTCGACGCCCGTTCCGCTGGTGACGCCGGTCCCGACCTCGACGCCGGTCCCCGGAGCGACCCCGGTCCCCGCCGTGACCGGGGGGCGGATCAAGACCCAGTGGACCGGCGCGCTCTCGGTCCCCCAGAGCGAGGCGGCGGTCCCCAGGTCGTCGAAGCTGCCGATGATGGTCGGCGCGGCGCTGCTCGTCGTCGGCGCCGCGGCCGCGGCCGCGTTCGTGGCGACCCGAGGCGGCGGGGCCCAGGGATCCGCGGGCCCCCTGAGCCCCACGACCCCCACGGCCTCCACGGCCCCCACCGGTTCCGGCGGCACCGTGGCGAGCGGGGCAGGGCCCGCGGGACCGACGACCGGCGCGGGACCGGCGCGCGGGGCGGGGCCGGCGAGCGGCGCGGGGTCGATCGCGGGCACGGTGGCGCCGCCGGTGCCAGCACCGCCCCCGGCACCCCCAACCGAGGCTCCGCTGACCTTCGAGTGGTCGCAGATCAAGATCGACTCGCAGCCGCACGGCGCCGACGTCACCGACCTCGCGCTCGGCAAGGTCATCGGCCACACGCCGTTCATGCTCAAGGTCAAGCCGTCGCACACCGCGCGCCAGTTCGAGCTCCACGCCCGGAGCTACGTCGACGCCGTGGTCGAGCTGGTGCCGGATCGCGAGACCGTCGATCACCTCGAGAAGCTCGAGAAGGGCAAGGGCCGCAAGACCGTGCCGAGCGCGCTCGCCGGGCACGCCGCAGCCGCCGGCTCGGGGCTCGCCACGCCGGGCACGCCCGAGTCGCCGGGCCCCGAGCTCAAGCCGGAGTCGACCAAGCCCGAGACCAAGCCCGAAGCCAGGCCCGAAGCCAGGCCAGAGACCAAGCCCGAAGCCAGGCCCGAGCCCGCCGCCAAGCCCGAGCCCGCCGCCAAGCCGCCCGCGAAGCCCGCGAAACCCGACGAAGACGACGCCCTGCCGGTGCTCAAACCCGATCCGTCGCGCGCCGGCGGCGGCAGTGCTACTCCGTAGCGCCATGAGCTTCCAGACCAGCCGCGCCCGCGTCGGTACCGTCGAGCTTGCCTACGATCAGTTCGGCGATCCGGTGCGCGGCCGGCCGCTGATCCTGATCATGGGGATCGGCGTGCAGCGCATCATGTGGGACGACCGGTTCTGTGAGCAGCTGGTCGGGCACGGGTTCTGCGTCGTGCGGTTCGACAACCGCGACGTCGGTGAGTCGAGCAAGATCGACGCCCCCGTCCCCAATCCGGTGCCGCTCATGGTCCGCCGGGCCCTCGGCGCCAAGCTGGCCGTGCCGTACACGCTGAGCGACATGGCGGGCGACGTCGCGGGGCTCATCACCGCGCTCGGGTTCGGCACCGCGCACGTCGTCGGCGCGTCGCTCGGTGGCATGATCGCCCAGCACCTCGCGATCGAGCACCCGGCGAAGCTGCGCTCGATGACCTCGATCATGTCGAGCCCGGGAGCCCGGCGCTACCTGCCGGCGCCGCGCGCGATGCGCGCCCTGTTCCGGGGGATCCCGCGCACCGCCGAGGCCGCCGGCCGGCAGCTCGAGCAGACGTTCCGCACGATCGGCAGCCCCGCGTGGCCGATCGACGGCGACCGGCTGCGCCGGCTCGGCGAGCGCGCGTTCGAGCGCGGGATATCACCGCGCGGCTTCCTGCGGCACTTCGCGGCCACGCTGGCCTCGGGCGATCGCCGGCCGCGGCTGCGCGAGGTCCATATCCCGGCGCTGATCATCCACGGCAGCAGCGATCCGATGTTCCCGATCAGCGCCGGACGCGACCTCGCGCGGCTGATGCCGGACGCGACCTGGCTGCCGATCGCCGGCATGGGCCACGATCTGCCGCCGGCCTTGTGGCCGACCCTGACCGCCGCGATCGCGCGCCATGCCGAGCGCGCCGACGCGCGTTCGGTGTAATGTGGGGCACCACGCCCGGGTGGTGGAACTGGTAGACACAAGAGACTTAAAATCTCTCGAGCCGCAAGGCTCGTGCCGGTTCGACCCCGGCCCTGGGCACCCCGTCGTCGTACGCTCGTCGCGCTCGTGCTAAGAACCGAGCGTGTCGCGCTATGACCTGTTCCGGAAGCGGCTCGCGCCGATCGCGTTCTTCCTCGCGATCGGCCTCATCGCGCGCGACAGCTGCCAGAAGGACCAGCGCACCCACACCACGGTCGAGCTCGCGTTCGGCGCGCAGAAGCCGCGGGTCCGCGCGGTCGACGTCAACGTGGTGATCAAGGACGTCACGGTCGCCACGTTTCACCGCGTGGCGCTGCCCGGCGGCTCGATCGGGCCGTGCCGGTTCCAGGCCTCGCTCCCGGCCGACGACGGCGAGCTCCGGATCGACGTCGATCTCGGCGACACCCACCAGCGGCTGACCCGCGCGTTCCACGCGATCGAGGGCGCGTCGATGCTGGTCACGATCCCCGATGAGCCGCGCGCCGACGAGCCGCGTGCCGATGAGCCCCGCGCCGGCGAGCCCCGCGCCGACAAGCCGCACGCCGATGAGCCCCGCGCCGGCGAGCCCCGCGCCGGCGAGCCCCGCTGATGATCGTCGCCGCGCTCTCGGGCGGGGTCGACAGCGCGACCGCCGCGGCGCTGCTGGTCGAGCAGGGCCACCAGGTCGTCGGCATGACGATGCGGCTGTACGACGCGCGCGGCACGGCCGCGTCGGCGGGTGGCCGGTGCTGCGGGCCGCGCGACGTCGAGGACGCCCGCGCGGTGTGCGCCCACCTCGGCATCCCGCACTACGTGATCGATCTATCGGCCGAGTTCGGGGCCCACGTGATCGACGACTTCGTCGAGGCGTACCTCGCGGGCGAGACCCCGAACCCGTGCGTGAAGTGCAACCAGCACATCAAGTTCACGCCGCTGCTCGAGCGCGCCCGCGCGATCGGCGCCGACCAGCTGGTCACCGGCCACTACGCCCAGATCGTCGCCGATGGCGAGGCCCACGCGCTGCACCGCGGCCGCGACGCCGGCAAGGATCAGTCGTACTTCCTGTTCTCGATGCCCGCCGCCGAGCTCGCCAGCGTGCAGTTCCCGCTCGGCGAGCTGACCAAGGACGAGGTCCGCGACCACGCGATCCGGCTCGGCCTGCCCAACGCGGTCAAGCCCGAGTCGCAGGAGATCTGCTTCGTGCCCGACGGCGACTACGCCGGCTTCGTCTCCGCACAGGCGCTGCGCCGCGGCCGCGCGATGCCCGGGCCGGGCGCGATCGTCGGCGACGGCGGCGCCGTGCTCGGCCGCCACGACGGGGTCCACCACTTCACGCTCGGCCAGCACCGCGGCCTTGGCAACCTCACCATCCGGGACAAGCGCTACGTCACCGCGATCGACCCGGCGACCGCCGAGGTCCACGTCGGCGCGCGCGCCGCCGCCGAGCGCGCCGAGCTGGCGATCCGCGACCTGCGCTGGCTGTCGCCGCCGCGCGGCGAGCTCACCGCCGCCGTGCAGGTCCGCCACCGCGGCGCTCCGATCCCCGCGCGCGTCCGCGTCGAGGCCGACCGCGCCACGGCGTGGCTCGCGGCGCCCGCGGTCGCCGCGCCCGGCCAGGCCGCCGTGCTGTACGACGGCGATCGCGTGCTCGCCGGCGGCTGGGTCGCGCGCTGATGGCCCCGGCCAAGCCCAACCGATGCGAGGTCGAGGCGACCGCGCTCGACGACGGCGGCGCCGGCGTGGGGCCGGTGATCGAGGTCGCGGGCGGCGCCGAACTCGCGGTCCACGTCGGCGATCTGTTGCCCGGCGAGCGCGCCGAGGTCGTGATCGATCACCGCAGCCCGCACCGGCCCCAGGCGTGGGCCCGGCTGCTCAAGCGGATCGGCCCGCCGAGCCCCGAGCGCGTCCCGCCGGTGTGCCCCGGGTTCGGGCGGTGCGGCGGCTGCGTGTGGCAGCACCTGGCGTACCCGGCGCAGCTCGCGGCCAAGCGCGACCGCGTGGTCGCCGCGCTCGCCGAGCTCCCGGCGGTGGCGGCCGGCGGCGTCGAGATCGCACAGGTCCGGCCGTCGCCCGAGCGCACCGGCTATCGCAACAAGGGCAAGTACGTGTGCGGCCACAGCGGCGATCACCTCGTGCTCGGGGCCTACGCGCCGCGCAGCCACGAGGTGGTCGATACCCTGGGCTGCCGCGTGGTCGCGCCGATCATCGACGAGGTCGCGACCTGGGTCCGCGGCGCCGCCGAGCGCGCCGAGCTGGCGGCGTACTCCGAGCGCGAGCGCACCGGCGAGCTGCGCTACGTGATCGTCCGCGAGGCCGCCGGCGACGTGATGGTCGTGCTGGTCGTCGCGCCGCGCACCCCGCGCGCCAAGCTCGATCGCGTGGCGGCCACGCTCGCCAACCACCCCGCGGTCCACAGCGTGGTCGTGGTCGAGAACGACCGGCGCGACGGCGCGATCGTGCCGTCGGGGGCGAGCGCCACGGTGCTGCACGGCCACGGCCACCTCGTCGAGTCGCTCGCCGGCGCGGCGGTCGAGGTCGGCGCCGGCGAGTTCCTGCAGGTCAACCGCGCGCAGGCCGCCGCGATGTACGCCCGGGTCACCGAGCTCGCCGAGGTCGGGTCCGCCACCCAGGCGATCGATCTGTTCGCCGGGCTCGGCGGCATCGGGCTCCACCTCGCGCGCGCCGGCGCCACCGTGATCGCGGTCGAGATCGATCGCGACGCGGTCGCCCAGCTGCGGCGCGCCGCCCAGCACGCGGGCCTGCGGCTGACCGCGATCGCCGGCGACGCCGGGGACGTCCGCGGCCAGCTCGGGGCGCGGCCCGACGTCGTCGTGGTCAACCCGCCGCGCAAGGGGCTGTCGGCCGGCGCGCGCGCGTTCCTCGCCGAGCTCGCCGCGCCCACGGTGATCTACGTCAGCTGCGGCCCCGAGGCGCTCGGCCGCGATCTGACCGCGCTCGCCGGGTCCGGCTACACGCCCGACGCGATCGAGCCGTTCGATCTGATGCCCGGCACCGCGCAGGTCGAGACCCTGGTGCGGCTGCGCCGGCCGGTGCGCGCCGGGCGCCGCGCCCGCTGAGCGTCGCTACCCGAGCAGCGCGGCGATCTCGGGGATCGCCGCGTACGCCGCGCGCCACGCCGGATCGGTCAGCCCGGCGAGCTTGCGGTGCGCCGAGGCCCGGCCGTGGTCGCGCAGGATCTGCGCGCGATCGCGGGCGCCCGCGGCGTCGAGCACCGCGGCGCACGCGACCAGGACTTCTTCCTCGGAGCCCTCGAGGTACTGCTGGGCGTCGAGCAAGGTCAGCGCGCGGTGGACCAGCGCGCCGGCCTCCGCGGTCCGGTTGCCGAGCCGCGACAGCGCGAGCGCGTGGCGCGCGAGGCCCTGGATCTCGTAGCCGACCAGCGTGGCCGCGCGCGCGACCGCGGCGCCGGCCGACGCATCGGCGATCGCGGCGCCGAGCGCGCCGGTCCGCAGGTGGGCCCCCGCGCGGGTGACCAGCGCGTTGGCCTCGAGGTAGCGCGCGCCGAGCCGGCGGGCCTCGTCGAGCGCCTCGTCGATCATCGGCAGCGCGCCGGGCCGGCCGCGCAGCTGGTCGCAGGTCCCCGCGTAGATCAGGCAGTCGGCGCGCGACCACCGCGAGTTGGTGCGCGCCAGGATGTCGAGCGCCTCGCCGAACCGCGCCGCGGCCTGATCGTAGAGCCCGACCTCGAGCAGCACGATGCCGGCCACGCTGAGCGCATCGCCCTCGCGGCCGCGATCGCCGTAGCGCCGGCACAGCTCGAGCGAGCGCTCGGCGCTGCGGATCGCGGTCGCGAAGTTGCCGAGGCACATCTCGATCACCGCGACGTGGTTCATCACGATCCGCTCGAGCCACGGATCGCGGGTCTGCTCGATCATCGCGAGCACCGGGTGGTAGGCGTCGCGCGCGGCCTCGTAGTGCGCGCGCAGCAGATGGATCCGGCCGCGGCCGACCATCGCGGCCATCTCGTCGGCGACCGCGTGCTGGCGGTGGAACAGCTCGCGCGCCACGCCGACCACCGCGAGCGCCTCGTCGAACTGGCCGACCCGCTCGAGGATCTCGCCGCGGACCCGCAGCGCCTCGCCGCGCAGCCGGTCGTCGCCGATCGCCTCGGCGTGATCCTCGGCGGCGATCGTCGCGTCGCTGGCGCGCGCGTAGTCGCCGAGCCGCAGCATGCGCTGGGCGCGCCGGATCGCGACGTCGGCGAGCCGCGCGGGCTCACCGGCGCACAGCTCTGCGAGCGCGTCGAGGTCGCCGGCGTCGGTCGCGAGGTCGCCCTGCAGGCGGTGCGCCTCCTCGCGCCCGGCGAGCGCCTCGCGGCGGCGCGACTTCGAGGTCGGGGTCGGCGGCGCGGCGCCGAGCTCGCGCTCGAGCCCGAGCGTCCGGGTGAAGCACGCGATCGCGGCGTCGGCGTCGGACGCCGACAGCGCGAGCCGGCCGCCGCGCAGCCAGAACGCCGCCGCGCCCGCGGTCTCGCCGCCGCGCTCGAGGTGCTCGGCGATCGCGGCCGGCGGCTCCTCGCGGCCGGCGAAGAACCGCGACGCGAGCAGCCGGCCGACCCGCGCGTGGGTCTCGCGCTGGGCGCGCGCCGACAGCGACTCGTAGACCACCTCGCGGACCAGGCCGCGCGCGAACTGCAGCTCGCCCTCGCTCGCGCCGCGCGCGCCGTCGGGCCGGACCACGAACCCGGCCGACGCCAGCTCCTCGAGCTCGCGCTCGAGGCTGTCCTCGCCGAGCAGCTCCTCGAGCAGCCGGACGCGCACCACGCCGCCGATCACCGCGGCGAACCGCAGCGCGGCCTTGGCCTTGCCGCTCAGCTTGTCGATCCGCGCCGACACCACGTCGCGCGCCGAGGCCGGGACGTCCTCGCCGCCGGCGCCGGCGTCGCGCACCGCCTGGGCGAGCTCCTCGATGAACAGCGGGTTGCCGCCGCCGCGCGCCAGCACCGCGGCGATCGTCGTCGGGGTCGCGGCGTCGCCCAGCCGGTCGGCGATCAGCGTGCGCAGCTCCTGGCCGACCAGGTCGCCGAGCGCGATCACCCCGTCGGCTGCGGGCGGCGGCGGGCCCTCGGGCCGCATCGTCAGCAGCAACAGCTCGGGGCCCTCGGCCGGCATGCCGAGCGTGTGGCGCATGACCTCGAGGCTCGCGCTGTCGGCGAGGTGGACGTCCTCGACCATCGTCAGCGCCGGGCGCGCGCGGCTCGCGGTGGCGAGCCGGAACACCGCGAGCCCGGCGGAGATCCGCGGCCGCAGATCGGCGACCTCGCGGGCGGCGACCCCGAGCCCGTCGCGCAGCTCCATCGCGCGGTCGAGATCGGTGACCGCCGCGCGCGCGCGATCCGCGGTCATCCCGGCCTTGACCATCACCTTGTGCAGCCGGTGCGCGGCCTCGGCCCGCGCGTTGCTGCCGCGCGACGGCGGCAGCCCGAGCGCCGCCTGGTAGAGGTCGACCACCGTCGAGAATGGCGTCAGCCGGTTCGCCGGGCTCGCCGCGGTCGACGTGATCTGCAGCGGCGTGCCGGCGGCGGCGTGGCGCGCGATGAACTCGGCGACCAGCCGGCTCTTGCCGGTGCCGGCGACCCCGGTGATCAGCACGCACAACCGGCGGTTGGCGGCGATCGCGCGGCCGAACCACGCGTCGAGCTCGGCGAGCTGCGCGGCGCGGCCGACGAACCGGCCGCGGCGCTCGAGCCGGGCGCGGTCGCGCTCGTCGAACCCGCGCGGCCCGACGACCTCGATCACGCGGCTCTTGCGGGCGACCCGGCGGCCGGCCGGCAGCTCGCGCAGCTCGTACAGGCTGCTGGTGACCCGGCCGGCGCCGCCGACGAACAGCGGCCGATCCGGCGCCGCCTCGCGGGCGAGCCCGCGGGCCTCGTCGATCGCGTCCTTGGGGATCCGCGGCGCGGTGTCGGGGGCGTGCGCCACGGTGACGGTCGGCGCGATCAGCGTGCTCGAGCCGGGCGACGCGGTCGAGACCCCGGTGCGCGCGCCGATCTGGACCTGGATCGCGCCGGCGTCGGCCGCGGTGTCGCGCGCCATCGCCGCGGCGTCGAGCGCCCAGCCCATCGCGATCGCCACGTCGTCCTCGCCGGCGACCTCGAGGCCGAACGCGACCGCCAGCGAGTCGGGCGCGAGCTCGAGCACCACGCCGCCGCGCTGGTAGGCCAGCTCGCCCAGGCTCTTGGTGACCGGGCGCAGCGCATCGGGAGCGGCGCCGGACAAGAGCCCCGCGACCACGACGATCCGGCGGCGCTCGGCGAGCGTGCCGGTCGACATCGCCCCGAGGTCGTCGTCGATCGGGGCCTCGCCGATCGGCTCGGCGATCACCGAACCGGCCGGGCCGGCCGGGCCGCTGTCATCCAGCGCCGGCAGCGCGGGCACCGCGGGATCGGCCGCGAGCTCGTCGTAGCTGGTGTCCTCGGGGATGCTCGGCAGCTCGTAGCTGTGGTGGGTGTCGTCGTCGTCGAACCGCAGCGCCGAGGGCGGCGCGCCCGGCGCCAGCTCGAGCCGCTCGTAGCTGCGGCGGATCCCGAGCTTGGGATCGACCGCGGTCGAGTCGGTCGCCGGGCGGGTCGTCGGGCGGGCGTCGGGCGGCAGCGCGTCGGACAGCCGGGCGTGGCCGGCGACCGTGGCCTCGACGGTGTCGAACCGGGGCGCGCTCGGCACGGTCGCCGGCGCCTCGTAGCGCTGGAACTGCGTCGTGCTGGCGTCGATCTCGAACCGCCGGCTGGGCGGCGCGGGCTTGGTCGACGTCACGGTGGCGATGTCGGCCGGATCGAACCGGGCGACCGGCTCGGTGCGCTCGGTCATCCGCGGCGGGGTGACCGGCGTCGCGGGTCGCGCCGGACGCGCCGGATGCGCCGGATGCGCCGGATGCGCCGGATGCGCGAGTGGTGGCGCGGCCGGCGGCGGCGGACCGCCGGGCACCGGCATGTCGCCGATCGACACCGTCACCGAGGGCCGCGCCGGCGGCGCATCGGCCCGCCGCGGCGGGATCACCTGGCGCGGCGCGGTGGGGCGCGCCAGCGGGATCGCGGCGTCGCGCAGCGATACCGTCGCCGACGGCCGCGACGGTGGGGCCGCGTGGCGCGGGCGGGCTCGGCCGGCACCGGGCGCGGGCCGCGGGACCGGCAGCGCGTCGATCGCGGCGGCGTCGGCGGACGCCGCCGCGGCATCGGCCACGGCATCCGCCGCGGCAGCCGCCTCGGGATCGATCACGATGTGGACGCTATCGCCGGCGTCGAACGAGTCGCTCGCGTCGCCTGCGCCCGCGCCGCGGCCATGCGCGTCCCGCGACCCGCGCGATTCCGGCGACTCGCGCGATTCCGGCGACTCCGGCGACTCCGGTGCCCCGCTCAGCGAGCCGACCTCGGGCTGCCACGGGATCGCCGACCGGCTCGGCCGGCCGTCGAGCGCCGCCATCCAGCGCGCCAGCACCCGGGCGCCGGCCGCGAGCGCGGTCCGCGCGCACGCGCTCGCGAGATCGGCCGCGGTGCCGCGCTGCGCCGGCTCGCGCGACAGCGCGGTCGCCACCGCGTCGGCGATCTCGCGCGGGACCCCCGCGTTCAGCCGATCGCAGCGCGGCGGGTCGGTCCGCCGCACCGCCTCGAGGATCGCCTTCAGGTCCGGGCCGCGGAACAGCGGCAGGCCGGTGAACAGCTCCCACGCGATGATGCCGAGCGCGAACACGTCGGACGCCGCCGACGGGGTCTCGCCGATCGTCTGCTCGGGCGCCATGTAGCGCGGCTTGCCGCGCAGCCGCCGCCGCTCGAGCGCCGACGCGAACGTCGCGCGCGCGATCCCGAAGTCGAGGATCTTGATATCGCCCTCGGTCGACAGCATGACGTTGGACGGCGACACGTCGCAGTGGACGATCCCGAGCGACCCGCCGTAGCCGTCGGCCTTGCGGTGCGCGTAGTCGAGCCCCGACGCGACCTCCGAGATGATGTACGCCGCGATCGGCACCGAGGGCCGCGAGTCGCGCGACACCGCCTCGGCCATCGTGGTCCGCAGGTCCTTGCCCTCGATCAGCTCCATCGCGAGGAACAGCTCGCCGTCGGCCTTACCGAAATCGAACACTTGCACGATGTTGCGGTGGGTCAGCTCGACCGCGATCCGCGCCTCGTCGATGAAGCTGCGGATGAACCGGCCCTCGCGGGCCTGGCGGGGCAGGATCCGCTTGAGCGCCTGGATCTTCTCGAACCCGGCGATCCCGACGGTCTTGACCTTGTAGACCTCCGCCATGCCACCCTGCGCGATCTTCTCGAGCACGTGGTACTTGCCGAAACGCTCGCGCAGCGCTTCCACCGATCCGAGGGTACCATGGGTCGTGGCCGAGCTAACCCATTCCGGCACGCTCGAAGCGATGCTGGGCTATACGTTTCGCGACCGCAGCCTGCTCGAGCAGGCGCTGCGCCACGCGAGCTGGTGCAACGAGCACACCGCGGAGCGGCTCGAGGACAACGAGCGGCTCGAGTTCCTCGGTGACGCCGTGCTCGACCTCGTGGTCGGCCACAAGCTGATGACCCGGTTCCCCCAGCTCCGGGAGGGCGAGCTCAGCGTGACCCGGGCCCAGGTGGTCAGCGAGACCGGCCTCAGCGAGGTCGCCGGCCAGCTCGGCATCGGCCAGTGGCTGGCGCTCGGCAAGGGCGAGGAGAAGTCGGGCGGCCGGACCAAGCCCTCGATCCTGGCCGACGCGTTCGAGGCGATCCTCGCGGCGGTCTACCTCGATGGCGGGTTCGTCGCGGCGGTCGAGATCGTCGAGCGGCTGCTCGCCCAGCGGATCGAGACCGTCGAGTTCAAGGGGTTCTACGACTTCAAGACCCGGCTCCAGGAGACCTCGCAGGCCCGGCTCAAGGCGACCCCGACCTACCGCGTGGTCCAGGAGATCGGCCCCGACCACGACAAGCGGTTTGTCGTGGCGGTCACGATCGGCGAGGAAGAGTGGGCGCGCGCGGTCGGCAAGTCCAAGAAGGAGGCCGAGCAGATGGCGGCCGCCGAAGCCCACTTCCGGCTCGAGGGCTCGGACGTCGGGCTGCGCCGCAAGCGCTAGCTAGTTCTGGGCCGGGACGGTGCCCTCGACCTGCGCGATCGCGGCCTGCAGCTTGGTCATGCTCTTCTCGTCGAGGATATCGCCGCTGCACAGCTTGCGGATGAACACCGACTTGCCGTTGACCCGGTAGATCGTATAGGCCGGCGACGCCGCCATGCAGTGCATCTGGTTGGTCGTGACCTTCCACGCGGCGCCGGCGAGCGTGGTCGTCAGCTTCTGGACGTCGGCCTTGGCGTAGCAGCCGGCGACCTGGGGCAGGGCCTTGCCCTCGGTGTCGTTGCGCTCCTGGGTCCAGCCGCCGTTGGCGTAGACCTTGACGAGCGAGGTCGCCATCTTGGCTTCGGGATCGACGAGGTGATCGATCTCGAACACGATGGCGCCGCTCGGCTTGCACGACGCGCCGTTGGGCGCGAGCTTGTCGCCGCCGGAGGGCGTGGCCGGCTTGGCCTGGGTCGGCGTCGGGGCGGGCTTGGCGGCAGGCGTCGCCGACGCCGTTGCCGAGGCGAGCGCCAGGATCGCGAAGATCTTGAGGGCGGTGTGCATACGTGGACATTGACATAACTCACCGGCCAAACATTCACCGTGAAGGATCAATGACAGCCGCTCACGTGCGGCGCCCCGCCGGCGCGAGCTTGCGAGCGCGTCCGGATCCGTATAGCCGAGCGTTTCGCGAGGCGATCGAGGCGAAGGAGTCCGTATGCCATACGGACTCCTCGGTCACGTGCGGCGCGTGCGGACCAGGGCGAGGACATCGTCGCGGCTCGGCATCGCCGACCACGGCCCGAGCTCGCGCAGCGACAGCGACGCGGCGGCCGCGGCCAGCTCCATGCAGCGCGCGAACGGCAGCTCGCTCAGCAGCGCCGCGGCGAACGCGCCGTGGAACACCGAGCCGGCGCCGTAGGCGTCGAGCACGTCGCTCGGGAATGCCGGGCAGCGAACGACCTGGTCGCCGTGGCGGCCGATCGCGCCCTTGTCGCCGAGCGTGATCACCACCGCGCGCGGCCCGAGCGCCAGCAGCTCGTCGAGCGCGTCGGTCAGCTCGCCGCGCGGCGCCAGCTCGCTCGCCTCGCGCTCCGATGCGATCAGGATATCGGTCTTGCGGATCAGCTCGATCGTGCCGTCGCGCAGCTCGCTGACGTCGAAGATCACCGGCTGCTTGGCGTGCTTGGCCAGCTCGGCGGCGCGCAGCTGGTCATCGGGCGCGCTGCCGTCGAGCAGCAGCGCCGAGGCCCCGGCGAGCGCGGTCGCGAGATCGACCTGCACCGGCTCGCCGCGGTCGCCCTGGTAGCGGGTGCGCAGCGTGCCGTCGCCGGCCACCGTGACCATCTCGCACGCGCTCGAGCCGATCGCGCGCAGCAGCTCGACGTCGATCCCGGCCTCGCGCAGCGCGGTGCGCGCCAGCTGGCCGAGCAGGTCGGCGCCGTGGCTGCCGGCGGCGCGGGCCCGGCAGCCGAGCCGGAGCGCCGCCCGCAGGGCCACCGCGATCCCGGCCGCGGGAGCGGTCGACAGCGCGGCGAGCTCGGCCGCGGGGGCCGCCATTTCGGGCAAATTTGGAGCCAGAGCGGAGATTGCCACCCCGATCCGCCCCAGCCCGATCACGAGAGGCGCTTGCACCGCGCCATCATACCTCAGTCGCACCCGAGCACACACCCGCGAAAGCCAGTGTGAGATCACCAGGTTTGCTGCTAGCGTGCGGTCGCGACCGGCGCGCCTGGCGCGCCTCCAGAGATCGACCGTGGCACTCCGCCGGCCTTCAGAACCCTCATCCTCTGGCCTTGGCTCTGGCCTTGGCTCTGGCCTTGGCTTTGGCTCTGGGCAACGCGTTCCGGAGGACGCGAGTCCTAGCGCCGATCTACCTCCGAGTGGATCGCCGTCACCAGGGGCTCCCGTGACCGAACTGGCTGAACCCGTACCCGCCACCCTCGCCGAGCCTCGCGCTCGAGTCTCCGCCACCTTGACTGATGACGCGCAGCTGATCGCCGCGTGCCGGCGCGGTGAAGCCCGCGCGATGGAGATGCTCTATCATCAGTTCAAGCGCCGGGTTTTCGGCATGGCGCACCGCATCGTCGGGGGCTCGGATGCCGAGGAGGTCGCCCAGGAGGTGTTCGTCCGCGTGTTCCGCGGCCTGGCGAGCTTTCGCGGCGACTCGGCGCTGTCGACCTGGATCTACCGGCTGACCGTCAACGCGGCGCTGTCGCACCTGGCCAAGCGCGGCCGGCGCCAGGAGGTCGGCGACGACGGCCTGAGCGAGGTCCCGGCGCCTCCGGTGATCGAGCGTGACTCGGCGCTCGCGTCGCGGATCGAGGCCGCGCTGGGCCGGCTGCCGGCCGGCTACCGCGCGATCCTGGTGCTCCACGACGTCGAGGGCCTGTCGCACGAGGAGTGCGCGGCGATCCTCGAGTGCCGGATCGGGACCTGCAAGTCGCAGCTCCACAAGGCACGGGGCCGGATGCGCGAGCTGCTCGGCCCCGACATCGATCCAAGCAACCTTCCACCCTCGAGCCGCGCCTGACCCATCGATGACCACGTGCGAGACGATCCAACCGCGGCTGACCGCGTACCTCGACGGCGAGCTCGCCGACGACCACGGTAGCGTCGTCCGCGGCCACCTCCGCGAGTGCGCCGCGTGCCGCCAGGTCGCGCGCGACGAGGCCGCGCTGCGCGATGGCCTGCGCAACCTTTTGCCGGTCGATCCCCCGGCGAGCCTGTGGGCCGGCGTGCAGGCCCAGCTCGCCGCCGCCGAGGTCGCCGATGCCCACCAGCCGCGGTGGCGGCGCGCGTTCGCGCGGTGGACGCCGTGGACCCGGTGGGCGCGCTGGATGCCGGCGATGCCGCAGCTCGCCGCCGGCGGCTTGCTCGCGGCGGCCGCGGTCGTGGCGCTCTACGTGCGCGCGCATCGCGCTGACGAGCCGGCCGGGCAGGGCGTCGCCGTCGTGGCGCCGCACGCAATGCCGGCACCGCATGGCGCGCCGGCCGCCCCGGGCGCGCCGACCGCGGCCGCGGGATCGCCGGCCGCGGGCGATGTCACCGCGGACCTGACCGCCGAGCCGGCGCGGACCACCGCGAGCTACGATCAGGCGGTCGGAGAGCTGATGAAGCTTGCCCAGGAGGTGCGCCCCGGCTGGACCGACGACCGCAAGGCGGCGTTCGACGCCCAGATCGCGAGCTTGCGCGCCGGGGTCAGCCACGCCGGTGCGCCGCGCGCCCAGCAGCGCGCCCAGCGCTCGCTGATCCGGTACCTGCAGGGCGCGATCGTGCGCGACGACGTCCTGCTCGCGAGTGGAGGCGCTCGGTGAACGCGATCTCGCGTGCCTGCATCGTCCTGGGATTGCTCGCTGCTCCGGCCGCGGCCGAGCCGCCGCGGCCGGCCCCCCCACCATCTCAGCCCCCATCTCCGGCCCCAGCTCAGGTTCCAGCTCCGGCCTCGTCTCCGGCCCCGTCTGCGGTCCGCGCCGCCACCACGCCCACCGTCAGCGAGCGGTCGCGGCTGTCGATCGAGCCGTCGGGCCACGCGATCAACCACCTCTCGATCGAGAACCCGCTCGGCGACGTCAAGATCGAGGGCTACGACGGCACCGCGATCCAGATCGAGACCCACAAGTTCGCGCCCGACGACGACGCGCTCGACCGGCTCCACATCTCGCTGGTCCCCAACCCCGATGGCACGGTGTCGATCCGGACCACCGCGGACGGCGGCAAGGAAGTCCGGCCGGTCGCCCGCGGCGCGGTGCGGATCGACCTCACGGTGCGCGCGCCGCGCGCGGCCCGGGTCGAGGCCGCGGTGTCGAGCGGCAGCCTCGAGGAGCTCAACATGGACGCCGGCGGTGACCTCGACACCAGCTCGGGGCCGATCTCGGTGCGCAACGTCCAGGGCGAGGTCCTGACCCACAGCGTGTCGGGCACGACCCGGATCGCCCAGGTGTTCGGCTCGGTCGATGCCCAGACCCTGTCGTCCGATCTCGATCTCGACACGATCGGCGGCGACCGGCTGATCGCGTCGGCCAACCACGGTCAGATCACCGGCCGCCGGATCCGCGCGCGCGACATCGAGCTGACCACGACCGACGGCCGGATCGTGCTCGAGGCCGAGGCCGCGCTGCGCGGCCGCCTGGTCGTGTCGTCGTTCCGCGGCGATGTCGACGTCCAGCTCCGCCGCAACGGCGCGGTGATCGTCCGCGCCCGCGGCATCAAGGTAGATCTCGGGGCCGCCGCGCGCGGCCAGGCGGCCCAGCCGGATGGCTGGGTCCAGGCCACGCTGGGCACGCCCGAGGCCGCCCAGCTGATCGAGACCGCGCTCGTCGAGCTGCGCGCCGCGCAGGGCAACGTCCGGTTCTCGGTCATCGAGAGCCGGCCGTAGCCGCGATTCGCGGCCACGCCGCGGCTACCCGGGCTGGGCGAACCGCGCTAGCTTGCGCGGATGACCGACCTGGTTCCGCCGCCTGTCCGCGAGTACGCCGATCAAGCGATCGCGTACGTCCAGCGCGCGCTCGGGATCAAGCTCGAGCTCGATAGCAACACGCTGCCGGTGCTCGATCACTACCTGCGCACCGTGCCGGCGGATCAGCCGGCCGCGCTCCAGCTCGTGCTCGCGACCTCGGGCGCGTACTTCGGCGAGGTCGTGCGCGCCCACCTCGGCGGCCGCTGGGAGCTCACCGACGAGCCGTCCAAGTGGCGGATCGTGCTGCCGACCGGCCTCCACTTCTCGCCGGTCGGGTTCGTCGCCGCCGCGATCGCCCAGGCCGACCTCGACGACTTCGACTCCGAGATCGCTGCACCGCCGCGCATGGCGCCGTACGTCCAGCAGGCGCTGGCGCGGATGGGCGAGGTCTCGGTCGAGGATTACTACTCGCTGTGCGGCCGGCTCGACACCCTCGAGCACCTCCACGAGGTGCTGGTCGCGGTGGCGGCGCAGATGATGGGCGACGTCGGCGACGCCGAGACCGACGCCGAGGCCGAAATCGACGACGAGCTCGACCCGGACGCAGACGGCGCGGATCACTCGCACGGACCCGTCAACTGATTTCCCGCACCCGGGTCATTCTTCGCAGCCGGCCTGGCTTCGCAGCCGGCCTGGCTTCACACTCGGCCCGGCGCGGATCCCGCCGGTCACTGATCATCGATACAGGATCTTGGGATCTAACGCGCGCCTCGCGCTTGAACCACGTGTTCTCGCTGCGGTTCCTGAATCGCGGTCCCGTCCTCGGCGCAACGGCTGTCCTACAGTCGGCGCGGGGCGCGCGACCTGGACGTGCGGGGTAGCGATGGGTGGATGGCCGTGCCCTTGGGACAGCCGGCTCTGGTATCATCGCTGAAGTTGTAATGCGGATAGGCATCTTCTCCGACGTCCACGCGAACATCGAAGCGATGAGCGCGGTCATTGATGCCTACAAGTCCGAGCGGATCGACAAGTTCGTATGCATCGGCGATGTCGTCGGGTACGGCGCGTCGCCCAACGAGTGCTGCGATCTGATCCGCAAGACCGCGTCGCACACGATCCTGGGCAACCACGACGCCGCGGTCGCCGGCCGGATGGACTACTCGTACTACTACGATGCCGCCCGCCAGGCGCTCGATCTCCACGCGCGCCAGCTGTCGCCGGAGAACATGGTGTGGCTGCGCAACCTGCCGTACGAGGTCCGCGAAGGCGACGTCACGTTCTGCCACGGCTCGCCGATCAACCTCGAGGAGTTCGAGTACATCTTCTCGGTCGAGCAGGCCACGCGCTGCCTCGACATCTGGGAGGAGCTCGGCCTGGTCACGTTCATCGGCCACTCGCACCTCTGCAAGTCGTTTGCGTTGACGCGCGAAGAGGTCTACGAGGTCGTCGCGACCAAGTTCGTGATCCGGCCCGAGCACCGCTACATCATCTCGGTCGGCTCGGTCGGCCAGCCGCGCGACTACGATAACCGCGCGAGCTACACGATCTACGACACCGAGGAGCGCACGTTCGAGTTCAAGCGCGTCGCCTACGACATCGACGGTGCGGCGCAGAAGATCTTCGCGGCCGATCTCGAACGCAACTTCGGCAACCGCCTGTTCCTCGGGGTCTAGCGGCTGCGGGCCCCGCCCGCGTCGTTGTCGCTGCGCTTCCGGTCCTCGTGGGCGTGAGCCCACTGCGGTCCGGTTCTCGCTCCGCCTCGCGCTCGGGGCTCCTCGCTCGCTAGACCCTCGGCTGCGGGCCTGCTCGCGAGACCGGTCAGCGTTCCTGCGTGAGCGCGGCGGGCGCGAAGTGCAGCGGCGCGGCCCGAGCGGCGTCGAATTGCGCGGCGTCGATCCGGCCGTCGCGGCGCATCGCGCGCAGCACGACATCAAGTCGGGCGGCCGAGTCGGCGTCGAGCCCGCCGGCGCGGCGGACCCGGCGGCTCATCGTCGTCGGCTCGGAGGTCAGCGCGGCGAGGAACGCGGCCTGGCGGACGGTGAGCTCGCGCGGCGCGGCGTCGAACCAGTGGTGCGCGGCGGCGGTGACGCCGAACACGTGCGGCCCGAGCTCGATCACGTTGAGGTAGCGCTCGAGGATCTGCGCCTTGTCGAGCCGCGCCTCGAGCCGCCAGGTCAGGATCGCCTCCTGCAGCTTGCGGTCGAAGCTGCGGCGCGCCGACAGGAACGCGTTCTTGACCAGCTGCTGGCTGATCGTCGAGCCGCCGCGGGCGAGCCGGTGCTCGCGCAGATCGATCTCGAGGCTCTTGGCGATCTGGGTCAGGTCGAACCCGGCGTGGTCGTAGAACCGCGCGTCCTCGGCGCTGACGAACGCACCGGCGACGTAGCGCGGGACCTGGCCGGAGGCCTGGCCGGCCTGGCCGGAGCCTTGGCCGGAGGCTTTGCCGGAGCCCTGGCCGGAGCCTCGATCGATCGCCAGCCAGCCCGGCTCACCCGGGCCGATCCGCGCGTGGCTGCCGTCGGCGAACACCTGGTCGCCGGGCCGCGCCAGCCGGGCGACATCCGCGGCCGGTGGGTCGGCCTCGCTGCGGCAGCCGTCGCTGATCGAGGCGTCGAGCGCGGTGCCGTCGCCGTCGGGCGCGGCGAGATCGACCGCGAGCCGGACGTGGCCGCCGAGCACGCCATCGAGCACCATGCCGTCGAGCGGACCGCGCAGCTCGGCCGGCAGCGCGGCGAGCAGATCGCTGCACCCGGTGGGCGCGAGCGACAGCTCGAGCTGGCCCGACGCGGGCTGGCCGCGCCGCCACCAGCCGTTCGCGGTCCAGTGCGCGGCGCCGAGCTCGATCGCGGCGCGCGGCACGGTGATCGCCTCGGGCGAGATCGCGAGCTGGGCGGAGATCTTGGCGGCGAGCGGGACCGCGACCGGCGCGAGCACGGGCTGATCGATCGCGGCGCCCTCGATCGCGCCGTCGATCTCGATCACGGTGCGCGCGGCGTCGCGGTGGACCGCGAGCGACCCGGTGGCGCGCGCCGCGGCGAGCTCGACGCCGTGCGGGGCGAGCGCCGCCAGCGCGCCGAGCGGGATCCGGTCGCCGCGGATCGCGATCGCCTGGGCGCGCGGCTGGACGTCGATCTCGAGCGGGCGCGCGATCCCGCCGTCGTCGACCGCGGCGCGCAACTCGATCGCCCCGCCGGGAGTGCCGGGCGCGAGCCGGCCGACCGAGACGCCGCGCAGCCGGGCGCTGCCGATCGTCCCGCTGCCGCCGACCGCGAGCAGCCGGCCGAACCGCAGGTGGGGCAGGGTGAGCTCGGCGGCGCTGCGCGTGAATGCCAGCTCGGCGTCGAGCGGCCCGGCGTGGCCGGAGATCCGGACCGGCCCGGTGATCACGCGGACGCCGCTGCCGTCGGGCACCAGCTCCACGCCCTCGGCCGATAGCTCGCCCACGCCGGCGACGTGCGCCGACAGGGTCCCGGCGCTGACGACGATCCGGCGCAACCGGCGAGCGCCCGGATCGGCCGCCGGGCGCGCCGGGCCCGCCGAGTCCGCCGGGCGCACCGGGCTCCCGATCCGGGCGAGCAGCCGGCGCGCCAGCCGCGCGAGATCGGAGTCGCCATCGGCGCCGACCTCGAGCTGGACCCGCGGCCCGGCGACCCGGATCTCGTCGGCGCGCAGCGCGCCCGCGAGCAGCGAGTCGAGCCCGACCGAGACCTCGATCGAGTCGGCGCGGACCAGGCTCCCGAGCTCCCCGGGCTCCCCGGGCTCCCCGAGCTCGATGTCCGAGAGCCGGACCGTCCCGGTCAGCTCGGCGTCGACCGCGCCGATCCGCGCCGGCACCCCGGCGGCGGCGCCGAGCTCGCCGGCGAGCGCCTCGGTCCGCGCGCCGAGCCACCCGGCCGCCGCGGCCGGCACGCCGACCGCGCACACGCAGGTCGCGACCAGGATCCGGCGATCGCGGCGCGCGATCATCAGTGGTGCTCTGCCACGGCGTCGCGGCGGTCCTCGCCGACGAACGCGCGCTGCACGATCCGGCGCTCGCCGCGGCCGCGCCGGGTCGCCAGGCTCGCGCCGGCGAGCATGATCTCGCACAGCTCGCCGAACGAGATCCCGGCGGCGTCGGCGATCTTGGGCAACAGGCTCGCCGGCGTCAGCCCGGGCAGCGTGTTGACCTCGAGCACGAACTCGTTGCCCGAGTCGCTGACCATCATGTCGATCCGGGTCGCGCCGCGGCAGCCGAGCGCCAGGTGAGCGCGCAGCGCCTGGGTCAGGATCCCGCGGTAGCGCTCGGGCGAGACCCGCGGCGGCACGAAGTAGTCGGTCGCGCCCTTGGTGTACTTGTTGGCGTAGTCGTAGAACCCCTCGCGCGGCGCGATCTCGACCGCCCCGAGCGCGCGATCCTCGAGCACGGCGACCGAGATCTCCTTGCCGATCACGAACCGCTCGACGAGGATCTCGTCGTCGAAGCACAGCGCGCGCTCGATCGCCGGCCCGAGCTGGGCGATCGACCGGCAGATCGTCACGCCGACCGAGCTGCCCTCGCGGATGGGCTTGACCACGCACGGGAACCCGAAGTCGCCGTGGATCGCGATCAGCTCCTCGACCGAGGCGGTCGACACCGGGGCCGACACGCCGCGCGCGGCGATCGTCTGGGCGTCGAGCACGTAGTACGCCGGGGTCGGCAGGTTGTGGAGCCGGAACAGCTCCTTGGCCTTGCCCTTGTGCATCGCCAGGGCCGACGCCATGACGTCGGATCCGGTGTAGGGAATCCCGAGCATCTCGAGCAGGCCCTGGATGCAGCCGTCCTCGCCCCACCGGCCGTGGAGCGCGAGGAACGCGACGTCGATCGCCTCCTGGCGCAGGGCGACATCGACGTCGCGGTCGACGTAGATCGGCACCGCGTCGTGGCCGCGCTCGCGTAGCGCGGCGAGCACGGCCTCGCCGGACTTCAGGGACACATCGCGCTCGCTGGACAGGCCTCCGAGCAACACACCGATCTTGCGGGACTGCATCTTCTAGCTCCTTGCCGCCAGCCGTGCTGGCTCTGGCGACGAGAACGCGCAGGCCTCCCGTCGTCATTCCGACGCTACGGGCGCCGGCAGCGGGGGGCAATTTTTTGGAAGGTGTGGGCAGGCCGTGTGAGTTCTGGCGCCACACATGGTGTGGTTGTCTTGACGCACCTTCGTCGAGCACGGTAGACACGCCGCGATGGCAAAGAAACAGTCCGCCGGTGAATCCGCTGCCGAGGCCGCCAAGAAGCGTCGGTCGCAGAAGAAGGCGGCGCCGACGAAGGCGAGCGCCAAGAAGCCGCCTGCCAAACCTGCCAAGAAGCCGGCCGCCAAGAAGCCGGCCCGGCCGGCCGAGCGCCGCGACGCCCGCAACGCCAATCGCGACGCGCAGGTCGAGCTGCCGATGCAGGTCGAGATCATCGAGGATGCCGAGATCCTCGACGAGACCTCCGGGGCGCACGCGGGGGACGGGGGCCGGGGCGAGCGCGGGGGCGAGCGCGGGGGCGAGCGCGGGAACGAGATCGACGACGCCGACGAGGATACCGGTCCGCTGGTCGCCGCGCTCGATGCCGACCTCACCGGCAGCGAGACCGAGGAGGTCGTCGAGGTCGAGGACGGCCCGCCGGAGCTGACCCCCGAGGAGCAGGAGTTCTCGGCGGTGTACGCCGACGAGCTGAGCAAGCCGGTGGTCGCCCACGCCGAGTACACCGACCGCCAGACCGCCGACGAGGACCGGCCGATGGTCCCCGAGATCAACGCGCGCGACGAACGCAAGGCGCAGTGGCAGGAGCGCCGCGACCGCCGCCGCCAGCGCCGCGACGAGCGCAACCAGCAGCGCCACGAGCGCCAGGGCCCCGGGCAGCGTCCGCAGCAGGCGGGAGGGCAGGCGCCGCACCAGGGCGCGCGGCCGGCCCGGCCCGAGCGCCAAGACCGGCCCGAGCGCCAAGACCGGCCTGAGCGGCAAGACCGGCCCGAGCGCCAAGACCGACCGGACCGGCCGGACCATCGGGGCGACCGCCCGGCGGCCGACGCGCCCCAGGGCGACCAGCGGCCCCGGCTCCCGGCGCCGAACGCGCCGGCGACCACCGCGGCCAACGGCCACGAGCACGACGCGCTCGGCCGGGTCGGCACGCCGCTCGGCGACGCCGCCGCGACCGTGTTCGCCCAGCTGCGCAACGGCCAGCCGCTGCCGGTCAAGCAGCTCGCGGCGATGATGCGCAAGCGCGCGCTGACCGAGACCGACCCCGAGCAGCTGTGGCCGCAGCTCAAGGCCGAGCTGCTCGGCGACGAGCGCAGCTACCGCACGCTCGGGCTGCGGCCGCGCATCGTCTACCGCGGCCGCGATCTGTTCGCGCCCGGCCCGGTCGCGATGAGCCAGACCGCCGACGCCGAGGCCAGCGTCGCCGCGGCGCTGTCGCGGCTCGCCGGGGCGACCCACCGCGCGCTCGCGGCGCGGATCGCGCGGGCCAGCGGCGCCGGGTTCGAGCGCCTGATCCACGCCTACCTGGTCGCCGCCGGCTACCGCGAGATCGCGTGGGTCAAGCGGGTCGGCGGCATCGCCTATGCGCAGGCGATCGCGCCCGGCATCGGTCGCGAGGTGCTGATCAGCGCCCGGTCCGGAGATCAGCCGATCGATCGCCGCGGCATCGGCGAGCTCCGGGTCGGCGTCGAGGCCAAGGACCTGGTCGCCGGCATCCTGTTCTCGGCCCGCGAGCTGTCCGAGGACGCCGAGCGCGAGCTCGAGCGCGCCGGCCGCTCGGTCGCCGTGATGTGCGGCGACCAGCTGGTCGCGGCGCTGATCGCGACCGGGGTCGGCGTGGTCAGCTCGGCGGCGCCGCTGCACTACGTCGACGATCAGCTGCTCGACGAGCTGCTGGCGGGCTGATGGCCGCGGCCGGCGCGGGGCCGCCCGAGGCATCGCCCGTGGCATCGACCGTAGGCCCCGGCTGGCAATGGCTCGGGCGCGCGGCGTACCGCGACGTGCTGGCGCTCCAGCTCGCGACCCGCGAGCGAGTGTGGGCCGGCGAGCCCGGCGTCGTCTTGTTGTGCGAGCACCCACCGGTGATCACGCTCGGCCGCTCGGCGACGCCGGCGAACATCCTCGACGCGCGCGGCATCGCCGTCGAGCGGATCGCGCGCGGCGGCGAGGTCACCTATCACGGCCCCGGCCAGCTGATGGTGTACCCGATCGTGCGACTGCGCGGCGTGGTCACGTTCCTCGAGCGCGTCGCCGGCGCGATCGCCCAGGCCTGCGCCGCGCTCGGCGTGCCGGGCGCCGCGTGGCAGCGCGATCCGGCCGGCGTGTGGCTCGCCGGCCGAAAGCTCGCGGCGTGCGGCATCCACGTCGCGCGCGGCGTCAGCGTCCACGGCTTCGCGCTCGACGTCGACACGCCGCCCGAGGCGTGGCGCGCGATCCGGCCGTGCGGCCTCGACGTCCCGCAGATCTCGCTCGCGCGCGCGCTCGGCGCGCCGATCGCGGTCGAGCACGTCGCCCGCGCGCTGGGCCCGCGCGTCGTCGAAGCTGTGCGACTGGGGCCGACTGTGTAAGATGGCGCTCGGCCATGGATCGGCTGTCGCGCATCATCGTCCTCTACAACGCCGACTACGACGCGGAGGCCTGCGCCACCGATGTCGTGTCGGTCGAGGCGAGCGCGCGCGATCTGGCCGCCGCGCTGGTCGAAGCCGGGTTCACCACCGAGCTGATCGGCCAGCACGGCACCGAGGTGCTCGGCGTGCTCGACCGGATCCGCGCCGCCCGGCCGGACCTGGTATTCAACCTGTGCGAGTCGATGGCCGGCGATCCGCGCAACGAGCCCACGTTCGTCGGCCTGCTCGATCTGTTCAAGATCCCGTACACCGGGACCGACCTGCTCGGCCTCGCGTCGTGCCTTCACAAGCACCGCGCCAAGGACATCCTGATCGCGCACGGGATCCCGACCCCGCCGCACCGCTACTTCACCGACCCCGCCGAGCTCGACGATCCGGAGCTCGACGGCCTCGACTACCCGTGGTTCTTGAAGCTCGCCCACGAGGACGCCTCGGTCGGCATCACCGAGGAGAACCTGGTGACCTCGGCGGCGGCGCTGCGCCGGCGCGGCCGCGCGCTGATGGCCGAGTACGACCAGCCGGTGCTGGCCGAGCGCTACATCGACGGCCGCGAGCTCAACGTCGCGCTGATCGGCAACGGCGCCGACCTGCAGATCCTGCCGCTCCACGAGATCGACTTCGCCGCGATGCCCGCCGACCGGCCGCGGATCGTCAGCTACGCCGCCAAGTGGGACGAGAACCACGTCGACTACGCCGGCACCAAGCCGGTGCCGCTGCGCCACGCCAGCGCCGAGCTGATCGCCAACGTCGAGCGCGTCGCGCGCGCGGCGTGGGGCGCGATGGGGCTGCGCGACTACGGCCGGATCGACCTGCGGGTCGACACCGGCAACATCCCGTGGGTGATCGACGTCAACCCCAACCCCGACGTGTCGCCCGACGCCGGGGTCGCGCGCTCGGCCCAGGTCGCCGGGATGTCGTATCCCCAGCTGATCGCGCGGATCGCGCACGTCGCCTATCGCCGGATCCACGCCACGCGGATCGCCGCGCGGGTTGGTTGATAGGGGGCCGTCGCGCGGTTGGGCGCGGGGGCCCTCCGGCGCTCCGTGTCAGTCGGTAGCGTCGTCGTCGGGCGCGTCGCCCGCGAGCCGGCGCAGCTTCTTCTGCAGCCCGAACCGCGATAGCCCGAGCAGGCGCGCGGCGACGGTCTGGTTGCCCTTGGCGCGGGTCATCGCGGCGTCGAGGTACGCCTGCTCGGTCGCCGCGATCGCCGGCTTGAGCCGCAGATCGTCGCCGAGGGTCGGCCGGGCCGGCTCGGGGCGCGCGGGGCCGAGCGCGATCGCCTCGGGGAGGTCGCCGATGTCGATCACGTCGCCGCCCATCGCCACGCCGCGCGCCAGCGCGTTCTCGAGCTCGCGCACGTTGCCGGGCCAGCGGTGCTGGCCGAGCGCGCGCATCGCGGCCCGGGTCAGCCGGGGCACCGGGCGGCCGGCGGCGAGCCGGGCCAGCAGGTGGTCGATCAGCACCGGCAGGTCGCCGTCGCGCTCGCGCAGCGGCGGCACCACCACGCTGATCACGTCGATCCGGAACCGCAGATCCTCGCGGAACCGCCCGGCGGCGACCAGCTCGGCGAGCGGCTGCTGGGTCGCGGCGATCACGCGGACGTCGACCTGGCGGGTCCGGCTGTCGCCGACCCGGCGGATCACGCCGTCCTGCAGCACGCGCAGCAGCTTGGCCTGCATCCCCGGGCTGGTGTCGGCGATCTCGTCGAGGAACAGGGTGCCGCCGTCGGCCACCTCGAACAGCCCGCGGCGGTCGCGGTCGGCGCCGGTGAACGCGCCGCGCGCGTGGCCGAACAGCTCGCTCTCGAGCAGCGGCTCGGGCACCGCGCTGCAGTTGATCGCCACGAACGCGGCGGCCTTGCGCGGCCCGTGATCGTGCAGCGCGCGCGCGACCAGCTCCTTGCCGGTGCCGCTCTCACCGGCGATCACCACCGGCAGCGCGGTCGCCGCGGCGCGATCGATCACGCCGAGCATCTTCACCGTGGCCGGCGACCGGCCGGCGATCCGATCGTAGCGGTGGCGCAGCCGGTCGCGGTCGGGCAGCTCGGCCTTGACCCGCACCAGCTCGGCGTCGCGCTCGGCGAGCTCGACCGAGAGCAGGCCGTTGAGCTCGTCGACCTCGCGCGTGGTGCGCCGCAGCTCCGCGGTCAGCCGCGCGTTCTCGATCGCGATCGCCGCGATGTCGGCCAGCTCGCCGAGCACGCTCGCCGCGGCGGTGTCGAACGCGCCGCCGCGCAGCCGGTGATCGACGTAGATGCAGCCGGTGACCGCGCCGCGCTGGCGCAGCGGGACCGCGAGCACCGAGCGCAGCCGCAGCGCGGCCACCGACGCCGCCGCGCCGAACCGCTCGTCGACCCCGGCGTCGACCGTCATCACCGGCTCGCCGGTCTGCGCCGCGCGCTCGGCGATCGAGCGGCTGACCGAGACCGCGCCCAGGCCGGCGGCTGCGCGGGCCTGGGGTCCAGCGCCTGATGCGGCGGTCGCGCGGGCCTGGGGTCCAGCGCCTGATGCGGCGGTCGCGCGGGCCTGGGGTCCGGCGCCTGATGCGGCGGTCGCGCGGGCCTGGGGTCCGGCGCCTGATGCGGCGGTCGCGCCGCTCGCCGGGCCGAGCTCGCCGTCGAAGAAGTTGCGCGACACCACCGGCGCGAGCTCGCCGCCGGCCTGGCGCAGCAGCAGGAACCCGCGCTCGGCACAGGTCAGCTCGATCGCGGTGTCGATCACGTCGTCGAGGATCCGGTGGAACCCGGCCTCGGTCCCGGCCTCGGTGTTGAGCCGGCGCGACAGCGTGAGCAGCCGGCGGAGCAGGGCGGCCTGGGAATCATCCGCGCGCGTCGTGCCCGGATCGCCCACGGCGCCCGCGGTGCCTGCCGGGCCCGCACCACCGGCGCGTGCGGCGCGGTCGGCGCGGTCGCGGTGACCGCCGCCGGCGTCGCCGTCGCCCGGCAGCCGCACGAGATCGGGATCGCCGTCGATCGCCGCGCGGAACGCCGGCGCCGTGGCCGCGGCCAGCGCGGCGTGCGCGACCCGGGCGCGCTCGGCCTCGAGCCGCGCGGTCGCCAGATCGCGCGCGCGGTGCGCCAGCTGGGCCGCGATCGCGTGGCCGCGGAACGCGCGCTCGATCCGATCGCTATCGGTCGCACGCACGGCGACCTCCGCGCACGCGCCGGCCAGCGCCACGGTCGCGTCGCGCGGCGACGCGCCGGTCAGCGACGCCGGATCGCGCAGCGCGAGCCGGCCGCGCGCGAGCGTCCAGCGGTCGCGATCGTCATCGCTCGCGCACAGCGCCTCGACCTCGGCGGGATCGGCGTCGCGCTGGCCGGCCTCGGCGAGCGCGATCCGCGCGCTGATCTGGGCGTGGGCATCGCCGCGCTGGACCGCGATCGCGAGCGCCTCGCGGTAGCGCCGGATCGCGCCGGGCTCGTCGTCGAGCCGGCGCGCGGCGTCGCCGGCGACGATCAGCGCGAACGCGCGCAGGTGCGGCGCGCCGCCGGCCCGCGCCACCGCCGCCTCGGCCGCGACCCGCGCGTCGGCGATCTGGCCGACCAGCACCAGGGCGTTGCCGCGGTTGAGCTCGGCGGCGCACAGCTCGGTGGCCGCGCCGAGCTCGGCGAACACCCGGCCCGCGGCGGCGAGCCGGGGCAGGGCCTCGCTCGCCCGGCCGCGCTCGGCGAGCACGGTGCCGAGGTTGAGCTCGGCGGTCGCCGCCGCGTGGAGCTCCCCGGCGTCGCCGAGCCGGCGCCACGCCTCGTGATACCGGTCGCTCGCCAGCCCGAGCTGGCCGCGCTGCTGGGCGACCATGCCGCGCAACGACAGCGCGCGACCGGCGGTGGCGGGCTCGCCCGCCGCCGCGGCCCCGACCTCGAGCCCCGCGAACGCCGCGTCGGCGGCGTCGAGCTCGCCGAGGTAGAACGCCGCGAGCCCGGCGGCCTCGGCGCGCAGCCCGCGCAGCCCGCCCGCCGTCGCCGGGCCGCGCGCCGGATCGAGCGCAACCCGGCGAGCCTCCGCGTAGCGCGCGCGGGTCACCAGCAGCCGCGCATAGCTGCCCGCGACCTCGGCGTCGGCCGGGTGCGCCGCGTGGAGCGCCGCGAGCGCGGCCTCGGCCGCGTCGAGCTCGCCGGCGCGCTGGGCCGCGCGCGCGCTCACCAGCCCCGCGACCACCGGATCGGCGCCGGCCGCCGCCGCGTCGCGCGCATGGTCCGCGGCCTCGCGGTACGCGCCGGCCGCCGCCGCGGCCCGGGCCGCGACCAGCCCGCCGCGCGCCGGATCGAGCGCGATCGCGCGCCGCGCCAGGCTCCCGGCGCGATCCGGCCGGCCGCGCGCGAGCAGGTGCTCGGCGACCTCGCACGCGAGCTGGGCGCGCGCGGCGTCGAGCACCGCCCGCTCGAGCAGCGGCGCGAGCTGCGCCAGCTCGGGCTGGAGCACCGCGCCGCCGCGCTCGCCCCGATCTTCGGCGCGCCCCGGCTCGCCGGCACCCGGTTCGAACGCTGCACCGCCGCGCGCGCGAGTCGGCGCCACGCGCGCAATGCCGCCCCCCACCGCCGCGGGCTCGCCGGCGCTTGCCGCCGCGAGGTGATCCAGCGCCGCGCCGGCGAGCCGGGCGATCGCCTCGCGCCCGGCGATCAGCTCGGCGGCCTCGGCGGTCGCCCGATCGAGCGCGATCTCGTCGCCGCGGCGGTGGGCGAGGCCGAGCCGCGCGAGCTCCGCGACGTCGGCGAGCGCGGCCGGCGCCTTGCCCTCGGCGCGCAGCGTGGCGAGCGCGCGATCGATCCGGACCCGGCCGCCCCACGCAGCGATCGCCGCGGCGATCCGGCGCACGCCGGCGGGGGCCGCGCGCAGCTGCCGGGCGCGCAGCTCGGCGAGCCCGGCGGTGGTCCGCGCGGTCCAGTCGACGGCGAACGGGTTCGGCTCGCCGCCGATCGACCGCACCAGCTCGATCACGGCGAGCGCGAGCCCGCTGCTCGCCACCCGCAGCGCCCGCGCCCACGCCTGCGGCGGCGTCGCCCCGAGCATCGCGCCGGCGAGCGCGGCGACCCCGTCGTCGTCGAGCACCGGCACGACGTGCACGGCGGTCCCCGGCCGCGCCGCGGCGTCGGGCGCGCGATCGTCGGGCGCGCGATCGTCGGGCACGCGATCGACGATCGCGAGCACCGGCGTATCGCCTTCGGCGCGGGCGAGCGCGCGCAGCAGATCGCCGGCCCGCGGATCGTCGGCCAGCTCGATCACGACGATCGACCGGCTGCGCCGCGCGGCGCGCGCGACCCGCTCGAGCCAGCCGCGCGGGCTCACACCCGCCGGGCCGCCCGCGATCGCGAGCGCGGCGCCGACGTCGTCGAGCGAGCCCGCGATCCGCGCGGTGAGCTGCAGCTCGTCGCGCGCGGCGGCAGCGTCGCGCACGGCGGCAGCGTCAGGCACAGGCGCGAGGGCTGGCGCGAGCGCGCGGGCGGTCCGCACGACCTGGGCGAGCTGGATCCGGCGCACGGCACTGTCGACCAGCGCGCGGGCCCCCGAAGCCGCCGGGCCGACCACCGCGATCGCGGCGGTGCGGTGCTCGAGGCTGTGCGCGATCGCGTCGATCACGGCACCGGCCCCGGGCCACGCGATCGGCGCCGGGGCGGCCCCCACGGTCAGCCGGGCGCGGCGCGGCGAGTCGGGCGCGATCGCCGGCCCGAGCTGGTCGAGCTCGTCGAGCACGGCGAGCGCCGACCGCGGCCGGGCATCGGGATCGCGCGCGATCAGCCGGCCGATCAGATCGGCGAGCGGACCGGGCACGCCGGGCAGCGCGGGCGGGGGGCCGCCGGTGAGCACGCGCTGCACCAGCTCGCCGAGGCTGGACGCCTCGAACCGCGGCCGGCCGGTCACCAGCCGCACGACCGTGGCGCCGAGCCCGTACAGATCGCTGCGCGGCTCGACGTCGCCGGCGAACGCCTCGGGCGCCATGTAGGCCGGCGTGCCGCGCGCGCCGGTGGCCGCGGCGAGGCCGAGATCGACCAGCACCGCGCGGTCATCGCCGCCGAGCAGGATGTTCTGCGGCGCCACGTCGCCGTGGACCAGCCCCGCGGCGTGGATCGTCGCGAGCGCGCCGGCGACGTCACCGACCAGCGCCCAGATCCGCGCGCCGAGCGCCGGGCCGGCCCAGCTCCGCGCATCGCAGCGCCCGCCGGCGATCCACTCGGCGAGCAGGAACGGGCTACCGGCCGGGAGCGCCGGATCGGCCGCACCGAACCCGCCGCCGATCGACTCGCGGGTCCGGCCGACCTCGAACACGCGGGGCAGGGACGGGTGGCGGAGCTTCGCGAGCTGCTCGAACTCGTCGAGCAGCATCGCCTCGCCGGCGCCGCGCGGCACGACCTTGAGCGCCCGGGCCTCGCCGGTCTCGGCGTCGGTGACCTTGAAGACCCGGCTGAACGAGCCGCGCCCGACCGGCTCGGCCATCCTGAACCGGCCCCATGGGGGAGCAGCCGGGGTGTTCCCTGCGGCGGACGTCGGCGGAGCGGCCACGTCTCATGTCAACTTGATTGGCGGTCGACTGTCAACCTCATTGGCGAGTCAGTTGCAGATCGTTGACACCTGGCGTTTTCGGCGAGATTGCAAGGACCCGCGCGGGGCTATGTTATCGTCAGGCCGGGTGCCGGACGACGAACGGAAAGGCCGTCGTCTCGGAGACGAGACGAAGGGTCGCATCGCGGACTTGGCGTCCGGCTGGACGGTGGATAGTGACTCCCCGCCCGCTCCGGATCCGTTCAAGCGCGATCCTGGTCCGAACCGGACCGGCCGCGAGACCTCGGGGCTGAGCCGCGTGGGGCGCGATGCCTCGGGGCCAAACCCGCTCGGGCCGTCGGAACTCTCGGAGCGCGACGCACCGCGGCGCAAGGCCAAGACGGTGCCGCCACCTCCGCCGGGCTCGGCCGCGCGCAAGGCGCTCGAGGACAAGATCCTCGAGCTACGCGAGGTGTACGACGCCCTGGATGATAGCGACAGCGGCGATGGCGGCAGCAACGGCGGCGCCCCCAGCGAAGAGGACAGCGAAGAGGACGAGGAGGACTTCGGCAGCGACGACTACCGCCCCACCGCGCCGGCTCGATCGAGCGCGCTCGCCGCGCCGGCGCCACCGCGGTTGCCATCAGCGGCGCCGGGCCGGTCACCACCGTTGGCTCCCGCAGGCCAGGGCGGGCGATCGCCGACCAGCCAGGTCCCGCTCGCCGGCAAGCCGCGCGCGCGCCACGACGGCGGCGACCCGCTCGATCTCGGCGCGATCCCCGAGTCCGAAAAGACCAAGGAGAACCGCGGCGCGGTCGGCATGAAGCACGGCCGGAGTGGGCCCAACGCGGGCTCGCTCACGACCAACTCCGCATCGGGCACGATCGGCGGCGACACACCGCCACCGATCTTCGATCGCGCCGCGATCGCCGCCGGCCAGAGAGGTGCGCTGGCGTCCGAGCGTGTCCACGGCCGGCCGGCCGGCGCGGCCACCGGCTCGCTCCCGGTGCGTGGCACGCCGAGCCCGCTGTCCGACCAGCTGCCGATGTCGCCGGCGTCTCCGGCGGCCCCCGAGCCGTCATGGCCGGATCCCGCGTCGCGCGTCTCCGCCGCACTCGCGGCCCTCGAGCCGCCCGAGCCGTCGCGGTCGAGCCAGGCACCGCGCAGCACCGCCGCACCCGCCGCGGAGCCGTCACGCCCGGTGGCGCGGCCGGCCGGCGCGCCGGCGTCGCAGCCACCCGGCTCGACCGCACCCGCGGCGAAGCCACCGGCGGCATCGACGCTGCCGATCGACAAGCGCCCGCTGCCCTCGGCGCCACCGCTCGCCCCGGAGCCGTCGTGGCCAACGCCGATCGACCGCCGGCCGCTGCCCTCGGCGCCGCCGCCGGCCGCGGAGCCGTCATGGCCGACGCCCACGCCGCGCCCGGCCGCCACGCCCAACGCGCCCACGAACGCCAACCAGCGTCCGCCGGGCGGGTCGCCGTCATCACCGCCAGGCGCCGATCCGCGGCCATCGACCGCACTGGCCGCCGCACCGTCCGCCGCACTGGCCGCTGCACCGGCCTCGCCGCCGAGCGCCGACCGGCGTCCACCAGCTCCGGCGGCTGTGGAGCCGCCGCGCAAGCCGCCGGCATCGCCGCCGCGCACCGCACCGCCGGTGGCCGCGCTTGCAGTCGAGGACGATCGCGACGAGGCCAGCGACCACGACGTCGATCAGGACCTCGACCAGGACCTCGACCAGCACCTCGACCAGCACCTCGACGACGCGGCCGACGACGCGATCGCCGCGCTCGATTCGAGCGAGCCGCGGTTCACCGTGCCCCTCGGCGAGTTCGACCACGGCCAGCCGATCGGCCAGCCGACAGGCCAGGCGATGGGCCAGCCGACAGGCCAGACGGCGATCGAGCAGGACAAGCTGCGCGCCGCGCACTCGCAGGCGACGGTCGTCCGCGACGCCGCGAGCGCGCTGCTCGGCATCCCGGCGCCGGCCCCCGCGCCGCCGCCGCCACCGCCGCCACCGACCGACGAGCTACGCGGCGATCCGACGTTCAACGACACCGGGGCAGGCTCCGCCGAGCGCGGCGATCCGACGGTCGGCGACGACCGCGGCGATGCGACCGTGGCGTCGGTCCCGCCGCCTGCCGCGACCGGCCGCGCGACCTCCGGCACCCTGCGCAGCTCGGCCGCGCTGCCCCGCAAGCGCGGGGTCGCCGGCGACATCCGCTACATCGCCACCGTGGTGTTCGGCGTGCGCCGCGCCAACCGGGAGCTCGCCGCGCTCGACGCCAAGCAGGCCACGCGCCAGCAGTCGCGGCGCCACCACCTGGTCACGCTCGGCCGCACCGCGGTCGCGCTGCCCGAGTGGCGGTTCCCGGCCGGCCGCGGCGCCGGCGCGGAGCACGCGGCGCTCGGCCCCGCGCGCGACCAGCTCGCCAAGATCGAGGACGAGCGCTCGCAACACGCCGGCCAGGTCGTCGCCGCCGACGCCGAGCTCGCCCGGGTCCGCCGCGACCGCGAGGCCGCCGCCAAGCAGCACGCCGCCGACCTCGCCGAGCTCACCGCCGAGCTCGCCGCGCTCGCCAAGAAGCTCGAGCCGCTCGAGCGGGAAGCCGTCGGGATCCGCAAGCGCGCCGCCGATCTGCACGACGCGCTGCGCCGGGTCGACGCCAAGATCGCCGCGACCGAGGCCAACAAGGGCGGCAAGCTCGACCCCGCCGAGATCGCCGCCGAGCTCGCCACGCTCAAGGCCGATCGCAAGGCGATCCAGAGCGACGAGCCGGTGATCGCCGGTGAGCTCGACGCGCTGAACCCGCGGATCGCGGCGATCGAGGCCGCGCGCGCCGAGGCGCACGCCAGGCGTACCGAGCTCGAGCGCGCCGAGCAGGACGACCAGCGCCGGGCCGAGGACCTGCTCGCCGCGATCGGCGCCAAGCGCAAGGTCGTCGATCGCGCGGCCGGCGACGCCGAGACGATGCGCGACAAGATCCTGTTCCAGCTCGGCGAGCGACTCTACGTCGATCGGCCCGACGATCTCGCCGGCCAGCTTGCGCCGATCGACGAGATCGACGTCGAGCTCGGGATCGCCGACCGCCGGGTGATGGAGCTGCGCGAGATCACCTCGTCGGTCGATCGCTGGAAGATCGCGCGCGGCATGGCGTGGCTGGTGCTGATCTTCGGCGCGCTCGGTGCGCTGGCGTGGTGGCTGGTGCCCAGGGTCACGTGACCGTTCGGGCCGGCAGGCTCGGGCCAGCAAGCTAGCCCAGCAAGCTAGCCCGGCAAGCTAGCCCAGCAGACGATCGAGGTGCCCGATCGCGGCGAGCGCGAGCGCGAGCCGCACGCCGCCCATCACGCCGCCCATCGCACCGACCGCGATCGCGGCCGCGCCGGCGAGCCGCGTGAACCCCGGCGCGCCGGTGCGCCGGTACCCGAGCCAGCCGGTCCCGATCGCGGCGATCCCGAGGCCGAGCGCCACGAACAGCCCCGGCGACGGCAGCGCGGCGGCGACCACCGCGCCGAAGGCGAACACGAGCGCGAGCTGCGCCATGGACCCGACGCTAGTGGCTCCCGGCCCGGCGCACCAGTTTTTGGCACGGCACCAGAGCTGAACACGCGCGGCGATCCGTGCTACACGCCGGGGGCTATGGCCGACGAGGCAGACCAGCCAAACGGACCCGACGGGTCGCCCGGATCCGAAGGATCCGAGGGATCTGAGGGATCCGCCGAGCTGCGCGACGAGCTGGGCGCCGGGTTGCGCGCCGGGTTGCGCGCCGGGTTCTGCGCGATCGTCGGCCTGCCCAACGTCGGCAAGTCGACCTTGCTGAACCGGATCCTCGATCGCCACCTGGTCGCGGTGTCGGCCAAGCCGCAGACCACGCGCGACCGCATCCTCGGCGTCCACACGTTCGACGGTGCGCAGATCGCCTACGTCGACACCCCCGGCGTGCAGGACGGCCGCGGCCCGCTGCGCCGCTACATGCGCGACGCCGCGCTCGCCGCCGCCGACGATGCCGACGTCGTGCTGCTGCTGGTCGACGCCACCGACCGCCGCGGCCGGATGCCCGAGCGGCTCGCCGAGTCGGACACCGCCGCGCTCGGCCAGGCGAGCCGCAGCCACCCGATCGTGATCGGCCTCAACAAGGTCGATCGGGTCGCCAAGCCGGAGCTCCTGCCGGTGATGCAGGCGTGGGCGAGCTTCGCGCCCGGGGTCGACGTCATCCCGCTCTCGGCGCTGTCCGGCGACGGGGTCGAGCTGCTCGAGCGCGCGATCGCCGCGCGGCTGCCGCTCGGGCCGGCGCTGTTCCCGGCCGAGATGGTCACCGACCGCTCGCCCCAGTTCATCGCCCAGGAGATCATCCGCGAGCAGCTGTACCACCAGCTCGGCAAGGAGCTGCCGTACGCCTGCGCGGTGCAGATCGAGACCTGGACCGCGAAGACCCCGCACGAGCTGGCGATCGGCGCGGTGATCGTCGTCGAGCGCGACTCGCAGAAGGCGATCGTCGTCGGCCGCGGCGGCGCCCGGATCCGCGAGCTCGGGATCGCGGCGCGCCAGGCGGTCGGCCAGGCGCTCGGCAAGACCGTGCACCTGTCGCTGTTCGTCAAGGTCCTCACCGAGTGGAGCCGCGGCGAGGCCGAGCTCCGGCGGCTCGGCTACGGAGGCCAGCCCAAATGACCCACCCGCTGATCGCGATCGTCGGCCGGCCGAACGTCGGCAAGTCGACCCTGTTCAACCGCCTGGTCGGCGGCCGCCCCGCGCTGGTCCACGACACGCCCGGGCTGACCCGCGACCGGCGCTACGCCGAGTGCGATTACTTCGGCGCCATGATGCGGCTGGTCGATACCGGCGGCCTCGATCCCGATGCCGCGCGCGAGGTGATCGGCGCCGGGATCCACCGCCAGGCGCTGCGCGCGATCGGCGAGGCCGACGCGCTGGTCCTCGTGGTCGACGGCCGCGCCGGGCTGTCCGCGATCGATCAGGGGCTCGCCAAGCGGCTGCGCGAGACCGGCAAGCCGGTGTTCCTCGCGGTCAACAAGATCGATCACCCGGTGCGCGACGATCTGGTCCACGAGTTCCACAGCCTCGGGCTCGGCGCGCCGTACCCGGTGTCGGCCGCGCACGGCCGCGGCATCGATCCGCTGCTCGAGGCGATCGCCGAGACGGTCGGCGCCCGCAGGCCCGAGCTGGCGGACGACGACGACGGCAGCGCGGGCCGCCCGTCCGACGATCCGTGGGACGTGCTCGAGGGCGAGGTCGCCGAGCCCGGCGAGGCCGGCGCCGATCACGGCGACGACGACGCGGAGGATGACGACACGGAGGACGGCGACGCCGCGGAGGATGACGCCGCGGAGGATGAGGCCGCGGACGGTACGCCCCGGGCCGACGGTGCCGAGCGCGACGCCCCGATGTCGCGCCGCGCCCGCCGCCGGGCCGAGCGCGCCGCCCACCCGGGCCGCTCGGGCCGCGCCGATGATCCGAGCCGGCCGCTGCGGGTCGCGTTCGTCGGCCGACCCAACGCCGGCAAGTCGTCGCTGACCAACCGCCTGCTCGGCGAGGAGCGCTCGCTGGTCCACCACGTCGCCGGCACGACGACCGATCCGGTCGACACGCCGTTCTCGATCGGCGGCCGCGACTACATCCTGGTCGACACCGCCGGCATCCGCCGCAAGGCCAAGATCGAGGCCGACATCGAGAAGCTGTCGGTCACGATGGCGCTGTCGCAGATCGAGCGCGCCGACATCGTCGTGCTCGTGATCGACGCCGAGCTCGGCCCCGCCGAGCAGGACGCCCGGATCGCCGGCATGGTCGAGGACGCCGGCCGCGGCCTGGTGATCGCGCTCAACAAGTCCGATCTGATCTCGGGCGACGCCGCCAAGACCGCGCTGCGCGAGCTGACCAAGGATACGTTCCACTTCCTGGCCTGGGCGCCGGTCTCGATGCTATCGGCCCAGCGCGGCGACGGCGTCGATCGCCTGCTCGATCTGGTCAACACCGTGGCGCGCGAGCACCGCAAGCGGATCGCGACCTCGCAGCTCAACCGGTTCTTCGCCGAGGTCGTCGAGGAGATGCCGCCGCCGCTGCACCACGGCCGCGCGATCCGCATCCACTACCTGACCCAGGCGACGGTCCGCCCGCCGACGTTCGTGCTGTGGGCCAACACACCCGATGGCCTCGCGCCGTCGTACAAGCGGTTCCTCGCCAACCGGCTGCGCGAGCGCTACGGGTTCCGCGGCACGCCGATCCGGATCGCGGTCAAGGCCAAGCACGATCGCCACAAGCCGAACGAATAACGAACGAGAGCGAACGAACGAGTAGCGGGGCAGGGCGCGGCTACAGGAAGCCCCAGCGCATCGTCCCGCGCACCCCGAACGTGATCATCGTGACATCGCCGCCGAAGCTCGCGACCCGCGCCTCGAGCCCGAGCGAGCGCTCGCGGCTCTGCAGCCAGTCGACGCCGCCGCCGATCACCAGCACGAAGTCGGTGCCGCGGTCGATCGGCCCGCCGCCCGAGGCCACGCCGCCGACCCCCGCGAACGCATACGGCACGTACTTCAGCACGTCGAACCGGAACACCACGCCGGCATCGCCGAGCAGGGCATACGACGTCTTGCCCTCCTTGGCCTGCTCGCCGCCGTAGAACACGCCGCCGGCGAGCTCGGCGCGGAGCCCCAGGTCGGTGCTGAACGACTGCTCGTACGCCGCCGACAGCGTGCCGCCGACATCCGGACTGAGCGCCGGCGGCGCCTGCCGCCCGACCGGCTTGCCGGTGGTGTCGAACGTCGCCCAGCCCAGGCTCACCGACAGCGCCCGATCGCCTTCGGCGTGCGCGATGTTCGCGGTCACGGCCCCGATCGCGCAGACCGCGCCGATCGAGCTGACGAGTACATGTCGCACCCGGCATTTGTAGCCGATCCGATACGACTTGCGCGGCGCGGCTGGCCTCCACAACGCCGATCTCCGATTCATTAAGCGCCTCTATAAGCGAGCGTCGCATGCCAGCCGGGGATCGCCGGGCCAGGCAACGCCGGGGCCTGCCACACAGTCCAAGGGGTCGAATTGACGAGCGACCGACGCCGGTGCTACATCCGCCCGACCGCCCATGGCCGATAAGGACGCATCCAAACCTGCCGCTGCTGCAGAGCCCCCGAAGCCGGTGCACATCGGGGGTGAGTCGTTCCTCGACCGCATCCGGCCGCACATCAAGGAGATCCTGGTCGGGGCGGTGGTGGTCGCGGTGATCGCGAGCACGATCGCCCTGGTCAGCTACTTCCGCCAGCGCAAGCAGGAGGACGCGACCGAGAAGCTCGACGCGGTGCTCGAGGTCGCGCAGCGCCCGATCCGCGGCAAGGACGAGAAGGTCGACCCGGCCAAGCCGAGCTTCGCCGACGCCAAGGAGCGCGCGAACGCGATCCTCGACGCGATGACCAAGCAGGGCACCGAGCTCGCCGGCGCGGCGTACCGCGGCGGCCTGCTGCTCGACGCCGGCAAGCCGGACGAGGCGATCGCCGAGTACAAGAAGGGCGCCGCCGACAAAGCGAGCGAAAAGACCATCGAGGGCGTGCTGTGCCGCGAGGGCCTGGGCCTGGCGCTCGAGGCCAAGGCGGCCGCCGAGAAGGACGTCACCGCGCGCCAGAAGGGGTTCGAGGACGCGCTCGCCGCGTTCGTCGCCGAGCAGCCCGACGACACCGGCCCGCGCTACGCCTACGCGCTGTACCACCAGGGCCGGCTCCAGCAGCTGCTCGGCAAGCGCACCGAGGCCAAGGCGCTGTTCGACAAGGCCAAGACGGCCAACAAGGAAGCCGACCGCGAGCTCGCCGATCAGATCGAGAAGCGGCTCGCGGCGCTCGGAGCGACATGACCCGTTTGCCCCGCCGGATCGCCACGCCCTGTTTCACCGCCGCGCTCGCGGCGTCGATCGCCGGCGCCACCGCCGGCGCCGGCTGCAGCCACCCGCAGTGGCGCAACGCCGACGCGATGCGCGCCGGGGCCCCCGAGCCGCTCGGCGAGGACCGGCTCTCGCTGCACTGGAAGTTCGTCACCGCGGACCGGCTGACCGAGATCGATCCGCAGGAGTTCGCCGGCGCCGCGGTCTACGCCGACACGCTGTTCATCGGCTCGTCGAGCGGCTGGTTCTTCGCGCTCAGGTCGTCGACCGGCGCGGTGCGCTGGCGCAAGAAGCTCGGGGCGGTGGTCTCGACGCCGATCGTGTCGGGCGGCATGTTGCTGATCGGCATGGCCGACGGGACGCTGCTCGCCGCCGACTCGCAGACCGGCGACGTCAAGTGGCGCTACCAGAGCCGCGGGCCGATCGATCAGCCGCCGGTGGTCACCGGCGACGTCATCGTGTTCGCCAACGAGGCCGACCAGGTCGTCGCGCTCGACGCGATCACCGGCAAGCTCAAGTGGCAGTACAAGGGCGAGACCCCCGAGGAGTACACGCTGCGCGGCCACGCCGGGGTCGCGATCGACAACGACCTGATCTACACCGGGTTCTCCAACGGCACGCTCGCCGCGCTGCGCAAGGATACCGGGACGATCGCGTGGTCGACGTCGCTCAAGGGCGAGGCCGACCGGTTCGTCGACGTCGACGCCACGCCGATCGTGGTCGGCGACAACGTCTATGCGTCGTCGTCGTCGGGCGGCGTGTACTCGCTCGACAAGGCCACGGGCCTGATCCACTGGCGCGTGCCGTTCTACGACGTCGCGCAGCCGAGCGCGACCGGCAACGTCGGCGGCCTGGCGACCGACGGCAAGACGCTCTACGTCAGCGTGGCCGACCTGGGGACCTACGCGATCGACTTCGGCGGCAACGTGGTGTGGCGGGTCGGCGCCAAGGACGGCGGCGAGCCGGCGCCGCCGGTGGTGTGGAACGAGCTGCTGCTGACCGCGCTGTCGCGCGATGGGCTGTTCATCTCCGACCGCCGGACCGGCGAGACCCTCGAGTACTTCTCGCCGGGCGAGGGGTTCTCGGCCCCGCCGGTGGTCACCGGAGACGGCCGGCTGTTCGTGATGTCGAACCGCGGCATCGTCTACGGCTTCGACCTCGAGTA
>DATBBB010000321.1:0-13783 GCA_036271215.1 Kofleriaceae bacterium | reverse complement strand
CGAGATAACCGCCGCCGGCAAGCTCAGCCGGCCGGCGTTCAAGTGCGGCCCGGCGGAGAACCGCCGGGCGTGGCAGGCGCTGGTCACCGAGTTCTTCGCGGGCCGCGACCTGGTGCCCGACTGCGCCCCGGCGCGGCCTTGAGCGGCGCCCCGCGGGTCTCGGCAGACCGACGTCGAATTCCAGGCGCTCCCGCCGTCACTTCACCACCGAGCAGAAGGTCGCGATTCTCAAGCGCCACCTGGTCGACAAGGTCCCAGTGTCGAACCCGTGTCATGCATCGGTTCGCTCGCGCGTCGTCGTCGAGCGGGACGCCTTCGGACACGGTGCGCGTGCGTGCCTGAAGCTCATCCGCGCTTCTTCCCGCGCGCCTGGCGTAGCTTCGGCGGCGGCTTTGTGCCCTCGTCTTCGAGCAGCTTTGCGGTGGCCGCGAGATCGTCGAGGTAGCGTTCCGATGCCTCGGACTCGATCTCGACGCGGCGACGCTCGGCGAAGGCGTCGTACTGCGTGCCGGCCCAGTCGAGCGCCTCTTCGTGCGAGACCGCGCCTGCGCCCGAGAGCACCGGCAGCTCCGTATCGGCGAGGAACTTGTCGAGGTCGATCTCCCAGTCGGCCATCTTGATGTCGCGGCGACGCTGTGCGCGGAACTCGGCGCGATCGAGGAACATCACGACGATGCGGTTCAGCGTGTCGATCTCTTGGGCGTCGAGGTAGTTCTTCGCCGTGCCCACGTCGCGCTTGAGCACACGACCGCCGCTCCAGCTCGTCAGCCCCACATTGGGCCTCTCGGCATCGGCGCGACACCGGACGATCGCGGCGGCCGTCAGGCCGGTCGCCGCGTAGTGCATCTTGTTCTGCATGAACGCGAAGAACCGCAGCGTCGCCTGGTCGGACTCGTCGTAGTCCGAGGCGAGCGCGAAGATCTCGCGGATGCGCTGGTAGACCCGGGCCTCGCTCGCGCGGATCTCGCGGATGCGCGCGAGCAACTCGTCGAAGTAGTCAGCGGCGCGATCGGTACGCTTGAGGCGCTCGTCGTCGAGCACGAACCCCTTGACGATGTACTCCTTGAGCCTGTCGGCCGCCCATTGCCGGAAGCGGACGGCGGCGGGACTGCGCACGCGGAAGCCGAGCGCGATGACGATGTCGAGGTTGTAGAATTCGACGTCGCGGACCACCTCGCGGTCCCCCTCGCGTTGAACTGTTCGGAATGGCCGAACAGTTGCCACCGGGTCGAGCTCGCCGTCCTCGAAGATGTGCTTGAGGTGCTCGCTGATCGTCCCCTTGGCCTTGCCAAACAGCTCGGTGAGCTGCCGCTGGTTGAGCCAGACCGTCTCGTTCTCGAGCTGCACATCGAGTCTCGTGCGACCGTCTTCGCTTCGGTAGAGCAGGATCTGGCCCGTCGGCGCAGCTGTGTGGGTCATGTCGGTCCTTCAGCCCCCGCGTCGAGCGTCCGACACCGGGACCTTGTCGATCATGTGACGCTTGAGGATCGCGACCTTCTGCTCGGTGGTGAGGTGGCGGCGGGAGCGCTTCGAACTCGACATCGGTCTCCTGGTCCCCGTGTGCGTACCACGAGGGGCTGACCGTCATGTTCTAGCCGAGGCAGTACGGCGCCCGGCCTGGCTCGAGGCGGCTGCGCCGGGTCGGGTACCATCGGGCGCGTGACGCCCACGATCGAGCTCGCCACCGACACGACCATCGACGTCCTGCCCACGTTCGTGATCGGCTACGAGGGCGTCCGCGGCGAGCTCGCCAGCCCGCCGCTCTGGCTGCATAGCTTCAGGCACCAGTTCGGCGGCCACGGCTGCATGCAATTCGAGGTCACCGGCTGCGCGCTGCCGCTGGCCGCGAACCAGCAGGAGGGCACCGGCAAGCTGTGGCTGCTCACCCGGGCCCTGGTCGAGCTCGGCGAGAGCTTTCCTGGCGACCACGTGTACAGCGCGGCCGAGGTCGCCGACCTCGTCGCCGAGATCTGCTGCCGTTCTTCGACGGCTGGCGCGTCGCGGGCTCCTATCGCTGCGACCCGGACGGCGGGACCGCCTGGCTCGAGTGCGCGCGCTACCACCGCGATCTCGAGCGCGAGCTACAAGACCTCGTCGGCCGCGGCGAGCCCCCCGGATCTTCCTGCTGTGGGAGAACAGCGACTGATCCACTCAGCTTCTTCACGCGGGGTCATCAGATTCCCGATCGAACCCAGCTCTGCCGCATCCGGAATCGCCGCCGTCGAGGCGCACGCGAGACGTCCACGCGAGCGCGCCGCGGGCGACCGCGAGCGGACGGGGTCGGGGCAGCGACTGTGACCACGACGATGGGTTCACACCCGCACATACCTCGCGCCATCCGCGCATGCGCCGGCGGTCCTTCGGCAGGCGCTGCCCCGATGCCCCGGCCGCGCAGCAGCCCGCGGCGCGCTCGCGTGTCCGCGTTCTCCACCGCGCTACGCGCGCCCTTCTTACGACAGCGCGGTCACGCGGTCACGACCGTGATTTACGCCGGCGGCCTCAGGCCAGCGTGGTCACCCGCTCGCCGAACAGGCGCTCGAGCCGGATCAGCAGATCCTCGGTCGGCGACACGGCCCAGGCGTCCGGCAGGGTGACGACGGTCTCCGAGCGCTGCGGGATCTTGAGCCGCAGCACCGCCTGGCAGTTGCCGCGGGTCGCGTTGGCGAGGATGGTCTTCAGCTCGGCGACCTGGTCGTAGGTCAGCTGGTCGGCGTTGAGGTGGATGTCGACCCGCGAGGTCTTGAGCTGGCGCAGCTCCGACAGCGGCGCCGCCGCCTCGAGCAGCATCTTCCACTCGGGCGACTCGGCGTTGCCCTCGTTCTTGACCGCGCCGGTACACAGGATCGGCTCGTCGCTGACCAGCACGTGGCGGACCTTCTCGAACGTCTTGGGGAACGCGATCACCTCGAGCGTGCCCTCGGCATCCTCGAGCATGAACCGCGCCATCTTGTCGCCCTTCTTGGTGATCATCTCGCGGTACTGGCTGACGATGCCGCCGATCGAGGCGTCGCCGACACCGCGCTTGCCGGCCGGGAAGTCGCTGGTCGTGGCGCTCGCGTAGCGCTGCAGGTCGCCGCGGTAGCGGTCGAGCGGGTGGCCCGAGACGTAGAACCCGAGCGCTTCCTTCTCGAACGCGAGCAGCTGCTTGGGCCCCCAGATCTCGATCTCGGGGTAGACCTCGCCCATGCCCGGCGCCGGGGTGGTCGCGGCGGCGGCCTTGGCCGGCTCCTGGGCCGCGAACAGGCCGAACAGCGAGGTCTGGCCGGTCCGCCGGTCGCGCTGCTCCGACGCGCCCCGCTCGAGCGCGGCGTCGAGCGCCGCCAGGAGCTGCGCGCGGTGATGGCTGCCCGGCATGCCGTCGAGCGCGCCCGACTTGATCAGCTGCTCGAGCACGCGGCGGTTGCACTTCTGGGTATCGACCCGCCGGCACAGCTCGTAGATCGAGGTGAACCCGCCGTCGCCGGTGCGGGCCTCGAGGATCGCCTCGACCGCGTTGCCGCCGACACCCTTGACCGCGCCGAGCCCGAACCGGATGACCTTGCCGCCGAGCGGGACGACCGCCGCGGTCGCCGCCACCGGCTCGTCCGCGACCCCGTGGCCGCCGCTCTGGGTCGTGCTGGCCGCCGCGGCCGCCGCCACCGCGCTCGCCGCCGCCGCCATGGTCTCCGCCGTCGCCGCGGTCACCGTGAAGTCCTGCAGCGACTCGTTGATGTCGGGCCGCTCGACGATCAGGCCCATCGACCGCGCCTCGGCGATGAACTTGACGATGTTGTCGACGTTGTCGGCGTCGCACGACATCAGGCCCGCCATGAACTCGTGCGGGTAGTGGTGCTTGAGGTACGCCGTCTGGTAGGTGATCCAGCCGTACGCCGCCGAGTGCGACCGGTTGAACCCATAGCCGGCGAAGAACGCCATGAGCTCGAACACCTGGTCGGCGATCTTGAGATCGACCTCGAGCCGCTTGGCGCCTTCGAGGAAGGTCTGCTTCTGCTTCGCCATCTCCTCGGGCTTCTTCTTGCCCATGGCGCGCCGCAGCAGATCGGCGCCACCGAGCGAGTAGCCGCCCAGCACCTGCGCGATCTGCATCACCTGCTCCTGGTAGACGATCACGCCGTAGGTATCGGCGAGCACCTTCTCGAGCCACGGGTGCGGGTACTCGACCTTCTTGCGGCCGTGCTTGCGGTCGATGAAGTCGTCGACCATGCCGCCTTCGAGTGGCCCCGGCCGGTACAGCGCGACGGCGGCGACGATGTCTTCGAGGCAGTCGGGCTTGAGCTTCTTCAGGATCTCGCGGAACCCGCTCGATTCGAGCTGGAACACGCCGGTCGTATCGCCGCGCGCGATCATCTTGTAGACGTCGCCGTCGTCCTTGCGGATCGTGTCGATATCGAACGGCGCTTCGCGCTCATCGATCTCGGTTCCGCCCTCCGGGCGGGCGGCCGCGCGCTGCTGGTTGATCAGCTTGACCGCGGTGTGGATCACCGTGAGCGTCTTGAGGCCGAGGAAGTCGAACTTGACGAGGCCCGCCTTCTCGACCTCCTTCATCGCGAACTGGGTGACGATCTCGTCGTTCTGGCCGCGGAAGCACGGCACGTACTCCCACAGCGGCCGCTCGGCGATCACCACGCCGGCGGCGTGCATGCCGGCGTTGCGGTTGAGTCCCTCGAGCGACGCGGCGAGATCGAGCAACTCGCGGTGCAGCGGGCTCTCGGCGTACAGCTGCTTGAGCTCGGGGGTCTGCTCGATCGCCTCGCGGACCGGCGGCGACTTGCCCTGCACCGGCTCGGGGACGAGCTTGGCGAGCTTGTCGGCCTCGGCGACCGGGATCTCCATCGCGCGCGCGATGTCGCGGATCACGCCGCGCGCCTTGAGCTGATGGAACGTGGCGATCTGGCCGACCTGCTCCTTGCCGTACTTGTCCTGGACGTACTTGATGACCTCGCCGCGCCGGTTCATGCAGAAGTCGACGTCGAAGTCCGGCATCGACACGCGCTCGGGGTTCAGGAACCGCTCGAACAGCAGCTTGAACTCGAGCGGGTCGATGTCGGTGATCCGCATCGCCCACGCGACCGCCGAGCCGGCGCCCGAGCCGCGGCCCGGGCCGACCGGGATGCCGTGGTCCTTGGCCCAGTTGATGAAGTCCCAGACGATGAGGAAGTAGCCCGAGAACCCCATCTTCTGGATCACGCCGAGCTCGACCCGGCAGCGCTCGCGGTACTGGTCGGGGTCGAACTTGATGCCGCGCGTGGTGAACTCGCGGAACCGGCGGTCGAGGCCCTTCTCGATGATCACCGCGATGTACGTGTCGAGGGTCTCGCCGTCGGGGACCTTGTAGGTCGGCAGGAAGGTCTGATCGAGCTTGAGCTTGACGTTGCAGCGCGCGGCGATCGCCGCGGTGTTCTCGATCGCCTCGGGAACGTCCTTGAACGCCTGGTCCATCTCCGACGGCGACTTCATGTAGTAGCTGTCGACGGTGTGCTTGAGCCGCTTCTCGTCCTTGAGCGACTTGCCGGTCTGGATCGCCATCAAGACATCGTGCGCGGCGGCGTCGCTGCGGTTGACGTAGTGGCAGTCGTTGGTCGCGACCAGCGGGATCCCGAGCTTTCTGCCCATCCGCACCAGCTCGCCGTTGAGCGTCTCCTGCTCCGCCATCGGCGTGGGCATCAGCTCGAGGTAGAAGTCGCCGGGCGCGAACATGCTGGCGTACTCGCGCGCGGTCTCCTCGGCCGCGGCCACGCCGTTCTTCTCGAGCGTCTGCGCGATCTCGCCGCCGAGACACGCCGACATCCCGACCAGACCCTCGCTGTGCTTGCGCAGCAGCGCCTTGTCGATCCGAGGGTTGTAGTAGAAGCCCTCGAGGTAGCCCATCGAGTTGAGGTAGGCGAGGTTCTTGTAACCGACCTCGTTCTGCGCGAGCAGGATCAGGTGGTAGTTGCGGCGGTTGGTGCGATCGGTGCGGTCGGTCGAGGCGACGTAGGTCTCGCAGCCGAAGATCAGCTTGACCCCGGCGGCCTTGGCCTCGGTGTAGAGGTCGATCGCGCCGAACATGTTGCCGTGGTCGGTGACCGCGACGGTGTCCATGCCGAGCGCCGAGACCTTCGGGAACAGATCCTTCACGCGGATCGCCCCGTCGAGCAGGCTGTACTGCGTGTGGACGTGGAGATGCGTGAAGCCGGCCATGGCGCCGTCCAGATCTAGCGCATGCCCCCGACACTCCCGAGCCCCAGCCTGGGCTTTGTGGGCAGAGTCTTGTGATTCCCGTGACGTGGACGGTCGCGCGTGACCGGCGAGGTGACCGGCGACGTGATAAGACGTTCGCGCTTGGGTGATCACAGCTTGCGTCGCGGCCTGGTGCTGAACCTGTTTCCACGCGGGACCTGCGCGATCTTCGCAGCGTGGCTCGCCGCTGCGTGCCACCGCGACCCGCCGCCGGTCGCCCCCGGCGAGCCGATCCCGGTCGCCCCCGAGATCGATCTCGGCACGATGGACGCCGAGTGCGACGGCCTGCTCGCCGCGCTCGCCACCTACAAGGCGTGCCCGAACCTCGACGACGACGACCGCTGGAGCATCGACGCCTGGAGCCAGCGCGCGCAGCAGGACTTCGCGGCCGGCAAGAAGGCCAAGCCCGAGCCCAACGCGCAGCGCGCGATCGCCGCGGCGTGCCACAAGGCGACGACCTCGGTGGCCGCCGCGACCGAGCGCTGCCTCGCCGGCCCCCGCCCACCACGCTAAAGGCGCGTCAGGCCACGCGCGATGGCGCGAACGGCTCGTCCTCGGCGGGCAGCGCGCCCAGCGCGGCGCTCACCGGCTCGCCGCCGGACGGCGAGAGCTCCGGCCGGTGCGGCGCCTCGCCGTCGCGGATCCGGCGGAACCACCACTCGGCGACCCACACCGCCCACAGCGGCAGCAACGCCAGGATGATGCCGGCGGTCGCCCAGATCCGGCGCGCCAGGGTCTGGTGCTTCTTGCTGTCGCTGCAGATCCACTGGATGACGTGGTAGGCGACGAAGTAGATGTACGCCGGGTAGAGCAGCGCGAACCGGATCGGGAAGTAGTGGCCGATGATGTTGTGCAGGAACGTGAACACCCGGCGGGCATAGACCGGGCCCGACATCGTGCGCTTGGCCATCCCACCCGGTACGTCGAGCCGGCGGATCATCTTGGGCGCGGGGTCGAACAGGAGATATTCGTCGTCGCGCTTGCCGGCGCTGATCCGGTACGACAGCGACGGCTCGTCCTCGATCGGCGTGCACTCGTCCCACAGCCCGAACCGCTCGAGCGTGGTGCGCGGGATCGCCGCGTTGCCGCCCATCAGGCTCTCGACCCGCTTCTTCTCGTCGGTCCGGGCGTAGACCCGCTGCCACTTGAGCACGTTGAACGACAGCACCTGGCGGCGCGCGCGCGCCATGTTGACGTACGGCGGGCCGTCGTCGACGAACTGGCCGGTCACGCCGAGGCACCGCGGGTCGCCGAAGCTCGCCTCGTGGCGGCGCAGCCAGTCGGTGGTCGCCGGCAGGTCGTCGTCGTCGATGAACACCAGCAGGTCGCCGCGCGCGCTGCGGACCCCGGCGTTGCGCGCCCCCGGGCCGCCGAGCGGCGGGTGGATCAGCACGCGGACCCGCGGATCGCGCGCCAGCTCGTCGAGCCGGGCGACGTCGTCCGGTGCTCGGACGGTGGTCTGCTCGATCACGACGATCTCGAACGAGTCGTGATCCTGGGCCAGGAGCGCCGCGAGTAGCTCGGCGAGCGCCGGCAGCCGGTTGTACGACCGGACGATCACGGACAGCCGGGGCTTCCCCGCGTCCGGTGGCCGGCGATCCGTCATGACGTGTTGCTACCACGTCCGCGCCCCGGCTTGCACGGCTGGGCCGCCGCGAGCCGGCGCCCGGTGACCCGCGCACCGCGGTCCGGCGCAGCCGCGGTGACAGGCCGCGGAACCGCGGGGCACGCCCGGCCAACGCCCGGCGATCCGCGCACCACGGTCCGGCGCAGCCGCGGTGACAGGCCTGCGGAACCGCGGGCACGCCCGCAGCCAAGATGCGGCCAAGATGAGGCCGAGATGGGGTAAGAACGCGGCATGAAGCTGCTCGCCAGTTACCTCTCGGGATCGTGGTCGGCGGGATCGGGCGCGGTGACCGTGCTCGTGAACCCGGCCACCGAGATCGCGCTCGCCGAGGTCCACGCCGGCGGCCACGACTTCGCCGCGGCGTTCGACCACGCGCGCACCGCCGGCGCCCGCGAGCTCGGCGGGCTGACGTTCGCCCAGCGCGGCGCGCTGCTCGCGGCGCTCGCCAAGGCGATCCACGGCGCGCGCGAGGAGCTGATCGCGCTCGCGGTCGCCAACGGCGGCAACACCCGCGGCGACGCCAAGTTCGACATCGACGGCGGCGCGGCCACGCTGTCGCACTACGCCGAGCTCGGCGCCAAGCTCGGGGCGGCCCGCCTGCTCGGCGACGGCGAGCCGATCCAGGTCGGCCGCACCGCCCGGATGGGCGGCCAGCACGTGTGGACCACGCGGCGCGGGGTCGCGGTCCACATCAACGCGTTCAACTTCCCGGGCTGGGGGCTGTGCGAGAAGCTCGCCTGCGCGCTGGTCGCCGGCATGCCGGTGATCGCCAAGCCAGCGACCGCGACCGCGCTGGTCACCCACCGGCTGGTCGAGCTGTTCGCCCCGCTGTTGCCGCCGGGCGCGCTCCAGCTGCTGGTCGGCCCCGCCGGCACCCTGCTCGATCACCTCGGCCCCGGCGACGCGGTCGCGTTCACCGGCGGCAGCGCCACCGCGCGGACGTTGCGCAGCCACCCCGCGATCGTCGCGCACGGCGTCCGGCTCAACATCGAGGCCGACAGCCTCAACGCCGCGGTGCTCGCCCCCGATGTCGCGCTGACCAGCGAGGCCGGCGGCCTGTTCCTCGCCGATGTGGTCCGCGACATGACCCAGAAGACCGGCCAGAAGTGCACCGCGATCCGCCGCGTCCTGGTGCCGTCGGATCAGCTCGCCGAGGTGATCGACGCGATGCGAGAGCGGCTCGCCCGGATCACGGTCGGCGATCCGGCGCACGACGGCGTGACCATGGGCCCGCTCGCCACCGCGGCCCAGCGCGACGACATCCGCGCCGGGATCGCCCGGCTCGCCGCCGCCACCGAGGCGATCCACGGCAGCACCGGCGAGGTCGAGGCCCCGGTGGGCGCCCCGGCCGGCAAGGGGTTCTTCGTCGGCCCCGTGGTGCGCGCGACCCAGTCGCCGATGACCTGCGCGCCGCTCCACGAACACGAGATCTTCGGCCCGGTCACCACGCTGGGCGCGTACTCCGGCGAGCCCGGGTTCGCCGCCGAGTTCATCGCGCGCGGCGAGGGCTGCCTGGTCAGCTCGGCGTACTCCGACGACCGCGACTGGGTCGGCAAGCTGGTCGCCGCGGCGGCCCCGTGGTGCGGCCGGCTCTACCTCGGATCATCGAAGATGGCGGCCCAGAGCCCCGGCCCCGGCACCGCCCTGCCCTCGCTGCTCCACGGTGGCCCCGGCCGCGCCGGCGGCGGCGAGGAACTCGGCGGCGAGCGCGGCCTGCACTTCTACATGCAGCGCACGGCGCTCGAGGGCGACGCCTCGGTCCTCAAGTCGCTGCTCGGCGGCTGACCCGCCAGGCCCGGCGGGCTATTGGCATCACCGGCCAGGTGCGGCAAGCTTGGATCGTGACCGCAGCAGCGATTGGATCGATCGACACCATGCCCTTTGCCGGGATGGTGCCGTGGCTGGTCTCGCTGTGGCGCAAGGTCCGCGCGGCGATCGAAGCACATCAGGCGACGAGCGAGGAGCAGCAAGTCTTTCACCTGATCGAGTACGTCACATCCGCCATTGGCCGCCCGGTGCTCGCGTCCAGCGACGTGGACGACCTCGATGACCAACTCGACGCGCTCATCGGCTCCGAGGATCTGCTCGCGAGCATCCAGTATCTCCTCGCACGGCACCTGTCGCTGTTCGAGACCGGCGAGCCGCCGTCGACGATGCGGGTCGCTGCAGCGGTCGGCGATAGCCTGGGTGCCGCGCAGGCTCGACTTCTGACCGAGGCGCAGCCCATGCTGGACGCCTGGCTCAGTGCGCAGCGTCAAGGGATCGCGCGCTATGCGACCGAGATCGGCACCTGGTCCGGGCGGCCCCATGACCTCGATCCAGCGAGCCCGGAGCTCCCTGCCGAGCTTGCAGAGTGCCTGTTTCATGCCCTCCGGGCGACCGTGTGCATCACCGCCATCATGCGCGCGGTGATCGGCGACCAACGCGTGGAACCATGGCTCGCACGCGCACTGGTCGAGCGCTTCCTCGACAGCGCGGCGCGACACCTGCGCATGCTCGCCTCGATCCCGGGGATCGTCGTGGACGAGGCGATCGTGCCACGCGCCGAACGGCTCGATCTGGCGACGATCGAAGCACGTCACGGGCGCGCCCGTGACGTCGCACAGCGCACGCTGACCGCGTCTCGAATGCGTCTGTCGTCGTAGCTCGGAATCGGGAGTGGTGCGGATCCGTGACATCGTCCGGTTCGAGCTTGAGGGCAAGCTGCGGCCCGGCGTCGTGATCGAAGTCCAGCGCGACCACGTCCGCGTGGCGTACGGAACCACCCAGGGCCATGCCGCGCCCCACGAGACAGTCCACGAGGGCTCGCGGCAGGGACGCGCATTTCCACTGCGAGAACCGACGCGGTTCTATGGCTCGAATACGTGCTGGGAACACGTGAGTGATCTGGACGCGGCGCCAAAGCCGTGTTCGTGGGATCTGCTGAACGCGATCCGCAAGCTCGTGGAATTGCACGATGCGAGCCTGCTCGAACAACACGTCCAGGATGGAGGTGGCGTCGTCCACCTGGCCAAGCTGGTCTCGCCGATCGAGGGCGAGTGCCAGCCGGTGACCCGCTGCGGGCGCGCGCTGTCCATGCCGTGGCAGCTGGTGGACGGTTTCCTCACCTGCGTGGCCTGTGCATCGGCGCCCCACACCGAGTGATCCTGGCCGGCGTGCGGGCGAGCCGCGCACGCCATCACGGCAGGGTCGGCGGTCGGCGGCGGATCGCCGCGGGGGTCTCGGGATCGGGGTCGAGCAGCGGCAGCAGGTTCGCCAGCTCGCGGGCGACCTGGCGGCAGCGGTGGCGCACGAAGTCGAGCGCGTAAGGCTCGGCGAGCAGCACGACCAGCGCGGCGTCGTACCAGAAGCTCATCGCGTAGGCGTCGGGGTCGACGACCTCGCCGTGCGAGCTGTGCGGCGCGTGGCTCGCGAGCGCGCGGCGGGCCAGGAACGGCCAGCGGGTGGCCTCGAGCTCGTCGGGCGGGCGCGCCGCGGCGATCAGCTGCCGGCCGCGGATGACGAACGCGTTGTTCGCGCGATCGATCCCGGCGAGCGCGCGCAGGTAGCTCTCGATCCGGGTCGAGATCCGGTCGTTGGTCGGCTGCGGCGCCCCGGCCGCGACGTGGATCTCGGGCAGCCGCGCGACCTCCCAGCGCCGGCGGATCGCGCGCAGCTGGCGGGCGACGCGATCGAACGCGGCCTCGACGTCGACCTCGCGGCCCTGGCGGGTCGCCAGCTCGACCCGCAGGTACTCGCCGCCGCCGAGCGCCAGGGTCCGCGCCGGCACGCCGGTGCGCAGGTCATCGTGCTCGACGATGCGCGCCGACACCGCGCCGATCTCGTCGACCAGCTCGCGCAGCGCGGCGCGGACCTCGTCGGCGAGCGCGCCCTCGGCCGGTGGCGGCGGCCCGTCCATCGCGGCTCGCTAGCTCCGCGGCCCGGCGGCGGCGGCCCCCGCGGAGACGCCCGAGCCAACGCCGGGGGAGACGCCCGGAGCCACACCCGAGGCAACGATCAACCCGGTCGACACCATCGTGGTCGGCTGGGGATAGAACAGGTAGTTCGCGATCGCCGGCTCGCCGCCGAACAGCTGGCGCCAGCTGCCGGCGTGGAACCCCGGCGGCGCGTGGGCGATCTCGCCGAAGTCGACGTGGAGCAGGTCGTACGCCGGCAGGGTCGCGACCAGCTTCTGCATCCGGTGCAGGAGCGGCGCGTCGTACACCCCGGCGCGCGGCTGCTCGCGGACCACGAAGCCACCCGGCGCACGCGTGACATCGACCGCGACCTGCTGGACGGCCGCGACCCGGGCGCGCTGGCTGATCACGAGCCGCAGGTACAGCTCCTGGATCGCGCCGGTCGTGGCGTCCCACTCGGCGGGCACCGGCACGCCGTGGTCGCGGACCTGGACGATGCACGGCGTGCGGCCCAGGCACAGCGCGTAGATGTAGTCGCACGGCTCGTCGTCGCCGCCGGGGCGTACGAACGTCGCGCCGCCGAGCACGCCCGCCAGCTCGTCGGCGAGCGCGGCGACCTCGTCGGGCAAGAGGCCCTCGACCACGCCGTCCTCGGGCTCGCCCCAGGTCTTGCTCGGGTACAGCGCCTCGAGCGCCTGATCGACCGAGGCCATCATCGAGCCCTTGCGATCATCGCAGCCGGTCTTGCTATTGCAATTCGTACAACCGCCCATCGTGGGCAAGTCTATACCCCGCGGTAGCGCTCGCGCCACGCCCGCTCGCGATCGAGCCCCACGCGATCGAGCCCCCGGCGCCGCGCCGGCCTCAGATGCTGTCGCGCTCGCTCGGTGGCTTCGACAGCCCGAAGCCCTCGTGCAGGCACTGCACCGCCAGCTCGGCGTACTTGCGTGCGATCACGCACGAGATCTTGATCTCGCTGGTCGAGATCAGCTGGATGTTGATGTTCTCGCCCGACAGCAGCTGGAACATCGTCTTGGCGATCCCGGCGTGCGAGCGCATGCCGACGCCGACCACCGAGACCTTGGCGATCTCGTCGTCGAACGCGATCCGCTCGCCGCCCGCGCCGACCAGCTCGGGGACCTTGTCCTTCAGCAGCTCGCAGGCGCGCTTGCGGTCGCCCTTGGGCACGGTGAACGTGAGGTCGGTCGTGCCGTCGAACGCCTGGTTCTGGACGATCATGTCGACCGAGATGCTGCTGTCGGCGAGCGGCGCGAACAGCCGGGCGGCGATGCCGGAGGTATCCGGCAGGTCGGCGACGGTGATCTTGGCCTCGTCCTTGACGACGGTGACCCCAGCGACGGTGACTTTCTCCATGGCTGCCTCTTCGGGGACGACCCAGGTGCCGGGGACGTCGACGGTGATCGGGTGAAGGCTCGATCGGACGTGGATCTTCACGCCGTACTTCATGCCGAGCTCGACCGAGCGGAGCTGCAAGACCTTGGCGCCGAGCGACGCGAGCTCGAGCATCTCCTCGTAGCTGATCCGGTCGATCTTGCGCGCGGTCGGCACCAGGTTGGGATCCGTGGTGTAGACCCCGTCGACGTCGGTGTAGATCTCGCAGACATCGGCGTTGAGCGCGGCGGCGATCGCCACGCCGGTGGTGTCCGAGCCGCCGCGGCCGAGCGTGGTGATGCTGCCGCGGTCGTCGACGCCCTGGAACCCGGCGATCACGGCGATCTCACCGGCGGCGAGCGCGTCGCGGATCGGCTGGGCGTCGATCGAGACGATCCGCGCCCGCGAGAACGCGCTGTCGGTGACGATCCGGCACTGGTGGCCGAGGAACGACCGCGCCTTGCCGCCCGCGGCGCGGATCGCGAGCGCGACCAGGCCGACCGAGACCTGCTCGCCGGTCGCGATGATCACGTCGACCTCGCGGTCGTTCGGATCCTCCTGGAGCTCGTGGGCGAGCTTGAGCAGCCGGTTGGTCTCGCCGGACATCGCCGACACGACGACGGCGACCTGGTGGCCCTGGCGCGCCGTG
>DATBBB010000320.1:0-3169 GCA_036271215.1 Kofleriaceae bacterium | reverse complement strand
ACCGAGAACCCCGCCTCCGCCTGGATCGCTCGATCGCACGCTGCCACCGCCTCGGCAAACGCCGGCTCCTCCTCCAGCAGCCGCCGCCCCATCCCCAGCCACTGCGATCCCTGCCCGGGGAACACGAACACGATCTTCCCGCTGCCGCCACCCGTCGCGCGGCCGCGCACCACCCCGCCGGGCAGCTCGCCACGCGCCACCGCCGCCAGCGCCGCAGTCGCCTCTTCGCGGGTCTCCGCCACCACCGCCACCCGCTCCTCCATCGCGCTCAGCGTCGTCGCCCGGCTCCGCGCGACATCGCCCAGGGCCGCGCCGCCGGCGGCTTCGAGCTGTCGCGCCAGCCGCTCGGCCTGCGCCGCCACCGCCTCCGCGCTCTTGGCCGACACCACCAGCAGCTCCGCCGACCGCGTCGCCGCGCGCTCGGGCTCTTCCCACATGGGCGCTTCTTCCAGCACCACGTGCGCGTTCGTTCCGCTGATCCCGAACGAGCTCACGCCCGCGTACCGCGGCCGCTCGCCGCGCGGCCACGCCACCGGCTCCCGCGCCACCTCGACCGGCGAGCTGTCCCACGGGATGTTCGCGTTGAGCTCGCTGATCGGCGGCTGCGCCGGGATCTGGCCGTGCTGGAGCGCCAGCACCACCTTGAGCAGGCCGGCGATGCCCGACGCCGGCTCGAGGTGGCCGATGTTGGCCTTGGCCGCGCCGAGCACCAGGCGCCGGTCATCGGGCCGATCTGCGCCATACACCGCCGACAGCGCCTGGACCTCGATCGGGTCGCCCAGCGGCGTGCCGGTGCCATGGCACTCGACGAAGTCGACCGCGCCCGGCGCGACCTGGGCCTGCGCCAGCGCCTGCCGGATCACCGCCTGCTGCGCCGGCCCGCTCGGCACCGTCAGCCCGCTGCTCGGCCCGTCGTGGTTGACCGCCGTGCCGCGGATCACCGCCAGCACCTGATCGCCGTCGCGCTGCGCGTCCGACAACCGCTTGAGCACGACGACGACGCAGCCCTCGCCGCGGCCGTAGCCGTCGGCGTCCGCGGAGAACGTCTTGCACCGACCGTCGGCCGACAGCGCGCGGATCCGCGACATGGCGACGAACGACGCCGGGGACACCAGCACGTTGACCCCGCCGGCCAGCGCCATCTCGCACTCGCCCGCGCGCAGGCTCTGCGCCGCCAGGTGGACCGCGACCAGCGACGACGAGCACGCGGTGTCGATCGCGACGCTCGGCCCGTGCAGCCCGAGCACGAACGACAACCGCCCCGCGGTGACGCTGAGCGAGTTGCCGGTGCTCACGTAGGTGTCGAGCTCTCCCGATTCACGGATCCGATCGAGGTACTCGTTCATCCCCACGCCGACGAACACCCCCGTGGCGCTGTCGCGCAGCGAGGCCACGGGGCGCCCCGACCGCTCGAGCGCCTCCCAGGAGACCTCGAGCAGCAGCCGCTGCTGGGGCTCGAGGCTCACCGCCTCGCGCGGCGAGATCCGGAACACGCTCGGATCGAACGTCTCGACCTCGTCCAGGAAGCCGGCCTTGGTCACGTAGGTGCGGTTGGGCGCGTCCGGGTTGGCGTCGTACCAGACGGCGGGATCCCAGCGCGTCGGCGACACCTCGGTGGCCGCGACCCGGCGATCCGACAGCAGCGCCCAGTACGCCTCCAGGTCGACGGCGCCCCCCGGCAGCCGGCACGACGCCCCGATGATCGCGATCGGCTCGTCGAGCACGACCGCGCGGGTGGCCATGGCGCCCGCGGCCTGCTCGAGCGCGAGCACGTCGGTCAGCAGGTGCGCCACCAGCCGCTCGACGCTCGGATGATCGAACGCCACGGTCGCGGACAGCTTGACGCCGAGCTCGGCCTCGAGCCGCTTGCGGATCTGCACCGCCATCAGCGAGTCCAGCCCCTGCTCGGCGAACCCGAGCTGAGGATCGAGCGCGCCGGGGTCGCTGAACCCGAGCACGCTCGCCGCGGTGTCGCGGACCAGCCGGGCCAGGCTCGGGCGGAGCTCGTCGGCGGACTGGCCGTTCCACCGGCGAGGGGTAGCCGAGGCCGAAGCCGAGCCCGAGCCCGAGCCCGAGGCCACGGCCGACGCCGACGCCGGCGCCGCGTCGCGCGCCAGCCCCGCGAACAGCTTGCGACCGGTGCGCGCGGCGTACACCGCGGAGAACCGCGCCTCGTCGAGCCGCGCGACCACGCGCTGCGCGTCGTGCGACGCGAGCAGCCCGCCCATGGCGTCGAGCGCCTCGCCGGTCGACATCGCGCCCAGGCCCGCCGCGGCCAGCCGCGCCGCGGCGTCCGGATCGGCGGCCGCGCCCTCGTCCCACATCCCCCAGTCGACGCTCAGCGCCGGCAGGCCGCGCGCGCGGCGCAGGTGCGCCAGGCCATCGAGGAACCCGTCGGCCGCGGCGCCCGCGCCGTGCCCCGCGCTGCCCCACACCCCGGTCCCCGACGAGAACACCACGAAGAAGTCGAGCGCGTGCGCGCCGAGCGCGCGGTGCAGCGCCCACGCCGCGGCGACCTTGGGACGCAGCGCCGCGTCGACCACGGCGGCGTCGGTCTGGAGCAGCGAGCACACCGGCCCCACGCCCGCGGCGTGCACGACCCCGCGCAGCGGCGACTCGGCGTCGCGCAGCGCGCCGATCAGCGCGGCCAGCTCGGCCTCGCGCCCGAGGTCGACGTCGGCCCGCTGGATCCGTGCGCCCTGGGCCTCGAGCGCGGCGATCGCCTCGTCGACGCCGGCGCGCTGCTCGCCCGGCGCCCGGACCACGACCAGCTGGCGGGCTCCGCGCTCGACCAGCCAGCGCGCCACGTGCAGCGCGGGGCCGGGGAGCTCTCCGGTCACCAGGTAGGTGGCGTCATCGCGCAGCCTCGACGCCGCCGGCGCGGGCCCCGCAGCGGACAGCCGCGCGACGTGGCGCCGGTGGCCGCGCAGCGCGACCTCGTTCTCACCATCGGACGCGACCAGCTCGGCGACCAGCTCGGTGATCTCCGCGGTGATCTCCGCGGTGACCTCTTCGGTGACCGCCTCGGTTGCCGCCGCGGTGCGCCCAGCCGGGTCCAGATCGATCAGCCCGGGCGCCAGCGCCGGGAGCTCCGACGCCGCCACCCGGGTCGTGCCCCACACCGCCGACTGCCACGGGTCGACGGACTCGCCGTCCCCGACCGCGCACG